>NZ_JBJEHY010000027.1:0-17882 GCF_051876515.1 Nocardioides sp. | reverse complement strand
TAAAACAGTATCAAAATATATTTATATCAATGTTTAAAAGAAATTGTGCATCGCCAGAAAATGTTAAAGATATATTAGTAAAATGTGAAAAAAAGAGGGATGAATTAGAAGCCCCAAACTGGAAAAAGTATATTTCTGAAGTTGTGGAATCTGTATCTACAATAAGAAATGCGTAGGAGAAAAAAATGGACAACTATATCAAGAATCGTTATAGATGTTCATTTTTAGTATACGCGAGTAGTTAGGGTACACCCAAACCAAGCGCATCGCCGCCGAGGAGCAGATCGCGGTCTCCGAGCGCGCGCTCGCGCTGCGCAAGTCCGAGATCAAGGCCGAGACCGACGCCGCGGCCGCCCAGGCCGAGGCGGCCGGACCGCTGGCCAAGGCGGCCCGCGACCAGGAGGTCCTCGCCGAGCAGGCCAAGGTGGCCGAGGCGCAGGCCAGCGTGACCGAGAAGCAGCTCGAGGTCGACGTCCGCAAGCCCGCCGACGCCGAGCGCTACCGGATCGAGCAGGAGGCCGAGGCCAAGCGTGCCGCGTCGGTCTCGCAGGCCGAGGGTCTGCGCGCCGCCACCCTGGCGGCCGCCGAGGCCGACCGTCGCGCCCGCGAGCTCGCGGCCGACGCCAACGCCATCGAGGGTGCCAAGCAGGGTGAGGCCGAGCGGTCCCGCCGTGCCGCCATCGCCGAGGCCGTCCGCCTCGAGGGTGAGGCGCAGGCCGCCGCCGAGCTGGCCGTGGGTCGCGCCAAGGCCGAGGCCATGACCGCGGCCGCGGAGGCCTTCAAGCAGTACGGCGACGCCGCCGTGGTCGAGATGCTGGTCAAGGTCCTGCCCGAGGTGGCCCGCGAGCTGGCCGCCCCGATGGCCAACATCGACAAGCTGACCGTGGTCTCCACCGACGGGGCCTCCGCGCTCCCCAAGGCGATCACCAACAACCTCACCCAGGTGACCGAGCTGGTGAAGGGCACGACCGGCATCGACCTGGGCGACCTGGTCGGTCAGCAGATCTCCAAGGCACCGGCCGTCGACGGTACGGCTCCCACGGGCGTCTGACGCAGACAGCAACGAAGGGCCGCACCCCACGGGGTGCGGCCCTTCGTCGTACGTCAGTCTCCGGCAGTGGCCGGGACGCTGTGGTGGCCCAGGAAGAGCCCCTCCGCGTCCACCTCCGCCTTCAGCTCCCGCAGCCGCTGCCACGCGGTTCTGTCGAAGGCCCGGCCCGCGTCTCCCCCGCTGTCGGCGAAGTTGAGCAACCGACGCCCGTGCCACGGGGCCAACGCCTCCAGCACGGAGGCGATCTCCCGCTCCGCCCCCGCGGCGGCCTCCGGCGTGGGGGCCATGGCGAGGAAGAACACGACGTGGCTGCCGGGCACGTGGTCCAGGGCGCCCGCCCCGGGGGCCGTACGCGCCAGCGCCCCGCCCAGCTGGCGCAGCTCCGCGACGAAGATCCCCGTACGTGCCCCCGCTCCGACGTGGTCGAGCAGGACGGTCAGGGTGTCGACGTCCACGGTCTCCAGCACGATCCCGTCCGCGACGCCCGGGCTGGGCTCGGGCGGGTCCATGTGGAGCCCCGTCAGTGCCGAGGACGGCACCCGGGCGAAGGTGTCGAGCTCGGGCCCCAGCGCGCGGAACGGTGCGAGCAGCTCCACCGCGGCCGCGTCGTCGAGCAGGACCGCCGCGTCCAGCACGACCAGTGACCGGCCCCGCAGGAAGTCGGGCAGCTCCGGGAACGGCGGGAAACGCATGATCCGGCAGGAGGCGGTGACCTCCTCCGGGGCGCTCCCCGACCACGCGACGAAGGTGCGGAGCACCTCCTCGGCGTGCGCGACGTCCCACGTGAGCATGCCGGCGTACACGTCGGGGATGGGCAGCAGGGCCACCTCGATGGTGGTGACGATGCCGAAGTTGCCGCCTCCCCCGCGCAGTCCCCAGAAGAGGTCCTCGCGGGTGTGCGCGTCGGCGCGGACGACCTCGCCGTGGGCGTCGACGAGCTCGACCCCCACCACGCTGTTGGCGGCGAGGCCGTGGCTGCGCGCGTACCAGCTCAGTCCCCCGCCCAGGGTGTACCCCACGACACCCACGTCGGGTGCGGAGCCGTGCAGGGCGGTGAGCCCGTGGGCAGCGGCGACGTCGATGACGTCCTGCCAGCAGGCGCCGGCCTCGACGCGGGCGACCCGGTTGACCGGGTCGACGTGGACGCCGCGCAGCGCCCCGGTCCGGACCAGGACGACGTCGGTCAGGTCGTGCTGCGCCAGCACGGAGGCTGCGTGGCCGGTGGCCTGGGTGGTCAGCCGCAACCCGTGCCGACGCGCAGAGCGCACGAGGCGGGACAGCTCCTCGACCGTCCCGGGCGCCCCCACGGCGGCCGGACGCTGGTCGACGGCGACGTTCCAGGCGAACCGCCCGGAGTCGTACCCGGGACTGCCGGGCAGGTGGACGAATCCGGGGCAGTCGTCGGCGAGGTCGCCGACGAGCCGGGAGATCCGGTCGGTGGACAGGCCGAGGCTGGCCTCAGCAAGGTGACTCATGGTGGTGCTCCTCGGGAGTGGCGTTGTCGCCGTCGAGCCTCACCGGCCCCGCGCGCCGGAACCATCCCGTGCCGCTGTGGAGTTCGGTGCCGGGACGTCTGGGAGGTCTGGATCACCCAGAAAAGTGGGATGCCGCGCCACCGCCGGCTGCGGCACTCTGGTCGCATGCGCAGTGCACTGACGGCCGAGCGCGTCCGTACGGACGTGGACGTCGTCGCGCGCGCCGGGCTCGACCTCGAGTCGTTCCTCGCCGAGTCGCTCGCCTCCATCGGCCGGGCCGTCCCCCACCTGGCGGCCTGCATGGGCACCGTCGACCCGGCCAGCCTCCTGCTGACGGGCACGCTGAAGTTCGGCGACCTGCACGGGCGCGACGAGCACGACCACGAGTGGGGCCTGCTGGAGTACGGAGGCCGAGAGGAGACGGCGTTCCTCGAGCTGGCCCACCGGGCGGTCCCTGCGGTGGCGGTCCGGGCCACCGACCCCGCGTCGGTACGCCTCAACGAGTTCATGCTGCCCCGCTACAACTACGCCGACGAGCTGCGGCTGGTGATGCGGTCGCGGGGCCAGGTGTGGGGCATGGTCGCCATGTTCCGCGGTCCCGACGACGCACCGTTCAGCCACGACGAGACCGCGCTCATGGCGTCGCTGTCGGAGACGATGTCGATCGGCATGCGGCTGGGCCTGCTGAGCAGGCTCAGCGAGGCCCCCGACATGGCACCGTGCGGCCCCGCGGTGGTCGTGGTCGGGCCGGACGACCAGATCTCCTCGATGAGCGCCGGTGCGGGCGACCGCCTCGCCGAGCTCAAGATCAGTGCGCACCAGACCGAGCCGACGGGGATCGTGGCGAGCCTGGTCGGCTCGGCTCGGCGGTTCGCGCGGGGCGAGGTGAGCCACCCGCCCAGCACCCGGGTACGCGCCCGCAGCGGGATGTGGCTGGTCATGCACGCCAGCCCGATGTCGGGCCGCGACGGTCACGTGGGTGACGTGGTGATCACCATCGACGAGGCGCGACCCCCGGAGATCGTGCCGCTGGTGGTGGCCGCCTTCGACCTCACCGAGCGCGAGCGGGAGGTGACCGAGAAGGTGCTGCGCGGGCTCGACACCCGCGAGATCGCCTCGGCGCTGCACCTGTCGACGTACACGGTGCAGGACCACCTGAAGTCCGTCTTCGAGAAGGCCTCGGTGCGCAGCCGCCGCGAGCTGGTCTCGCGGATCTACTTCGACCAGTACGTGCCCCGCATGGGGACCGAGGTCGGCCACACGGGCTGGTACGCCTGACACGGGGACGGGCGAGGGCCCCACGCAGGTGCGTGGGGCCCTCGTCCGGTCGGGATCAGCCGCGGACGCGGACGCGCACCTCGCGGAGCCTGCCGTCCAGGACCACCCCGAGCCGCCAGTCGCGGGAGTAGGAGACCGACATCCGCATGCCGACCGGCAGCGCCCAGCGCTTGGGTCCGGTGCGGGTGAACGGGATCCGGGACCCGTGCGGCCTGCGGCCTGCAGGGGCGGCGTACACGTACAGCGGGGTCTTCGAGGAGCGGGCCAGCACCGTGTACGTGCGACCGCGCTGCACCTGCCACACGCCGTCGACGCGCTGCGCGCCCTGGATGACGAGGTCGCTCAGGACGTACGAGGTACGCGCCCGCGACACGTTGCCGGCCCGGTCGCGGGCAACGGCCCGAACCACGACCCGCTCACCCTTCCGGGTGCTGGTGACCCGGCAGGAGGCGAGGCCGGAGAGGGAGTCACGTGCCACGCAGCGCACCTCGGGACGGTCGAAGTGGGTGCTGCCGCGGCGTACGCCGGCCAGGCGGACCCGGGGTGCGACCTGGTCGACGGCGACGCGCACCGACGTGGTGGCGACGCCACCGTCCGCCGCGTGCACGGTGCCGGACACGGTACGGCCCGAGGTGTTCCCGGAGACGACCACCGGCTCGGGGCAGGAGGTGGTCAACGGGGCGGTGGTGGACTCGCACGTGAAGGTCACGGTGACGGGGCCGCGGTGCCAGCCGTTGTCGCCGGTCCGGCCGGTCGTGGTGGCGGTGATGACAGGCTCGTCGCGCGAGGTGGACGCCGAGCTGGGCAGGAACGAGGCGTCTCCGAGGTACTCGGCGGAGACGGCGTGCGATCCGGCGCCCAGGTGGTGGGCCAGGACAGCGCGGCCAGCCATCAGGGTGCTGCGTCCGACCTCGTCGCCGGCGACCCGGAACACGACGGTGCCGCTGGGCTCACCCTCCCCCGGTGCCACGACGGTGACGTCGGCGACGAGCTCGTCGGCGGTGGTGGCGAGGGTCGCCGCGGTCCCGGCGGGCCGCACCTCGAGCGTCGCGTCGTGGGTGGTCGAGGTCAGCTGGACCCGGTCGGGCGTGTACGCAGCGGTGACCCGGTGCACGCCCACCTGCGGACGCAGCTCGCCGCTGGTCGCGACGCCGTCCTCGACGCGCACCGGCGCTCCGACGGCCTCACCGTCGAGGGAGAACTGGACGGTGCCGGTCGGCTCGTACGTCTCGTCGCTCAGCTGGTACGTCGCGACGCTGGGCTGACCGGTGACGGTGCTGGCCTCGCTCAGGGTGAGCGAGGCGTCGGGAACGCGCTGATCGACACGCACGGTGGTCCGCTCCGTGCCGCTCGGCACCGTGAGGATGCTCGAGGTGAAGGTCGCCACCACCTCGTGGTCCCCCACGGAGTCAGGGGTGAACGCCGCCGAGGCGGTGCCGCCTGCCAGCGTCACCGGCGCCAGGTCGCGGCCGTCGACGCTGAACACCACGGTGCCCTGCGGGCGCGCCGAGAGAGCCGAGGCGGTGTACGTCGCCGTGGCAGTCTCCCCGAGCACGATGCTGGCCGGGGTCACGGACAGCGCGTCGGTGAGCGCGTCCTGGCTGACCGCGATGGTGGCAGTCCTCTCGGTACGCAGCCAGGGCCCGGCAGCCGCCTGGACCGCGGCGACCGTGCAGGAGCCGGCGGCCGTGTAGGAGACCTCCGTGCCGGCGACGGTGCACACCTGCGGGCTGCGGCTCTCGTACGTGATCGGGTTGGAGGTCGTGCTGGTGGCGGAGAGCTGCGCCGTGCCACCTGCCCAGCCCGTGGTGGGCGCGGAGAGGGTGACGTCCTGGTCGCAGGCGGGCTGCAGCGTCAACCGGCTGGCGGGCCACTGGGAGTCCTTGACGGCCGTGGCCATCGTCGACTCCCCCACGCCGCTGTTGACCAGGCCGACGCCCGGGGCCACCCTGCCGTCGGGGTTGACCCAGCGGACGGAGAGCTCGCCGTTCGTGGCGACGTTCCACACGGCCGACTCGACCATCGGGTGACCCCAGTTCATGTACTGCGGCGTCGCCCCGACCTCGGTCCCCATCGTGTAAAGGACGTGCGCCAGGTGGGGGTAGAGGCCCGGCGTGGCGGCGTCGAGGTAGCCCTTGTACTGGGTCGAGTCGTAGATCGCGTACGAGAGGCCCAGGTACGGCGAGGTGGTGGTCTCCCGGCCGACGATCGCCAGGTTCTGCGACGTCGTGCCGGAGGGCGTGTGGACGCGGAGGGCGGCGTCGATGCTCGTGACGGTCCGCACCGGCTGAAGGGTGGTGCCGGAGGAGCCCTGCGGCGGCCCGATGTAGCCGATCCGGGTCCCGGTCGAGGGGCGACTCACCTCGATCACACTCTGGTTGCAGGTCGGGTCGGCAGCCACCGCCGGGGCCGCACCGGTGGTGACGACCGCCAGGCCGGCACCCACCACTCCTGTGACGACGAGACTGGCCAGGGTTCTGAACGGGCTGCGCAGACGCATGCAGGGTCATCCTTCTTCGGCTCGCGGGGACCGGAAGAACATAGGGAGGAACAGCGGCACGCCGCTGGATCTTGAGCAAAACCTGAGGATGAATTGAGGCGGATTGCGCAGGCACGCCACGGTCGGCGCACGACGAAGGGCCGCACCCGGTGGGTGCGGCCCTTCGTCTTCAAGAGGTGATCGCGTGGAGCTGCGGGGAATCGAACCCCGGTCCTCGAGCGCCGATCCAGGTCTTCTACGGGTGTAGTCGGTGCTGTCGCTTTTCTCGGCCCCGGTGCTTGCACAGACACATCACCGACGGGCTCAGTCAGGAAAAAGTCCCGCCCGTCCCTCCTGACAGGAGACGAGCAGCAAGTCCTCTAGATGAGGCCTGGGTCCGGGACGAGGACGGATGCCCGGTCAGACCCTTCGATCACTGCTCAGGCAGCGAGAGCGAAGTCGTTGCGCTTGGTGTTGGCAACTATAGGTTTCCAGCGGTCGTTTACGAGATGACGCTGGCTTCTCGACCCGCTTCCCCTGGAACTAACGTCCCAAGTCGAAACCGATCAGCCCCTCTTGAGTTTTCAAACTGCCTCGCAGTCTACGTGGCACAACCACGCGAGTGCGAACGGTATTCCTCGGACGGGGACCTCGAGTCGGTCCGGCCGTACGCGCCTCGGCGGGCCGCCGGTCATACGTACGCGCCTCGGCGGGGCCGCCCCGTCATACGAATCCGCACCTATAGGTTCGGAAACGGATGACGCAGCCGCGCCCGCGAGGCCGCTCGTATGACGTACGCGGTCAAGGAGAGCTTCTGGATGACGCAGCCGCGCCGCGAGGCCACTCGTATGACGCATCCGGCGGGACACCCCACGCGACGACGGTCAACGACGTCCAGGGTCAGCTGGAGAACGAGATGGTGGAGCTCTTCTTCGCGCCACCGACCTTCTTCACGGTCAGCTTGAAGGTGTCCTTGCCTGCGGTGTTGGGGCGCTTGAGGTCGATGTCGACCTCACCGTCGGAGTCGGCGCGGCGGGTCTTGTTGTAGACGACCTTGCCGTCGTGGCGCAGGACGAACTTCCACTCGCTGCCGCGCTTGGCGTCGTCGAGGTCGATGTCGACGTCGAACCGGCCGTCGTCCTTCTCGACGCTGAAGTCGACCTTGGCGCCGGCGACCCGGAACTCGCGCTCCTTCTCGACGTCGGCATTGGCCGGGCCGGCGGTGAGCAGGACGACGGGTGCGGCGAGCAGGGCGGTCGCGGTCAGGGCGGCGGTGGTCGTGCGGATGCTGGTCATGGGAGGTCCTCCACAGGTCTCGGGTCCCCCGACTGGGGATGGCCCCAGCCTCTGCGCCTCAGGTGAACGGTCCGTGAAAGCCGGATGAGGGCGTTCTCATGCTCCGGTCAGAGGCGCCCGAACAGCTCGGCGGCGTTGTGCCACAGCACCCGCCCCAGCCACTCCTCCCCCAGCCCGAGACGTTCCAGCCCCTCGACCTGGTGGTCGTACTCGTAGGGGATGTTGGGGAAGTCGGAGCCCAGGTAGACCTTGCCGGCCAGCCCGAGGTCGCGCAGCCGGCCCAGCAGCTCGGGCGGGTACACGCCGCCCATCTCGTCGAAGAAGTCCGTGAAGGCCATCGTGGTGTCGAGCCCGACCCGGTCGTACGTCTCGGCCACCTCGAGGAACTCGCGGTACTCCGGCGCCCCGGCGTGCGCGATCACCAGCCGCAGCGACGGGTGGCGCGCCAGCAGCTCGGCCACCGGCCCCGGCCCGGTGAACTCCGTCGGCACGGGTCCCGAACCGGCGTGCAGCACGACCGGCGTCCCGGCCTCGGCGAGCACGCCCCAGGCCTCGTCGAGCAGCGGGTCGGTCACGTGGAACGCACCGACCTGCACGTGCACCTTGACCAGCTCCATGCCTTGGTCCAGCCGCTCGCGCACGTACGCCGCCGCCCCGGGCTCGGGGAAGAAGGTTCCGCAGTGCAGCACCTCGGGCACCCGCGCCGCGAACCCGGCCGCCCAGTCGTTGAGGAACTCGGCCATGCCGGGCTTGTGGGCGTACGGCAGGGCGCTGAAGTGCCGCACGCCCAGACCGCGCAGCACCTCCACCAGCGTGTCGTCGTCGGCGCGGTAGCGGATCGGCCAGGGACGGCCGATCAGCGGGCCCGCCGAGTCGAAGACAGCCTGCACCTTGGCCATCACCCGCGGCGGCAGGAAGTGGGTGTGGACGTCGAACAGGCCGGGCAGCCCGAGCCGCTCGACGACGTCGTGGGTACGCCCCATGGCCGGGATCAGTCCCGGTGGCCCTTGAGACGGCGCTGGACCGCCTCGACCTTCTCGCGGTTCGCCTGGCGCTCGGCCAGGGCGTGCCGCTTGTCGAACGACTTCTTGCCCTTGGCGAGCGCGATCTCGACCTTGGCCCGCCCGTCGGAGAAGTACAGCGACAGCGGCACGAGCGTGTAGCCCTTGTCGCCCAGCTTCTTCTCGATCTTGTCGATCTCGTGGCGGTTGAGGAGCAGCTTGCGCTTGCGTCGCGCAGCGTGGTTGGTCCACGTGCCCTGCGAGTACTCCGGGATGTGCACCTGGAGCAGCCAGGCCTCACCGTTGTCGATCTCGGCGAAGCCGTCGACCAGCGAGGCACGGCCCTGGCGCAGCGACTTGACCTCGGTCCCCTGCAGGACGATCCCGGCCTCCCAGGTGTCCTCGATGTGGTAGTCGTGCCGCGCCTTCTTGTTCTGCGCGATCAGCTTGCGCCCCTGCTCCTTCGGCATGGGGACATCCTCTCAGGCGTCGTCCAGCGGATTGTTCCTCGCCCCGTGGGCGGGCACGCCGCCGGGCGGGACGTGCTCAGCGTGAGAGCGGGCGACTCACAGCCACTTCATCGGGTCGACCGTACGGCCGTTCTGCATCACCGTGTAGTGCAGGTGGCAGCCCGTCGACCAGCCGGTGTTGCCCATGTACCCGATCACCTGGCCGCGCTTGACCCGGGAGCCGACGCCGACGGTGTAGCTGGAGGCGTGGTTGTAGATGCTGGCCAGGCTGCTGCCGGCCAGGACGCCGTGGTCGAGGACGAGGCGGTGGCCGTACACGTCGCTCCAGTAGGACGAGATGACCTTGCCGTCCTCGGCCGCCACCAGCGGCACGCCGCAGCCGCCACCGAAGTCGGTGCCGTCGTGCAGGCTGTAGTAGCCGTAGATCGGGTGCGTCCGGTAGCCGTACGGGGAGGTCACGTAGCCGCCCTGGACCGGCATCGCCAGAGTCCCGCCGGCGGTGCTGCTGCTGCCGCCACCCTTGCCGAGGCGTTTGCGGGCCCGCTCGCGCAGCATCTCCTCGATGCGGTTCTGCTCCTGCTCCAGCTTGCGCAGCTGGGCGATGTCGGAGGCCTTGGCACGCTGCGCCTGGGCCTGGGCGCCGGAACGCTCCTGCACCAGACGGCGCACGGCGTCGGCGGCGCTCTGCCGCTCGGCCTGGATCTGCTGGGTGTACTCGAGGTGCTCCGCGGCCGCGGCGCGCTGGTCGGCGACCTCGTCGCGGGCCTCGGCGACCTGCTGCTCGCGGACCCCGAGGAGCACCTCCGCGGCCTTGTACTCGCTGTAGACGTTCTCCTGACGGCTGACCACGACGTCGCGCACCTCCGCGCGGCGGGTCAGGTCGGAGGTCGTCTCGGCTCCCAGGATCGAGGCGAAGGCGAGCAGGTCGGGGTCGCCCTCCTCGTACACGTCGACGACGGTGTTGGCGACGACTTGGCGCTGCTCGTCGCGCTGCTCCTGCCCGGCGGCGAGGTCGTCCTCAGCCTGCTCGAGGTCGGACTCGGCCTGGTCGAGGGCCGCCTCCATCTCGGCGTCCTTCTCCTTGGCCACCTGCACCTTGCTGCGTGCGGAGGCCAGCGCGGCCTTGGCCGACGTCAGCTGCGCCTCCGCCGCGTCCAGACGTGCCTGCGCCCGGCGCAACCGTGCGCTGGAGGCGTGCACGTCGTCCTCGGCGTGGTCGATCTGCTTCTCGACCTTCTTCTGCTTGTCCTTGAGGTCGTCCGCGAGCGCGGTCGAGGACGGGAGGGACATGGCGCCCAGTGCCAGTGCCACCGTCAGGGAGACGGTGACCTTGCGGCGTCGGGCGGTACGGGGGAAGTTTCGCACCGGGGAAGCCTTTGGTGTTCGGGGAAGTGAACGCGACGACGGTAACGCGGGTCAATCAGACTTTGAGGTATTTGCGGGTCAGTACGAGTGTCGGCAGCAGGGTCAGCACCGGACCCACCACGGCGACGGCGCCGAGTGCCACCCAGTACTCAGGCATACCGATCCACGGCATGAACTGCAACTGTTGATCGGCGCGTCCCTCGATCCCGACCTTGAGGAACGCGAACAGGGCACCGCCCGCCAGCACCACGCCGATCGCCGCCGTGACCAGCGCCTCGAGCAGGAACGGCAGGGTGATGTACATGGACGAGGCACCCACCAGGCGCATGATGCCGATCTCGCGACGCCGCGCGAACGCGGCCAGGCGGATCGTGTTGGCCACCAGCAGCAGGGCCGCCACGACCAGGAAGATCGCGGTGCCCAGCGCGGCGTACTGGATCATGTTGATCAGGCCGATGATCGGGCCCACGACCTGGCGCAGGTCGCGCACGGAGGCGACGCCGTCCAGGCCCTGGACGGCGCTGGTGATCCCCTCGTACTCCTGGGGGTCCTTGAGCGTGATCCAGACCGACTGACGCATGTCCTCGGCGGTCGCGGCCGGGTCGGGCCCCTCGAAGCGCTCCGGGCCGAGCAGGTCCTTGACCTTCTCGAACGCGTCCTCCTTGGACTCGAAGCGGTGCGAGGCGACCTGCGGGTTGTTCTCGACGACCTCCTCGATCGCCGTCTTCTGCGCGTCGGTGACCTCGGAGGTGCAGGCCGGCTGGTCGTCGTTGTCCTTGCACAGCCAGACCGTGATCTGCAGCTCGTTGCCGAACTGGTTGGCCGCCTTGGTGGCCTGCTGGTTGAACAGCACGCCGAGGCCGACGAGGGTCAGCGAGACGAAGAGGGTGAGGATGACGGCCAGGTGCATCGACAGGTTGCGTCGAAGGCCCTGGCCCAGCTCGGAGAAGACGTAACGAAGCTGCATGGGTGGGGGTCGCTCCCGATCAGGTGGCGGAGTGGGTGGGGACGGCGAGGATCGCTCGCGCGGACGTCAGTGCTGGAAGCCGTAGACGCCCTGGGCCTGGTCGCGCACGACGTGCCCGCCCTCGAGCTCGATGACGCGCTTGCGCATCTGGTCGACGATGCCCGCGTCGTGGGTGGCCATCAGCACCGTCGTGCCGGTGCGGTTGATCCGGTCGAGCAGCTTCATGATGCCCACCGACGTGGCCGGGTCGAGGTTGCCCGTCGGCTCGTCGGCGATGAGGATCATCGGCCGGTTGACGAACGCGCGTGCCACCGCGACGCGCTGCTGCTCACCACCGGAGAGCTCGTCGGGCATCCGCTCGCCCTTGCCGTCCAGACCCACCAGCTCGAGGGTCTCGGGCACGAGCGCGTCGATCTCCTTGCGGGACTTCCCGATGACCTGGAGCGCGAACGCGACGTTCTCGGAGACCGTCTTGTTGGGCAGCAGCCGGAAGTCCTGGAAGACCGTGCCGATGTCGCGACGCAGGCGCGGCACCTTCCACCCCGCCAGCCGGTTGATCTCCTTGCCGGCGACGTACACGCGGCCCGTGGTGGGGCGGTACTCGCGGAGGATCAACCGCAGGAAGGTCGACTTGCCGGAGCCCGAGGAGCCCACCAGGAAGACGAACTCCCCCTTCTCGATGTCGACGGTGACGTCGTCCAGCGCAGGGTGGGGGTGGCCCGGGTAGCTCTTGGTCACCTTCTCGAAACGAATCACGTCCATCGACCTTAGTCGAGAAGTGGTGAGAACTCGGGAGGCCCGTGGCGAGCCGCGGGCCCCGTGCTCAGTTGGCCTCGGCCTTCTCCGCGCCGCGGCGCCAGCGGATGCCGGCCTCGAGGAAGTCGTCGAGGTCGCCGTCGAAGACGGCCTGCGGGGTGCCGGACTCGTGGCCGGTGCGCAGGTCCTTGACGATCTGGTACGGGTTGAGGACGTAGTTGCGCATCTGGTCGCCCCAGCTCGCCTGCACGTCGCCGCGCATCTCGTCGAGGTGCGCCTTCTCCTCGGCCTTCTTGAGCGCCAGCAGCTTGGCCTTGAGGACCACCATGGCCGAGGCCTTGTTCTGCAGCTGCGACTTCTCGTTCTGGCAGCTCACCACCGTGCCGGTGGGGATGTGCGTGAGTCGTACGGCGGAGTCGGTGGTGTTGACCGACTGACCGCCGGGACCGCCGGAGCGGTAGACGTCGACGCGGATCTCCTCGTCGGGGATGTCGATCTCGTCGGTCTGCTCGAGCACCGGGACCACCTCGACCGCGGCGAACGAGGTCTGCCGACGGCCCTGGTTGTCGAAGGGGCTGATCCGGACCAGGCGGTGCGTGCCCGCCTCGACCGACAGCGTCCCGTAGGCGTACGGGGCCTTGATCGCGAAGGTGGTGGACTTGATGCCCGCCTCCTCGGCGTAGGAGGTCTCGAACACCTCGACCGGGTAGTTGTGCTGCTCGGCCCAGCGGACGTACATCCGCTGCAGCGTCTGCGCGAAGTCGGCGGCGTCGACGCCACCTGCGCCCGAACGGATCGACACGAGCGCCTCGCGGGCGTCGTACTCGCCGTTGAGCAGCGTGCGGATCTCGAGCGACTCCACCGACTTGTGGATGCGGCCCAGCTCCATCTCGGCCTCGGCGAGGGTCTCGTCGTCGCCCTCCTCCTGGGCGAGCTCCACGAGGACGGAGAGGTCCTCGATGCGGCTCTCCAGGGAGGTGAACCGCTCCATCTCCCCGTTGAGGGTCGAGAGGCGCCCGGTGACGCGCTGGGCGTTCTCCTGGTTGTCCCACAGGTCGGGGGCGGCGACCTGCTCACCGAGGTCGGCGATCTCCGTACGCATCGCGTCAAGGTCGAGGACCTGACCGATCGTCTTCATGGTCGCGGTGAGCTGGCGGATCTCTGCGTCGAAGTCGGTACTGGCCACAAGAGCACAGGTTACGTCACACCGCCCCCGGACCCGGAACCGCTGGGCGCCCCGGTCCCCACCGCGACCGGGGCGCGGGGCCGGGCGGGTGTCGCCGGGGCGTGGATCAGCGGCTGCCGAAGAGCTGCGCGGCGTACCAGACCCCGCCCGAGTCCTTGCGGGCAGCGACGACGCCGAGGGTCCAGCCCGGGCGCAGGATGTTCTCGCGGTGCCCCTGGGAGGTCATCCAGCCGCGGTTCACGACCGCCTTGCCGGTCGGGTAGCCGGCGGCGACGTTCTCACCGACCGAGCTCAGGCCGCAGGCGTCCATGACGGCGCGGAGGTCCTGGTGCCAGATCTCCTGCTTGCGGGCCATCGCCCTGGCCTGCTTGACGGCGTACCGCTTGAGGCAGCGGTTGGTCTTCAGCTTCCTGAGGTCGCGCTTGGCGCGTTGGGCGTTGGTCGCCTTCTGGGCCACCGAGCCGTACGTGGCCGCAGGGCCGGCGTACGCGGGGGCTGCCGGGCCGGCGAGGTCGGTGACGGCGAGCGCGGCCGTCAGCACGAGGGCGAGGAGCAGGGTTCCGAGTGTCTTCATCTCAGCGTCCTTGGTTGCTGTCACGAACGGTCTAGACCATACGGAGGTCGGCGCCCACCGTCGAACCTGTCCCAGGCCGCCCTGCTCGCGACGCGAGCCCCACCTCGGCCGGCGTGCGGACGCGCCCGGGCGTGGTCTACGTTCGAGATGTGACGGCGCTCACATGCCGTCGCACCCACTCCCGTCCCCACCCGTACGACCAGGAGCGACCCCGATGGCCCACTACCGATCGGCCGGCCACGTCCCGCCGAAACGTCACACGCAGCATCGTGGACCGGACGGCGCCCTCTACTACGAGGAGCTGATGGGCGAGGAGGGATTCTCCTCGGACTCCTCGCTGCTCTACCACCGCCACCTGCCCTCCGCGGTGGCCGAGGTGCACCCCTGGGAGGTCGGGGACCTCACCCTCACCCCGTTGCACCCGCTGCGGCCGCTGCACCTGCGCACCCACGACCTGTTCCCCGACACGACGGGCAGCGGGGTGGACGCCGTCACCGGGCGGCGCCTGCTGCTGGGCAACGCTGACGTGCGCCTGTCGTACGTGCTGGCCGGCGAGGCCAGCCCGTACTACCGAAACGCGATCGGCGACGAGTGCCTCTACGTCGAGTCCGGCAGCGCCCTGGTGGAGACCGTCTTCGGCGACATCGAGGCCGGCGAGGGCGACTACGTCATCGTTCCGCGCGCCACCACCTTCCGGGTGCTGCCGCACTCCCCCACCCGCTTCTACGTGATCGAGGCCAACAGCCATATCGGCCCGCCCAAGCGGTACCTCTCACGCTTCGGGCAGCTGCTCGAGCACGCGCCGTACTGCGAGCGGGACCTGCGCGGGCCGACGCCGCCGCGGGTGGTGGAGGGCGGGCCGACCGACGTGCTGATCAAGCACCGCGGGCCCGGTCCCGGCGGCATCGCCGGCACGGTGCACACGCTGCCGCACCACCCCTTCGACGTGGTCGGCTGGGACGGCTGCCTCTACCCGTACGCGTTCAACGTCTCCGACTTCGAGCCGATCACCGGGCGGGTGCACCAGCCCCCGCCGGCGCACCAGGTCTTCGAGGGCCACAACTTCGTGATCTGCAACTTCGTGCCGCGCAAGGTCGACTACCACCCGCTGTCGATCCCGGTGCCGTACTACCACTCCAACGTCGACTCCGACGAGGTGATGTTCTACTGCGGCGGCGACTACGAGGCGCGCAAGGGCTCGGGCATCGGGCAGGGGTCGATCAGCCACCACCCGGGAGGCCATCCGCACGGGCCGCAGCCGGGGGCGTACGAGCGCTCGATCGGGGTGGAGTTCTTCGACGAGCTGGCCGTCATGGTCGACACCTTCCGCCCCCTCGAGCTGGGCGAGGGCGGGCAGGCCTGCGACGACGGGGTGTACGCCTACTCGTGGTCGCGCGGCAGCCAGGGCTCGAGCGGCGAGGGGACGAGCGGCGAGGAGGGCCGGCGATGAGCACCCCGCTCCCCCTGTTCGCCGGCCTGCTCGACGACGCGTCGGTGTTCCCGCCCGGCAGCCTGCCGCTGGAGAGGGCGGTGCGCGAGCACGCCGAGCACCGCGCGAGCCCGTACGCCTGGCTGGTCGGACCGATGGTCGTCGCCGAGGCGGCGCTGCCGCGGGTGGGCGACCTGGTCGACCCCGCGCACCCGGTCGAGGTGTCGCTGACCGCCCCGGGTCTGCGGCAGCTGGGGCCGGCCCTGCACGCCGCCTCGGGGCTGCCGGGGGTGCGCGTGCGCTCCGTCGAGGCACCCCTGGGGGGCGGACACGACCGCAGGCGAGGTGGTCCCGGTCGTCCGGGAGGCACTGGTCGGGCACCCGGGCGTGCAGGCGTACGTCGAGGTCCCGCGCGACGAGCGTCGCGACGACGTGGTGGCG
This sequence comes from Nocardioides sp., assembly GCF_051876515.1. Lineage (GTDB taxonomy): Bacteria > Actinomycetota > Actinomycetes > Propionibacteriales > Nocardioidaceae > Nocardioides. Next base: position 2,114 of record NZ_JBJEHY010000027.1, on the reverse strand, counting down.
GCGCTGGCTGGCACGCCGCACCGCGCCAAGGTGCGCACCGGCGGGGTGCGCGCCGACCTGTACCCGGACGCGGAGGAGCTGGCCGCGACGCTGGCGGTCCTCGTGACGGCCGGCGTCCCGTTCAAGGCGACCGCGGGGCTGCACCACGCGCTGGCCAACACCGACCCGGAGACCGGGTTCGACCAGCACGGCTTCCTCAACGTCATCGCCGCCGTGGACCTGCTGCTCGACGGCGGGACCGAGTCGGAGGCCGCCGGGCGGCTCGCCGAGCGTGAGGCCGCCGCGGTGACGGAGTGGGCACTGGCGGCGACCGACCGGTCGGCAGCGGTCCGCTCGGCGTTCACGTCGTTCGGGACGTGCTCGATCGCGGACCCGCGCGACGAGCTGGCCGAGCTCGGCTTCGGTCTGGTTCACCGCGGCGAGGAGGTGGACCAGTGAGCGACCTGGACCTCACGGCCGGCTCCGGATTCGGCTTGGACAACCTGCCGTACGGCGTCTTCTCCCCGCCTGGTGGGGCGCCGCGCGTGGGCACCCGTGTCGGCGGGACCGTCGTCGACCTGTCGGTGCTGCTGGGTGACGAGTTCGGCGAGGGCGTCTTCGCCGCGGACTCCCTCAACCCCTTCATGGCCACCGGCCACCACCGGTGGGTCGAGGTGCGCGGGACCCTGCGCGACCTGCTGGCCGGCGGCGAGGTGCCGGACTCCGCGGCGCACCCCCTGGAGCGGGTGCGGATGCACCTGCCGTTCGAGGTGGCCGACTACGTCGACTTCTACGCCTCCGAGCACCACGCCTCGAACCTGGGACGGCTGTTCCGTCCCGACAACCCCGAGCCGCTGCTGCCCAACTGGAAGCACCTGCCGGTGGGCTACCACGGCAGGGCGGGCTCGGTGGTGGTGTCGGGGACCGACGTGGTGCGTCCGTCGGGCCAGCGCAAGGGACCGGACGACCCCGGCCCCGTGTTCGGCCCGTCGGTGCGTCTGGACATCGAGGCCGAGCTCGGGTTTGTGGTCGGCTCGGGCTCACCCCTCGGCACCCCGGTGGAGGTGGCCGCCGCCGAGCAGCACCTGTTCGGCGCGGTGGTGCTGAACGACTGGTCGGCCCGCGACATCCAGGCGTGGGAGTACGTCCCCCTCGGTCCGCACCTGGGCAAGTCGTTCGCGTCGACGATCTCGGCGTGGGTGGTGCCGATGCTGGCGCTGGGCGCGGCGAAGGTGGACCTGCCGCGCCAGGACCCGCCGGTGCTGGACTACCTGCACCTGGCGCGACCGTGGGGGCTGGACGTCGACATGGCGGTGGAGTGGAACGGTCAGGTCGTCTCGCGTCCCCCGTACCGGGAGATGTACTGGTCGCCGGCGCAGATGCTGGCGCACATGACGGTCAACGGGGCGCCGTGCCGGACCGGGGACCTGCTGGGGTCGGGGACGGTGTCGGGGCCCGACCGCCACCAGCGGGGTGCGTTCATCGAGCTGACCTGGGGCGGCAAGGAGCCGGTCATGGTCGCCGGCGAGCCGCGCACCTTCCTCCTCGACGGCGACACGGTGACGATCAGTGCGTCGGCGCCCGGTCCGGGGACCGAGCGGATCTCCTTCGGAGAGGCGACGGGGCGGGTGGTGGCAAGCGGTCCCCGCCGGGCGGGCTGAGGCGGACCCGGGACTGGCTGTCTGGTCCGGGCGGGTCGGGCCCCGGGCGGGGAGGTGACCCGTTCGGGTGGTTCCGGCATCCCTGTCGGAGAAACCGGTTGCCATTTTTTCGAACTATCTCTACTTTTTTACTAGGGATTGCTGGCGTGAGCCGCGGCCCCGACACCACTCGGGCCGGTGTCGTCGTACCCGCACCGCGTCCGAAAGAGCCAGCTCATGCCAGGTCAGTCCCCACCCCGGACGACCGTTCTCACCGTGGCGCCGCCCGGTGACGAGGACACCCCGCGCACCATCGCGGTGCGCAACTCACTGCAGGACGCCGTCTTCGTCCACGGCTTCCGCTCGATCGGGTTCCTGGTGCTCGCGATCGTCTCGGCGATCGGCTTCTTCCTCGGTTCGCAGTCCGTCCCCACCCTGCGGCACTACGGCCTCGACTTCTTCACCGAGTTCCGCTGGTTGCCCAGCCAGGACGTC
>NZ_JBJEHY010000026.1:0-4158 GCF_051876515.1 Nocardioides sp. | reverse complement strand
GGCCGTCTCGTCCACCGTGTCGTTGTGGACCGAGGTCCAACCCTCGCCGGCGACCTCGACCCGCTCGACGCCCATGGAGCGTTCGAGCGCGGCCACGATCCCGGCGGTGTCGAGCCCGTGTTCTCGGATGACGTCGGTCATGTTGTCGGTCAGCTCCTCGTGCTGGGCCCACTTCGTCAGCAGGCGCCCGCGGATCTCGGTTTCGGTCTCGGCGTAGATGGCGTGGACGAAGCACTCGCGGGTCTGCCCGAAGCGCTGGATCCGGTGGCACGCCTGGATGAAGTCGTTGAACTTGTCGTCGATCCCGACGAAGACGGCCGTGTTGCACTGCTGCAGGTTCATCCCCTGGCCGAGCATCATCGGCTTGCCGATCAGGGCGTAGGTCTCGCAGCGCTTCCACTCCGCGAGGCGGCGCTCGTTCTCGTCGACGTCGTTGCTGCCGTGCACCGAGGAGTACGCCAGGCCCTCGTCGGCGAGCACCTTCTCGATGGCCGCCTGCTCGTCGTTGAGGTGGCACCAGAGGATGATCTGGCCGTCGTCGCGTGCGGCGTGCTCGCGCACGATCGCCCTGAGCTTCTCCACGCGCGCGTCGATCGTCCTGCGCTTCTCGCGGCTGGCGTCGACTGTGGACATCTTGCGGCTGCGGTACATCTGCACCTGGCCGTCCCGGTCGACGGCCACCTCGGTCTCCATCTCCACCTGGTGCCACGTCGTGGTGAGGTCGGGCAGGTCGTAGCCCGTGTCATCGAAGCCGAGATCGGAGGGCCGCTGCAGGAACACCGCCCAGGTGTTGAGCCAGAGCCAGAACTCCCGCTCCTTGTGCGGGTACAGCGTGAGGTTGTTCGCCTGCGTGGAGTCACGTTGGAAGAAGCGGGTGAGCGCCTGCCCGGTGTCCATCACGCCGAGGAAGCCGGCGTAGTGGATGAGCTCCTTGAAGCGGTTCGGCGATGGTGTCGCCGTGGCCACGAAGCGGTGCGGCACCGAGTCGAACAGGGTGAGGAACGTCTGGAACGTCTTCGACCCGAACGACCGGAGCACCGACGCCTCGTCGAGGGAGACGACGGTGAAACCACTCGGGTCGAGCTTGCCGTCGCGCACCGACTCGTAGTTGGTGATGTACAGCCCATCGCCGGTCAGCTCCTCGTTGCGACGGACGAATCGCGGCACCTCCATGCCGAGCATCTGCGCGTCGTGGGCGAACTCCTGGCGCACGCCGAGAGGGCACACGATCAGGCCACGGCCGCCCGAGGCGGCGAGCGTGAGGCGCAGGACCTCCAGCTGCTGCACGGTCTTGCCCAGCCCGAACTTCTCAAACAGGGCCCGGCGTCCGCCGCGCACGGCCCACGCCACGACGGCGCGCTGGTGGGGCAGCAGGATCGGGTTGACGTCCTCCTCGGTGCACGGGTGCCCGTAGGCGCGGTCGAACCTGACCTTGCCGGTCAGGAACTCTTCGTAGGTGGTCACGCGGAGTCCTCTCGATCAGGCGGCTGCGCCGAGCGCGGCGGCCACGGGGTGGAGCAGGTCGCGGGCAGCCGGCGGGGTGACGGCGTTGCCCGCCAACTTCACCCGCTGGCGCCGCGTCCCGGCCCACTTGTAGTCGGCAGGGAAGGCCATGCCCAGGGCGACCTCCGACGGCTCGAGCATCCGGAAGAACGCCTCGTCGACCAGCGCCTCTGCGGCCTTGATGTCCGCCTCGGTCACCGAGCGCCGCTCGGGCGGCTGAACCAGCGCGTACCTGTCGACGGTGGTCAGCGTGCCGATCGGACGCGTGACCGGCAGGGCGGCCTTGCTGGAGCCGTAGTACGGCATCAGCAGGGACTGGTGGCCGGTCGTGGTCAGCGTGCGCAGGTACTCGCTCACCGGGGTCAGCATCTCGCCGCCGCCGGTGTTGTGGCGCTGCACGAGTGCGTGGTGGTTGCCCGACGCGGTGACCGTCGACATGGGGTCGGTGGCCGAGCGGGCGTCCGAGCCTCCGCCGCGGAGTTCCGCGATGAACGGCGGCTGCACGATGGCCGAGGTCTCGCGGGTCGTCATGGTGCGGTGAGCCTCGTTCGCGGGCCGCGCGTCGTCGTTCCACGTGCCTCCCGCCGGAGTGATGAGCGGCGGGCTGATGACGCTCGCGTTGTCGTAGGTCGTCACGGTCGGCGAAGGCTCGGCCATGGACCAGTCCTGGCCGCCCCACTCGGCGCGGGTCACGAAGCCGTCCTGGTGTCGCGCAGTCTGGGTGCGCAGGGTGTCGGCCGCGGTGCTGCACCGGTCGCCGGCGCGGCCCTCGAGCGGCAGGACGAGCGCCTTGGACTCGGCGGTGTGCAGGGTGCGGATCGGATCCGTCATGGGCCACGCGCGGTAGTACGCGGCCGGGTCGCCGTAGCGCACGTGCTTCGGGTCGGCGGCGTCGTACTGGTTGCCGCCCGCCTCGATGTGCATCGGCCCCCAGTAGCGGGCGATCCCAGCGGCGATGCGGCGGCGCGTCTTGTCGGCCAGCGGCTTGGTGCGCTGGCCGATCTGGACGCCGCGCAGGCTCATGTCGATCGCCGCCATGGCCGGGAGGTAGGCGGGCTCAACGGTGGTCCCGCACGCGCCATGGGCGTACACGTACTGCGAGCGGTACTTCCCGACGGTGCGGCCGTTCTTCCAGACCTGCTCCGACTCCACGACCTGGCCGCAGCGCGAGCACCACGCGGGCGGGCGCAGCACCGAGTCGATGTCCGGCGCGCGATCGCCCTTGCGCCAGCACACGATGTACAGCCGGTCGCGGGACTGCGGTGCGGGGTCGCCGTGCGCTGAGGCGTGCATGCTGTTGAAGCTCACGACGCGGTGCTCGTAGCCGAGGACTCCGAGCTGCTGACGCCAGAGCGTCCAGGCGTCGCGGTACTTCGCGTTGGTCGCGATGTCGACGACGTTCTCCACGACCATCGCGCGGTACTGGTGATGCGCGGCGAACCGGAGGACGTCGAACATCAGCAGCCTGGAGCGCTGCACGATGGCGACCTCGGGGTCCTCGTCGATCAACTCCGGGTGCAGCAGCGAGAGCAGGTCGGTGCCGTCCGTGCCGATGTGGGAGTACTTCCCGCCCGACGCCTGGCTCCACTTCGTGCACTCGGGAGAGGCCCAGAGGATGTCGGTCTTGGGGAAGTAGCGCGGATCCTCCTCGTGGAGGTCGACGGACGAGTGGTCCGTCTCGGGGTGGTTCTGGTTGTGGACTTCCACCGCCAGCGACCAGTGGTTGCTCGCGTGGGCGATCTCGACGCCTGCGACGGCCTTCATGCCCGTGCTGGAGCCGCCGCCCCCGCAAAACAGGTCCGTTACCGTGAGAGTCATGCGACGTGCCTCCAGGTCCGTCGGGTGACGATGCGCCACGCGGTTCCATAGGTGATGCCGAACTCGGCGGCAAGGGCGGGGGCGCTCGACGCGTCCCGGTCGAAGCGGTCGCGCATGTCGGCGACCTGGGCCTCGGTGAGCTTGGCGTTGGCGTTCCTTGAGCCCGGCGCGCGCTCGGTGTGCAGCACGGCGATCGAGTGCCGGACGTTCTCGCTCGGCGTGACGTACTCGAGGTTGCCGACGTGGTTGTTCGTCTTGTCGCCGTCGATGTGGTTGACCTCGTGGCCGCTGGGGCGCGGGCCAAGGAATGCTTCGGCGACCAGGCAGTGCACCAGCTTGCCGACCTGACGGCCGCCGACCCGGAGTGTCACGCGCAGGTAGCCGCCCTTGACGGCGTAGGGCCGGATGGCGCGCCCGGGCACGCGCCGCTGTTCGATCCGGCCGTCCGGGTGGATGCGGTAGCCGTGGTAGTCGGCTGCGTTCATTCGTACTCCTGAAATGCAGAGAGCCGCCCGGAGGCGGCTGGTTGGAAGGCGGTCAGCGGTCGTCCGCGCCGCCTGCACACGTCTTGTGGATCCACGTCCCGCGGACCTTGGTGGCGGTGCGCCAGTCGGTGATGTCGCGACCGCAGCGGGGGCACTCGTTCTCGTAGGAGTGGGAGGCCAGGCCCCCGCCGCCGTAGCCGCGGCGGGGGCGGCGCCGGCTCACGTCACCTCTTCGAACGGGCTCAGGTGGTCGACCATCGTCCGCGTGCAGCGCACGATGGTCATGGGCTCGTAGTCGCTCGAATCGGCGTCGCCCTTGGCGATGGCGGCGCGGTGCTTGGCCATGGCCTCT
>NZ_JBJEHY010000025.1:0-17938 GCF_051876515.1 Nocardioides sp. | reverse complement strand
TGGTCGGTGTCGTGATGCTGTTCGCCTCCAAGCCCATCAAGGCCCTGATGTCCGGGGTCCGCTGAGGGCATGCGCATCGACCTCCACACCCACTCCCGTGCCAGTGACGGCACGGCCTCGCCCGCCGACCTGGTGGGCGGGGCCCGGGCGGCGGGTCTGGACGTGGTGGCGCTGACCGACCACGACACCACGGCCGGGTGGGACGAGGCGGCACGGGCGGCGGTCGAGGTCGGGATCGAGCTGGTCCGCGGCATCGAGGTCTCCACGACGTGGCGTGGACGCAGCGTCCACCTGCTGGCCTACCTCCCCGACCCCCACGACGCGGACCTGGTCGCGACCCTGGCCGCGGTGGTCGAACGGCGTCGCGAGCGGGTGCCGGCGATCGTCGCCAAGCTCGCCGCCCTCGGGATCGGGGTCGACGAGGCCGCGGTGGCCGCCGTCGCCGGCCACGCAGCGGCTGCGGGTCGGCCGCACGTGGCGGACGCCCTGGTCGCCGCGGGCGTCGTACGGGACCGCAACGAGGCCTTCGACCGCTTCCTGTCGCCCGGCCGGCCGGCGTACGTGCACCGCGAGTCGGCGCCGCTGCTGGGGGCGCTCGCCGCGGTCCGCGGGGCCGGCGGCGTCGCCGTCGTGGCCCACCCGTGGGGGCGCGGCAGCCGCGAGGTCATGACGTACGAGGACCTCGCCGAGCTGGTCTCCGCCGGTCTCACCGGGCTCGAGGTGGACCACCAGGACCACGGCCCCGCCCAGCGCGCCGAGCTGCGCGAGCTGGCGGACGCCCTGGGGCTGGTCGTGACCGGCAGCAGCGACCACCACGGCACGGGGAAGGTCGACCACGACCTCGGCGTCAACACGACCGCGCCGGAGGAGTACGAGCGCCTCCTGGAGGCCGCCGGACGGTCGGCCCGCGCCGCGGGTGAGCACGGTGCCCGCGCCGTCGAGGTCGTCCCAGGGGGATGACCCCCGTGGGTCAGCGCCGCCCCATCGACTGGAACTTCTGCAGCAGCGACGTCGGGACCGCGCGGCTCAGGCCCACGATCGCCTTGTAGCGGGCGCTGGGGATGCTGAACACCTTGCCCCTGGCGTGGTCCTCCAGCGCCGTACGGACCAGGAACTCGACGTCGAGCCAGAGCGGCCCGTCGCCGCGCTTGACGTCCATCCGCTGGTGGAACTCGGTCTTGGTGAAGCCGGGGCACAGGGCGGTGATCGCCACTCCCTGGTCGCGGTACTCCGTGGCGGCCCACTCGCTGAAGGAGTTCACCCAGGCCTTGGCCGCGGAGTAGGTGCCGCGCGGCAGGAACGCGGCCACGCTGGAGACGTTGATGATCCCGCCGCGCCCGCGCGCCGTCATCGGGCCCAGCGCGGCGTGGCTCAGGCGCAGCACCGAGGTCACCAGCACGTCGAGCATGGCGACCTCGTCGGCGATCGGGTTGTCCAGGAACCGCTTCTTGAGCCCGAAGCCGGCGTTGTTGACCAGCAGGTCCACGGGCCGCTCCACGTCGGCCAGTCGTGCCTCGACCACCGCCAGCTCGGCGGGGACGGTGAGGTCCGCGGTGATCGTCTCCACCACCACACCGCGCCCACGCAGCTCCTGAGCGACATGCTCGAGCCGCGCGGTGTCGCGGGCGACCAGCACGAGGTCGTCGCCGCGGGTGGCGAGCTGGCGTGCGAACTCGAGCCCGATGCCGGCGGTGGCGCCGGTGACGAGCGCGGTGGGAGCGGTGGCGGGGTGGACCTTCGGGGACGTCATGGGCGCAAGCAAACAGTGTCGTGCCTCCCACGGCAACGCCTGTGGGTGCATCATGAGCCCGTGACCACGACACTCGCCGTCGCCAACCAGAAGGGTGGCGTCGCCAAGACCACCTCCGTCGCCTCGCTCGGCGTGGCGCTGGCCGAGCTCGGGCAGAGCGTGCTGCTGGTCGACCTCGACCCGCAGGCGTGCCTCACGTTCTCGCTCGGCATCGACCCGGAGGACCTCGAGGTCTCCGCGTACGAAGTGCTCAACGGCGAGCGCCCGGCCGCCGAGGTGGTCGTGGCCACCGACGAGGGCGTCGACCTCCTGCCCGCCACGATCGAGCTGGCCCGCTCCGAGGCGGAGCTGTTCGAGAAGCCCGGGCGCGAGCAGGTCGTCCGTACCGCCCTGAGCGGGCTGCACGAGGCGTTGGGCAAGCAGACCTACGACTGGGTGCTGATCGACTGCCCGCCGTCGCTGGGGATCCTCACCGTGGCCTCGCTGACCGCGGCCGACGGTGTCGTGATCCCGCTGCAGTGCGAGACGCTCTCGCACCGCGGGGTCGGGCAGCTGCTCGACACCGTCCACGACGTCCGGGCCTTCACCAACCCGGACCTGGCCGTGTGGGGGGTGCTCCCGACCCTGTACGACGGACGCTCGCGGCACGCCCGGACGGTGCTGGAGACGATCAGCGACACCTACGACCTCGACGTCCTCATGCCGCCGGTGCCCAAGACGATCAAGTTCGCCGAGGCGCCGGCCCAGGGACGCTCGATCCTGGCGACCAGCTCGCGCAGCAAGGGCGCGGCCGCGTACCGGGAGTTGGCCGAGGGACTCCTCAAGCGGGCCCGCAAGGCACCCAGGAAGCGTGCCCGACGCCGCTCGTAGGGGTCTGTGGGCCCCGAGACCCAGCGACCCCCGACGAGAAGCTCGTCGGGGGTCGCTGGGTCTGGTGGGTCAGTCCTGCGCCGGTGCGGCGGCAGCAGGCTCGCCGCCACCCGACGGGCGGCGACGGCGGCGACGGCGGTTGCGGTTGGCGGAACCGGCCGGCTTGTCGCCCGCGGACTCAGCGTCGCCGGACTCCGTGGTCTCGGGCTTCGTGGCCGCGGCGGCCTCGCCCTCGACGGGGGAGCCGCTGCGGGTACGGCGACGGTTGCGGTCACGGCGCGGACGCTCGGCGCGCTCCGAGGACTCGCGGCCCTCGCGGCCCTCGCGGCCCTCGCGCGGCTTGGCCGGCGCGGGGTCGGCGATGCGACCCTTGGTGCCCGGCGCGATGCCCTGGTCGGTGAAGAGGTGCTCGGAGGTCGAGTACGTCTCCAGCGGCTCCTCGAAGGGCAGGTCGAGCGCCTTGTTGATCATCTTCCAGCGCTGCACGTCGGCCCAGTCGACGAACGTGATGGCGGTGCCCGAGGCACCCGCGCGACCGGTGCGGCCGATGCGGTGCACGTAGGTCTTCTCGTCCTCCGGGCAGGTGTAGTTGATGACGTGGGAGACGCCGCGCACGTCGATGCCGCGCGCCGCCACGTCGGTGGCGACCAGGACCTGCAGCTTGTCCTCGCGGAACTTGGTCAGCGCCTTCTCGCGGGCCACCTGGGCCATGTCACCGTGCAGCGGAGCGGCCTTGAACCCGCGCTCGGCGAGGTCGTCGGCCACGCGCTGGGCCTGACGCTTGGTGCGGGTGAAGACGATCAGCTTCTCCATGTCCTCGCACTGGAGGATGCGGCCGATGATCTCCGGCTTGTCCAGGTCGTGGCACTGGTAGATGAACTGCGCCGTGGCCGGCACGGTCGCGTTCTCGTACGACGACTCCGCCCGGATGTTCATCGGGTGGCGCATGTGGCTGCGCGCCAGGGCCACGATCGCCGACGGCATGGTCGCGGAGAAGAGCATCGTCTGACGCGTCTCCGGCGTGAGGGAGAGCAGCTTCTCCACGTCGGGGAGGAAGCCCAGGTCGAGCATCTCGTCGGCCTCGTCGAGGACGAGCGCGTGCACGTGCGACAGGTCGAGGGCCTTGCGGTTGGCCAGGTCGATCAGGCGACCGGGCGTACCGACGACGATGTCGACACCCGCGTCGAGGGCCTCGAGCTGCGGCTCGTAGCCGACGCCGCCGTACACGGTGAGGACGCGCAGGCCGCGGTCGGCGCTGGCCAGCTCGACGTCGTTGGAGACCTGGAGCGCGAGCTCACGGGTCGGGGCGACGATGAGGGCCTGCGGCTTGCCCTGCGGCAGGTCGGCGTAGTCGGGGTCCTTGGGGGAGACCGAGCGCTGGATCACGGGGATGCCGAACGCGAAGGTCTTGCCGGTGCCCGTGCGGGCCTGGCCGATCAGGTCGGTGCCCATCAGGGCGACCGAGAGGGTCATCTCCTGGATGGCGAAGGGAGTGGTGATGCCGGCGCGCTCGAGCGCGTCGCAGATCTCGGGGTGGACCCCGAGCTCGCGGAAGGTGGTCACGTGGTGTCGCTTTCTCAAGGTGTCGTCCGATGTGCGGCCGACTCGTGAAGCAGCCCGCCGCGCACATGCCTGCGCTGGGACGAGGGGGGAGGGTCTGACCGTGCCCCGCTCGCTGCGCCCGATGCAGTCCCACCGACCGCCGGAGCGGTCCACCGTGGCACTGATCGACCCCATGCTATCGGTAGGCTGCGAGCATGACTGAATCCGTCGCTGGCGCGCCGAGCGGGACCTTCGGTGACGACCCGGAGTACCGCAGCGCGGTGATCGAGCTGCTGGGCGTCATCGCGTGCGGTGAGCTGATGGCCTTCGAGCGCCTCTCCGACGACGCCAGGCTGGCGCCGACGATGGAGGACAAGATCGAGATCTCCTCCATGGCGGCCACCGAGTTCTCCCACGTGCTGGCCCTGCGCGACCGCCTCGTCGAGCTGGGTGCCGACCCGTACGCATCGATGGCGGAGTTCGACCAGACCTTCGACAACTTCCACGACCACACGGCCCCCGCCGACTGGTACGAGGGCCTGGTCAAGGCGTACGTCGGCGACGGGCTGGCGGCCGACTTCTACCGGGAGATCGCCGCGTACCTCGACCCCGAGACCCGCGACCTGATCGTGGCCTCGCTGGAGGACTCGGGCCGCTCGGAGTTCGTGGTCGACCGGGTGCGCCGCGCCATCGACGCCGACCCCCGGCTGGGCGGCCGGCTGGCGCTGTGGGGCCGACGGATCATGGGCGAGGCGCTCACCCAGGCCCAGCGGATCGCCGCCGAGCGCGACGCGCTGACCGCCCTCCTCACGGGTGGCGTCGACCGTCCCGGGCTCGACCTGGCCGCTCTGGGCCGGATGTTCACCCGCCTCACCGAGCGCCACACCGAGCGGATGGCCGAGCTGGGCCTCGACGCCTGAGGACCCCTCGGCCGACCCCGTACGACACACGAAAGCGGCTCCCCACCCGGTCGGGTGGGGAGCCGCTTCGTCGTGCCGCGGTCAGGCGGTGCTGCGTCAGGCCTTGCGACGGGCCAGGACCGCGTCGGCGCCGATGACCGCGAGGACCGCGACCACGATCTGCCAGACGTGGCGCCACCAGTCGATCCCGCGCGTGCAGTTCGGGTCGAGCGCCGTGCCGCCGCAGTCGAACAGGGCGGCGTACAGGTAGTTGCCGACAATCATGCCGACGATGCCGCACACGACCGTCGCCCACAGCGGGATGTTGTCCTTGTCGCCCGGCGCGAACATCTTGCCGAGCAGACCGATGATGAAGCCTCCGACGATGGTCACGATGATCGTCCAGAGCATGGCGCCTCCTGGGTCGTCCGGGTCCGCCTGACGCGGGCCGCTCATTCAGACATTCGCGGCCCCCGTGGGGTGTGTCAAGGACCGTCCCGGGCGGGTCGTCAACCGGCCTCACGGCGCGACAGGACCCCGCCGCCCTCCCGGAGGGGGCGACGGGGTCCTGTCAGTGGTGCCGGGTGGGCCTCAGCGGAAGCCGACGGTGCCGACCACGCCGCCACCGATCTCGACGTACGCCAGGCGGGCGGCCGGGACCAGGACCGTGCGGCCCTTGGTGTCGGTGACGGTGAAGACGCCGTCGTCGGAGAGCGCCTTGGTGAGGCGCTTCGTCACGTCCTCGGGGGCCTCGTCGGTCTCCACCAGCAGTTCGCGCGGGGCGTTCTGGATGCCGATCTTGAGCTCCATGGGTTCCTCCTGGGTGGCCCGGCGGGCCGGGTGTCAGTTCTCTTCGTTGAGGGGGTGGCCGGCGATGCCGCGCCACGCGAGACCCGCCACCAGAGCGGCCGCGGTGTCGAGGTCGATGGTGCTGTTCTCGTCCAACCAGAACCGGGCCGAGACCTGCGCCATTCCCACGAGGGAGACGGCGAGCAGGTGGGCGGCCTCGGGCGGCAGCGAGGTGTCCTCGGCGATCACCTCGGCGACCATCGAGGCGCAGTCGGTGGTCGTCCGGTCGACCCGCTCGCGCACCGCCGGCTCGCTGGTCAGGTCCGACTCGTAGACGAGGCGGAAGGAGCCGGTGTCGTTGCCGACGAAGTCGTAGAAGGCACGCACCGTGGCCTCCACGCGTCGCTTGTTGTCCTGGGTGGAGGCCAGGGCGGCGCGGCAGTTGTCGACGACGGTGTCGCAGGCGGAGTCGAGCACCGCCATGTAGAGGTCGAGCTTGCCGGGGAAGTGCTGGTACAGCACGGGCTTGGAGACTCCGGCGCGCTCGGCGATGTCGTCCATGGCGGCGGCGTGGTAGCCGTGGGCCACGAAGGCGTTCAGCGCGGACTCGAGGAGCTGGGCCCGGCGTTCCTTGCGGGGCATGCGGCCGCCGCGCGGTCGTACGCCGGAGGTCAGTGAGGTGTCGGTCGTCACGGTGCGTGGACCCCTTCTCTGTGTCTGGCGTGTGTGGTCGGCGTGTGTCCGGGCCACGTGGTCGTGGAGCCTAACGCCGCTGGCTGTCCATTGTGTCACTCGCCCCTACTCGCGCGTAGTTTCGCATGGTGGACCTAGCGTCCAGATGTCGGGACGCCTGTCGCTGGTCGTCGCCCCCGACGGGAACATGGGGGCTGCCGTCGTGGTTGCACCGTGACCGTCGCACGACGTCCGGCCCGGCCGCCCGCGCGGCCGGCCACAGGTACGCAGACCAAAGGAGACCCCCGTGTCGTTCCCCCCGCTCGTCGAGCCTGCTGACGAGCTGACCATCGACGAGGTCCGGCGCTACAGCCGTCACCTGATCATCCCCGACGTGGGCATGGCCGGGCAGAAGCGCCTCAAGAACGCCAAGGTGCTGGTCATCGGTGCCGGCGGCCTCGGCTCGCCCGCCCTGCTGTACCTCGCCGCCGCCGGTGTCGGGACACTCGGCATCGCCGAGTTCGACGAGGTCGACGAGTCCAACCTGCAGCGCCAGATCATCCACGGCCAGTCCGACGTGGGGAAGTCCAAGGCCGTCTCGGCCAAGGAGTCCGTCGCCGAGACCAACCCGCTGGTCAACGTCGTCCTCCACGAGGGCCGCCTCGACAACGACAACGTCATGGAGATCTTCCGTGGCTACGACCTGATCGTCGACGGCACCGACAACTTCGCGACGCGCTACATGGTCAACGACGCCGCGTACCTGCTCGGCATCCCGTACGTGTGGGGCTCGATCTACCGCTTCGACGGCCAGGCGTCGGTCTTCGCGCCCAGCCTGTCCGCTGACGCTCCGTGCTACCGCTGCCTCTACCCGGAGCCCCCGCCGCCGGGCATGGTCCCCTCGTGCGCCGAGGGCGGCGTGCTGGGTGTCCTGTGCGCCAGCATCGGCTCGATCCAGGTCAACGAGGCCATCAAGCTGCTCACGGGCATCGGCGAGCCGCTGGTCGGCAAGCTGATGATCTACGACGCGCTCGAGATGGAGTACCGCAAGCTGAAGGTCCGCAAGGACCCCAACTGCGCGCTGTGCGGCGAGAACGCCACCGTCTCCGAGCTCATCGACTACGACGCGTTCTGCGGCGCCGTCTCCGACGAGGCCGCCGAGGCCGCGGTCGGCTCGACCATCTCGGTCAAGCAGCTCGACGAGATGCTCAAGGAGCGCGAGGCCGGCGAGCGCGACTTCGTGCTGGTCGACGTCCGCGAGCCCAACGAGTACGAGATCAACCGGATCCCCGGCTCGGTGCTCATCCCCAAGGGCGAGTTCCTCAACGGCAACGCCCTGGGCGAGCTGCCCTCGGACAAGCAGATCGTGCTCCAGTGCAAGTCGGGCGTCCGTTCGGCCGAGTGCCTGGCGATTGTCAAGGGCGCCGGCTTCTCCGACGCCGTCCACGTCGGTGGCGGCGTGGTGGCCTGGGTCAGCCAGATCGACCCGAGCCAGCCGGTGTACTGAGCCCTCGGGCCTCGGCCTCGGCCGTCAAAGTTCGTCACATCATGTCGAAGTCCCCGCCTTGGCGGGGACTTCGTCATGTTGTGGGGGTTGCAACCCCCACAACAGGTCGGAATCCCCCCATCGACGGCCCGCGCCCCCTCGGCAGCGCGCGACCCGGACGGCGCGCGACGCGTACGAAGGGCCTCCGTCCGTACGGCTGCGGGAGGATGCCCCTGTGAGCGCGTACCGGATCGACCCTGAGGAGTACGCCGAGCTGGTGCTGCGGTGCGCCGAGTCGGTGCCGGCCGGCCACGTGACGACGTACGGCTCCATCGCCGAGGCCGTGGGTGCCGTGCTGGGCGGGGGAGGCCCCCGCCAGGTGGGCGCGGTGATGGCCCGCGACGGCGGCGGCGTGCCGTGGTGGCGGGTCGTGCGGGCTGACGGCAGCCTGCCGCCCAGCCACGACCACCGTGCCCGGCAGGAGTACACGGTCGAGCGCACGCCGATGCGTCCCGGAGGCCGGGTGGACCTGCGCGCCGCCTTCGTCCCGGCTGCCGTTCCGACCGCCGTGGACGAGACTCGCGGGTAACCCTCACGGGCTGGAACACTGCCCCCATGTTGTACGGGGTCCTGCACCGAGTCGTACCGCCAGTGCTCAAGGCGGTGTGGCGGCCCGAGGTCGTCGGCCTCGACAACGTGCCGGCCACGGGCCCGGTGATCCTGGCCAGCAACCACCTCAGCTTCGTCGACAGCGTCGTGATCCCGACCGTGGTGCCGCGCAAGGTCGTCTTCCTCGCCAAGTCGGACTACTTCACCGGCACGGGCGTGAAGGGCGCGCTGAGCCGGGCCTGGTTCACCGGCCTGGGGATGCTCCCCGTCGACCGCGACGACACCAAGGCCGCCATGGCCAGCCTCGACACGGCCCTGGAGGTCCTGGGCCGCGGTGAGGCCTTCGGCATCTACCCGGAGGGGACCCGCTCGCGCGACGGGCGGCTGTACCGCGGCCGTACCGGGGTGGCGCACCTGGCGCTGACCGCCGGCTGCCCGGTGGTCCCGGTCGGGCTGCGCGGCACGGAGCAGATCCAGCCGGTGGGCGCCTCGGTGCCGCGGCTGGCCAAGGTCCGCGTCGAGTTCGGGTCCCCGATCGAGGTGGGCGAGGAGTACGCGGGCATGGCCAGCGGCAAGGCGCGGCGCCTGCTCACCGACCGGGTGATGGAGGCCGTCGCGCAGCTGTCGGGGCAGGAGACGGCCGGCGTCTACAACGAACGACCGACCGGCACCTGACCTGGCGCTGAAAATGTCGGCACCCTGTGATGGGGTGATCGCCATGACTCGCCACGCTGCCTCCCGCGGCCCCCAGGTGACGCTCGAGCGTCCCGTCCGCGCCGCCGTGGTCCCGCCGACCCTCGACGAGGCCCAGCGGAGCGTGGTGGAGCACGCCGGCGGTCCGTTGCTGGTGCTGGCGGGGCCGGGCACGGGCAAGACGACGACCCTGGTCGAAGCGATCGTGGACCGCATCGAGGAGCGCGGTGCCGACCCCGCCTCCGTGCTGGCGCTGACCTTCTCGCGCAAGGCGGCCGAGCAGCTGCGTGACCGGGTCACCGCCCGGCTGGGGCGCACGGTGGCGAGCCCCATCTCCTCGACGTTCCACTCCTTCGCGTACTCGCTGGTCCGCCGGTTCACCCCCGCCGACCTGTACGCCGCACCGCTGCGCCTGCTGACGGCGCCACAGGCCGACGTGATGGTCCGCGACCTGCTGGCCCACCACGGTCCCTCGCTGGGGTGGCCGCCCGGCCTGGCCGTGGCCGCCCGCACCCGTGGCTTCGCCAAGGAGGTGGCCGCGGTCGTGGCGCGCGCCCGTGAGAAGGGTGCCGACCACGAGCAGCTCGTCGCGCTTGGCCGCGACAGCGACATCCCCGAGTTCGTCGCCGCCGGCCTCTTCCTCGAGCACTACCTCACCAACCTCGACGATCACGGGGCCACCGACTACCCCGACCTGGTACGCCGCGCCGTCATCGAGGCGCAGTCCCACCGCGAGGAGCTGCGGCGCGAGTTCAGCCACGTCTTCGTCGACGAGTACCAGGACACCGACCCCGGGCAGGTCGCGCTGCTGCGTGCCATCGCTGGCGACGGCCTCAACCTGGTCGCGGTCGGTGACCCCCACCAGTCGATCTACGGGTTCCGTGGCGCTGAGGTGCGCGGCATCCTCGACTTCCCGACCCAGTTCCCGCAGGTGACGGGGGAGCGGGCCCCGGTGGTCGTCCTCGGCACCACCCGGCGGTTCGGGCACGAGATCCTCGCGGCCGCGACGCGGGTCTCGGACAACCTGCCCCTGGTCGGCGGCATCCCGGCCGAGGTGGCCCACGCGTTCGCCCGGCCCACCCCGGCCCCCGGCACGGCGGCGGGCAGCGTCGAGGTCTCCACGTACGACACCGAACGGGCCGAGGCCGAGCACATCGCCGACCTGCTGCGCCGCGAGCACCTCGAGCACGGCACCCGCTGGTCCGACATGGCGGTGCTGGCGCGGTCGGGCCGCGCGACACTGCCGGTCCTGCGCCGCCTGCTCAGCGCCGCCGGCGTGCCGGTCGAGGTGGCTGCCGACGAGATCCCGCTGGGCGAGGAGCCGAGCGTACGGCCGCTGCTCGACGCGCTCGAGGTGGCGGTGGCCACCGCTGACGAGGAGTCCGGCACCCCCACCGCGGAGCGGGCCGAGGCCCTGCTGCTGTCCCCGCTCGGCGGCCTCGAGGCGCTCGAGCTGCGGGCGTTGGGGCGTTCGTTGCGCCAGCGGGAGGTCACCCTGGCTGCTGCCGAGCGCCGGACCGCCCGTGGTTCCGGCGACCTGGTCGCCGAGGCACTCGTACGCCCGGAGGCGCTGGACGAGCTGCCCGAGGAGGTCGCGGCCAAGGCGAGGCGTCTGGGCACGCTGCTGGTCGACGTGGGCGCGCAGGCGGCGGACGGTGTCGACGTCGAGCGGCTGCTGTGGCAGCTGTGGTCGGCCACCGACTGGGGGCAGCGGCTGCGGCGCGCGGTCCTCAAGGGCGGTGTGGGTGCCCGCCGGGCGCACCGCGACCTCGACGCCGTGTGCGCGTTGTTCGACCTCGCCGCCCGCACCGAGCAGGTCCGCGGTCGCACGTCGGCCGCCAGCTTCCTGGCCGAGGTCACCGCGCAGCAGATCCCGGCCGACACGCTGGCCGACAAGGGCGTCCGCGGCGAGGCCGTACGCCTCCTCACCGCCCACCGGTCCAAGGGGCTGGAGTGGCCCGTGGTGGTGGTCGCGCACGTCCAGGACGGCGCGTGGCCCGACCTCAGGCGTCGCGCCACGCTCCTGGGAGCCGACCGGATCACCGCGGACGTCTACGGCCACCTCGTGCTCACCCGCGACCTCAGCGCGGCGGCGCTGCTGGCCGAGGAGCGCCGCCTCTTCTACGTCGCCTGCACGCGTGCCCGTCGCCGGCTGGTCGTCACCGCGGTGGCCTCGCGCTCCGAGGACGGCGAGCAGGCGTCGAGGTTCCTCGACGAGGTGATGCCGGCGGGCCCTGACGGCGAACGGGCGCCGGTGCCGCACGTCCAGGGACGTCCGCCGCGGCCCCTCACCATGAGCGGGGTGGTGGCCGAGCTGCGTCGCTGCGTCGGCGACGAGGGCCAGCCCGAGCCGCTGCGTCGGGCGGCGGCACTGCGGCTGGCGGCGCTGGCCGAGGTGGAGGTCAACGGCCGGGCCCTGGTGCCCGCCGCGGACCCGGCGACCTGGTGGGGCACGCACGCGCGCAGCCACTCCACCCAGCCCGTACGCCCCGCCGAGGAGCCGGTGCGCCTCTCCGCGTCCACCGTGACCGCCGTGGCGGACTGCCCGGCCAAGTGGTTCCTCGAGCACGAGGCGGGCGGAGCGGTCTTCTCCGGCCAGGGCGCCGCGTTCGGCAACATCGTCCACAAGGTGGCCGAGCACGTCGCTGGCGGCGACCTCGCCGACGCCACGGTCGACGACCTCATGGAGCTGGTCGACCAGGTCTGGGCGCAGCTCCCGTTCCGGACCCCGTGGTCGGCCGAGAAGGAGCGGGAGGAGGCGAGGGCCTCCATCGAGCGGTTCCTCAACGCGCACCGCTCGCCCGACGCACGCACCGTGGTCGGCACCGAGAAGTCGTTCTCCTTCCTCGCCACGCTCCCCGACGGGCAGCAGGTCAGCCTCAGGGGGTTCGCCGACCGCGTCGAGGTGACCACCGACGGGACCGTCGTGGTGGTGGACCTCAAGACCGGCAAGTACCCACCCTCGGCCAAGGAGGTCGCAGACCACCCGCAGCTGGGCATCTACCAGTACGCCGTCGAGCAGGGTGCCCTGTCCGACGTGGTCGGGCCGGACGCCCGCTCCGGAGGTGCCGAGCTGTGGCAGCTGCGCGCCTCGACCCAGCCGCGACCCAAGATCCAGGCCCAGGCACCGCAGTCGCGCGACGAGGAGGGGTGGCTGCTCGCGGAGCGCCAGCTCGCCGAGACCGCCCGCACCATCCGGGCCGAGGAGTTCCCGGCCCTCCCCGGTGACCACTGCCGGTTCTGCCCCTTCCGGGCCATGTGCCCCGCCCGCACCACCGCAGGAGTCATCAGGTGAGCACCGCACGCCGTCGAGTCGCCGACCCCGGCGATCTGCGCCGCCTCACGGGCGCCGACTTCACCGTCTCCGAGCAGCAGTGGGCAGCGATCAGTGCCGACCCCGTCCCCGGCGTCGTGATCGCAGGTGCCGGGTCCGGCAAGACCGAGCTGATGTCGGCCCGCGTGATCTACCTGGTGGCCAACGGCTTCGTCCGGCCCGACCAGGTCCTCGGGCTCACGTTCACCACCAAGGCGACCGCCGAGCTGTCGCAACGGGTGCGCGCCGCCCTGTCCCGCGCGGGCCTCGACACCGGTGCCGTCGGCGACGACGGGACCCTCGAGCGCCTCGAGCCGGTCATCTCCACGTACAACGCGTACGCGGCCAACCTGCTCTCCGACCACGGCCTGCGCATCGGGCACGAGCAGGAGCGGCGGGTGATGGCCGACGCGTCCCGCTTCCAGCTCGCCCAGCGGGTGATCGCGCGCCACCAGGGCACGGTGCGCCACCTCTCCGACCATCCCGCGACCGTGGTCCAGTGGCTCCTGACCCTCGACGGCCAGCTCAGCGAGCACCTGGTGGACATCGACGACGTCCGCGCCTTCCAGGCCTCTGAGCGACCCGCCTTCGCCGCCTCCCTCGACGCGTTGGTCGCCGAGGGCGGCAAGACGAAGGGCAAGCAGGCCCACCTGCGCACGGTCCTGGCCAAGATGGAGCAGCGTGAGGAGCTCCTCGACCTCGTCGCCGCGTACCGCGACCTGAAGGCCCAGTTCGGGCTGATGGACTTCTCCGACCAGATTGCAGGTGCCTTCCGCCTGGCGACGGAGTTCGCCGAGGTCGGCGCACAGCAGCGCGACACGTACCGGGTCGTCCTCCTCGACGAGTACCAGGACACCTCCGTGGCGCAGGCGCGGCTCCTGGCCGGCCTGTTCAGCGGTCCCACCGCCGAGTCGGGCCGCGGCCACGCGGTCACCGCCGTGGGCGACCCCAACCAGGCGATCTACGGCTGGCGCGGCGCCTCGGTGGCGAACATCCAGCAGTTCCGCGAGCAGTTCCCGCAGGCCGACGGCTCGCCCGCGCACCGCTTCTCCCTCACCGTCAACCGGCGCTCAGACCGCCGCATCCTCGAGGCCGCCAACGTCCTCGCGGCGCCGCTGCTGGCCGAGGAGGGGACGCTCGTCGAGCCGCTGGTCGCCAAGCCCGAGGCCGAGCTGGGGACGGTGCGCTCGGTGCTGCACCGCACCGATCTCGACGAGCTGGACTGGTTGGTCGCCGAGATCCGGGGCGCCCACGAGTCGGGTCGCGCGTACGGCGACATCGGCGTGCTGGTGCGCACCAACAAGCACGGCGCCGAGGCGTACGACGCGCTGGCCGAGGCGGAGATCCCGGTCGAGATCGTCGGTCTCGCCGGGCTGATCCGGCTGCCTGAGGTGGCCCAGGTGGTCTCCACGCTCAGCCTTCTCGACGACGTCACCGACAACGCGTCGCTGCTGACCCTGCTGAGCGGTCCCCGGTGGGAGATCGGCCCCCGCGACCTGGCCCTGCTGGGCAGCCGCTCACGCGAGCTGGCGCAGGCCGAGCACGTCCGCACCGAGGGCGCCGGTGTCGACGAGGAGCTGGCGGCGGCGGTCGAGGGCGCCGACCCGACCGAGATCGCCTCCCTCAACGAGGCCCTCGAGTCACCCGGCGACCTGCCGTACTCGCCCGAGGCCCTGGAGCGGTTCGCGACGCTGGCGGCCGAGCTGACCCACCTCCGCTCGTTCGTGGGCGAGCCGCTGCTCGACCTGCTGCGCCGGATCATGGACATCACCGGGCTGGACACCGAGCTGGCCTCGTCGGCCTCCCCGGCGGCCGCGGCCCGCCGCGAGAACCTCGACCTGTTCGTCAAGGCCGTCGCGGAGTTCCAGGCCGTGGACGGCACCGTCACGCTCGGTGCCCTCAACGCCTGGCTCGACACCGAGGACGAGTACGGCGGCGGCCTCGACCTGGCGCCCCCCAGCGAGTCCGACGCGGTCAAGCTGCTGACCGTGCACCGCGCCAAGGGCCTCGAGTACGACCTCGTGTTCCTCATCGGGACCGCTGCGGGCAAGTTCCCCAACACCCAGCTGCGTTCGCAGTGGACCACCGTGTGCCACGAGCTGCCGGCGCCGCTGCGTGGTGACGCGTCGTCCGTGCCGCAGCTGCGGGGCTGTTCCGCGGACGACATCAAGGGGGCCGAGGGCTCACTCGACGAGCGGGCCCGGGCGCACCAGGCGATGGAGGAGCTCCGCCTGGGGTACGTCGCCTTCACCCGCGCACGGCACGAGTTCGTCGTGAGCTCGTACGTGTGGACGACCACGCAGAAGCCGCTCGACCCCTCGCCGTACATGACCACCGTGCGCGACCTGCAGCAGTCCTGGGGCGTGCCGCTCGACCCGTGGTACGCCCGCGAGACCGACGAGCCCAACCCGCGCACCGCCAACCCGGCCCGCGTCGAGTGGCCCGTCACCCAGGAGGGCCCGGAGCGCGTACGCCGGGTCGAGGCGGCGCGGCGGGTTGACGAGGCCGGCCAGGTCCTGGCCCGCGCGGGCGTGCTGACGCCCTCGGCCCTTGACGGTGACCTCGGTCTCGACGCTGAGCAGCAGGCGCTGGTGGCGCAGTGGGACGCCGCCCTCGACACCCTGGTCAGCGAGGCGCGCGAGATGCGGACGTCCCGGGCGCGTGTGGTGCTGCCCGAGTCGCTGTCGACGTCGTCGGTGCTCGCGCTGCGCCAGGACCCCGAGCGGTTCGCCCTCGACCTGCTGCGGCCGATGCCGCGCAAGCCCTCGCCCGCGGCCACGTTCGGCACCGCCTTCCACGCCTGGATCGAGGCACGGTTCGGGCAGCAGGGCCTGTTGGACCCCGACGAGCTGCCCGGCCGCGCCGACACGGGCATCGAGTCGGACGCCGACCTGGTCGCGATGCAGGAGGCGTTCGACAGCGGCCAGTTCGCGGACCGCGCCCCGTTCGCGGTGGAGGCGCCGTTCTCGCTGGTCATCGCCGGCCACGTCGTGCGCGGACGCATCGACGCGGTCTACCGCGAACCGGACGGGTCGTTCCTGCTGGTCGACTGGAAGACCAACCGTCGCCAGGACGCGGACCCCCTGCAGCTGGCGTTCTACCGGGTCGCCTGGGCCGAGCTGCAGGGCGTTCCCGTGGAGTGCGTGCGCGCCGGCTTCTGCTACGTCCGCACCGACGACCTGGTCGTCCACGACGACCTGCCCGGCCGGGAGGAGCTGCGCGCCCTGCTCGACGGGTGAGCGTGCTCCGGGCGTCGGCGGGCGGTGCCGGCCTCAGCCGCCCAGCGCGGCGGTGAGCGCGATCTCGACCATCTCGCCGAACGTCTGCTCACGCTCGGCCGACGTGGTCTCCTCGCCCGTGACGATGTGGTCCGAGACGGTGCAGATGGCGAGCGCGCGGCGGCCGTGCTTGGCGGCGAGCGTGTACAGGGCGCTGGCCTCCATCTCGACGGCGAGCACGCCGTACTCGACCATCCCGCCGAGCAGCTCGGGGCGCGAGGCGTAGAACGAGTCGCTCGAGAAGATGAGTCCCACGTGGACGGGGGAGGAGTCCGGGTTCGCCTCGGCCGCCTCCACGGCCCGCCGAAGCAGGCCGAAGTCTGCGACGGGGGCGTAGTCGATACCGCCGAAGGTGATCCGGTTCATCGAGGAGTCGGTGCAGGCGCCCGACGCGATGACGATGTCGCGGATCCCGACCGACTCGGTGACCCCGCCGCACGACCCGACGCGCACGATCTGCTGCACGTCGTACTCGCGGAACAGCTCGTTGACGTAGATCGCCATCGACGGCTGCCCCATCCCGGAGCCCTGGACGGAGACCGGCTGGCCGCGCCAGGTGCCGGTGAAGCCGTACATGCCGCGGACCTCGGAGTAGCAGGTGGCGTCGTCGAGGAACGTCTCGGCGATCCACTTCGCGCGCAGCGGGTCGCCGGGCAGCAGCACGGTGGGGGCGATCTGTCCGGCGGCGGCTCCGATGTGGGTGCTCATGAGCAGCAACGTACTCCGACGGGCTCCCGGCAGCGGCCGGTAGCCTCGGCCCCGTGAGCCGTGACGAGATGTCCGCGTTGCCGCACCTGGCGTTGTCGGTGCGGGCGCACAACCGTGAAGGTCTGCACCGTACGGACGAGGCCTGGCTGGAGGGCCGCTGGGCCGATCCGTCGACGCGGGTCCTGGTGGTCTCGGGCGGACGGGTCGACGGCGCGTCCGGCCGGGTCGTGTGGCTGACGCCGGACGAGGCGCCTCCCGGCGAGCGCGTGCTGCTGGGGCACCGCGACGGTGTGACGAGGTTCGCCGTCCTGGCCGACCGGGCGGACGTCCCCGGCGGCACGGAGACCTGGGTGGGCCTGCGCGGGATGTTCGGCCTGCTGTCCTCGGGCACCCCCGAGGCGGCCGAGGCGGCCCCCTGGCTCTTCCACGCCGTCGGGCTGGCGGAGTGGCGCCGGGCGACGCGGTTCTGCCCACGCTGCGCCGGCGAGCTGACCCCGCGCTCCGCCGGCCACGAGCTGACCTGCGGGAGCTGCGGCCGTTCGCAGTTCCCCCGCACCGACCCCGCCGTCATCATGACGATCACCCGCGGCGAGCCCGGCAGCGAGGGCGAGCAGGTGCTGCTGGGGCGGCAGGCCTCGTGGCCCACCACCCAGTGGTCGACGCTGGCCGGATTCTGCGAGCCCGGCGAGCGGCTGGAGGACGCGGTGCGCCGCGAGACGTACGAGGAGACCGGGATCGAGGTCGGCGAGGTCGACTACTTCGGCTCGCAGCCGTGGCCGCTGCCGGCCAGCCTGATGCTGGGCTTCACCGGCCGAGCCACGTCGAGCGAGATCTGCGTGGACGGCGCCGAGATCGCCGACGCCCGCTGGTTCACCCGTACCGAGCTGGGAGCCGGCATCGCCTCAGGCACGATCACCGTGCCGCGCAGTGTCTCCATCTCGGCGTCGCTGCTGCGCCACTGGTACGGCCAAGACCTCCCCGGTCCGGACGTGTGGGGCCGCTGAGCGGCACCTACACCATCGCGGGGCTCAGGTGAGCGCGGCGAGCTTCTCCTTGACCTGAGCCAGCGACGGGTTCGTCATCGCGGAGCCGTCGGCGAACACCAGCGTCGGCACCGTCTGGTTGCCGCCGTTGGCCTCCTCGACGAGCTTCGCCGCCTCGGGCACCTGCTCGATGTCGACGATCTCGAACCCGATGCCCTCGCGGTCGAGCTGGCTCTTGAGCCGGTGGCAGTATCCACACCAGGGCGTGCTGTACATCGTGAACGTCATCTGAGGAGTGTCCCCTCCGCGGTCTAGGGTGCCGATGCCGGGTCAGGAGCGATCCGAC
>NZ_JBJEHY010000024.1:0-4211 GCF_051876515.1 Nocardioides sp. | reverse complement strand
CCGATGGTACTGCAATCGAGAGGTTGTGGGAGAGTAGGACGCCGCCGGACATCTTTTACCAGGAGCGGAGCCACCCAGTGGCTCCGCTCCTGACGATTTCACGGCCTGATGCTCGGCCATTCGGGAGTTGCCGATCCCGCCAGCTGGCACCCACTGGTCCGACCAGTAGTCGCGCACAACTAGCCCGCATGGGCCAGTCTCTCCACCACGGGGAGATGCGCCCGTCGGCGGGCGATCCCACCCGCGAGGATGGGGCCATGAACGAGCGGCAGTCAGCGGGGGAGCACGGGGCGCATGATCACGGCCACCGTCGGCTTGGGCTGGAACGAGGTCGCCTTCTCCGGAAGGAGGTGGCCGGCCTCGACGACCCGAGCCACGGCGTCGTACGCCGGAGCAGGCAGGATCAGGGCCGTGCTGCCGGACTCGCCCAGCGACCGCAGGGCGTCCTCCAGCGTGTGGTGGTAGCCGAACTCGTCGGGGGAGAGGTCGGGTACCAAGGTGCTGTGGAGCCACTCGACGAGAAGGGTTCCGTCGTCGTTCGGCGGCGCCAGGCTCAGCCAGTGGTTGCCGTCGGTCGCGACGATGCGGCGGTGCGGCAGCGTGTCGACGGCGGCCTGTCGAGTCGCGGCGGTGGTGCGTACGCCCAGTCGCTCGGCGCGGTCGACCAGTTCGTCAAGGCTCGTTCCCCGCAGCGTGCGGTGGATGGGACCGAGGAAGAAGGGCGTGTCCGACTGGTCGACGACCATCGCGAGGCCGAGGTCCCAGCCGGTGCCGGGGTGTGCCTGCTGGAGAGCGAGGTACGCGGCGTAGCGGTGGTGCCCGTCGGCGACGATGCACGTGGTCGTGGCGACCTCGGCGCGGAGCTCGTGCTCGACGCTGCCAGCCGGGACCTGCCACACCCTGTGCTGCTGCCCGTTGCGGTCCGTGAAGGCCTCGAGCGGGGGTGTCGTGGTGACCGCGCTCAACAGGTCCCTGTACGCGGTGCTCCCGTGCATGGACAGCAGGATCGGCGCCGGGTTGACGTCGATGGAGAACATCTTGGCGGCCAGGTCCTGGGCCTGCTCCGGATGGATCCGCTCGTGGGGGAGGAGCCCCTGCTCGGCCGTTGCTGTGGCGCGGTGCGTCAAGCGAAGAGCACCGACCAGTCCTCGTACGGTGAGTCCGCCGGTGGCGTACTCGTGCACGTACAGAGCCGGGCGGTCCGCCCGGGTGATGAGCCGTTCGGCCTCCCACGCCTCGAGGCGCTCGGTGACGTCCGGGTACGGTCGGGCGATGGCGCGTACCGCGCGGGGGTCGCCGACGCGGGACTCCGCCAGGAAGACTGCGTCGAAGGGCTCGAAGGAGAGAGGCTTCGCCAGGTGGGCGGGGACGACCGAGGCGAACTCCATCTGTGCATCGTAGGTGGACATCTGGGAAGGGACACGTAGTGGCACGCGTACTTGAAGGATCACCCACGCCGTTGGCGCACACCCACGACGTGTTCATGTTCGACCTCGACGGTGTGGTGAAGGTCGGATCGCAGCCGGTCCCCGGCGCCGCCGATCACATCGCAGCCCTGCGGGCCGAGGGCGGGCACGTGGCGTACGTGACGAACAACGCCTCGCGGAGCGCCGCTGCGGTGGCCGAGCAGCTGCGCGACTTCGGGATCGACGCCCAGACCGACGACGTCGTGACCTCGGCACAGGCGGCGGCTTCCTTGGTCGCCGAGCGATACGGCCGCGGCGCCCAGGTGCTCCTCCTGGGAGCGGACGGACTCCGGTCCGCTGCCCAGGAAGCCGGGCTGGTGGAGACCCACGACCCGGACGCGGCGGTTGCCCTCATGAGCGGTTACGCGCCGGACGTGCGGTGGTCCGAGATCATGGAGGCCGCTGTGCTGGTGCGGGCCGGCCTGCCGTACGTCGCCTCCAACACCGACTCGACGATCCCGACTCCGTTGGGGGTCGCCCCCGGCCACGGGACGCTCGTGCACCTCATCTCCACGTTCGCGGGAGTCGAACCGACGGTCGCCGGCAAGCCGTCTCCGCCGTTGCTCCTCGAGACCGTTGCGCGCACCCGAGGTGAGCGCCCGCTCATGGTCGGGGACAGGCTCGACACCGACATCGCCGGAGCCCACGCGGTCGGCGTGGCATCGCTGCTGGTGATGACGGGAGTGACGGGGCTCACCGAGCTCGTCGGGGCCCGGGGCGAGCTGCGTCCGACGTACGTCTCCGCGGACCTGCGCGGGCTCCTCGAGGCCCACGCCGTCCCGGAGGTGACCGCGCCAGGCGTGGCCACTGTCAACGGGTGGCGGGCGGCCGTCGAGGACGGTCGCCTGTGCATCAGCGGTGAGGGTGACGAGGGGGACTGGCTGCGTGCCGCGGCCGCGGCGGCGTGGACCTGGACGGACCGGACGGGGGAGACGGCTGACGTGAGCGACGTCAGCGTGCCGCCGGGGTTCCTCACCCGTCCGGGACGGTAGCCTCGGACCATGCACGAACCGTTCGTGGCGACTGCCGAGACCCCCGACGACACCTCAGTGTCGGACGTTGAGCCGACACCCTCCGTGACGACCGGTGTCAGTTCCGTTGACGCCGTGATCAGAGCCGTCGAGCCACTGGACGACCTTCCCGTCGCCGAGCACGCTGCCGTGTACGAGCAGGCGCACGACGCCCTCCGTCGCGCGCTCGACGCACCCGCGGACGCCTGAGATGGCGGGTCCTCGCAGGCTCCGGCTCGACGCGGAGCTGGTGCGCAGGGGTCTGGCCCGCTCGAGGGAGCACGCCAGCGAGCTCATCGCGGCCGGTCGGGTGACGGTCGGTGGGGCGCGTGCGGTCAAGCCCGCGACCGCCATCACCACCGACGCTGCCGTCGTGGTCAAGGAGGAACCCGGCCAGGACGAGTTCGTCTCCCGGGGCGGCCACAAGCTTGTCGGGGCGCTCGACGCGTTCGCTCCCCACGGTCTCGACGCACGGGGACTGCGATGCCTCGACGCCGGCGCGTCGACGGGCGGCTTCACCGACGTGCTGCTCCGTCGCGGTGCGGCCAGGGTCCTGGCCGTCGACGTCGGGTACGGCCAGCTGGCCTGGTCGATCCGGAGTGACGAGCGGGTCGAGGTCCACGACCGCACCAACATCCGTGAGCTCACCCTCGACCTGGTCGGTGAGCCCGTCGATCTCGTCGTCGGCGACCTATCGTTCATCTCGCTCGCCCTGGTGCTGGAACCGCTCATCTCGGTCACCGCACCCGACGGCGCCCTCGCCCTGATGGTCAAGCCGCAGTTCGAGGTCGGCAAGGACCGCGTCGGCAAGGGCGGGGTGGTCCGTGACGTGGCGCTCCGAGCCGAGACCGTCAACGACGTGGCCGCCCGCGCCGCCGCTCTCGGCTGGGGTGCCCGCGCCGTCGCCACGAGCCCGTTGCCCGGCCCGTCGGGCAACGTCGAGTTCTTCCTCCTGCTGCGGCGCGGCGAGGCGACCGTGACGCCGGAGGATGTCATGGACGAGGTCACGCGCGGTTCCCAGGAGGCCACCCATGGCTGAGAGCACCCGACGCATCCTGCTGCTCGCCCACACGGGCCGGGACGAGGCGCGCAAGGTGGCCCGCGAGTGCCTGGACGCGCTCACCGGCCACGGCGTCACCGTACGCATGATCGACGAGGAGGCGCTCGCCCTCGACGTCGACCCCGCCGCCCAGCACGTGGAGCGCGTCCCCGCCGGCAGCGACGTCGGTGCCGGCTGCGAGGTCGCCCTCGTGGTAGGAGGGGACGGGTCGATCCTGCGTGCGGCGGAGTTCACCCATGCCAGCGGCACCCCGATCCTCGGCATCAACCTGGGACACGTCGGGTTCCTCGCAGAGGTCGAGGAGGACGACGTCGCCACCACCATCGACGCCATCGTCGAGCGGCGCTACACCATCCACGAACGCCTCACCGTCGACGTGTCGGTCCTGCAGGGCAAGGAGGTCGTCTACGAGACCTTCGCCCTCAACGAGGCCAGCGTCGAGAAGGCCGCACGCGAGCGGATGCTCGAGGTCGTCGTCGAGGTCGACGGCCGGCCGCTGTCCCGGTTCGGCTGCGACGGCGTCGTCTGCGCGACCCCCACCGGTTCCACCGCGTACAACTTCAGCGCCGGCGGTCCCGTCGTGTGGCCGCAGGTCGAGGCGCTGCTGATGGTCCCGCTGAGCGCGCACGCCCTGTTCGCCCGCCCGATGGTGGTGGCCCCGACCTCGGTCCTGGC
>NZ_JBJEHY010000023.1:0-18042 GCF_051876515.1 Nocardioides sp. | reverse complement strand
GCTCGCGGTCACGGTGAGCACCGCGGCGCGGTAGCCGGGGTCCTCCAGGGCGACCGGCCCGGGGACCAGCCCGGTCAGCAGGTGCCGCAGCCCGGCGGTGGTGCCCCCGGTCACCCGGACGTCGCCGGCGCCGACGACGAGTCCCCGGGTCCGGCTGAGGCGCTGGGCCAGTGCGGCGCGCAGGGTGGGGGTGCCGCGGGGGTCGTCGTACCCGCGCGGGGGAGTGCTGGTCGACATCTCCCGCCAGGCGCGTCGCCAGGCCGCGTCGTGGCGGCGGTCCCGCCAGGGGGTGCCCGCGTCCATCATCACGAGGTCCTCGTCGAGACCCGGGGACGGGAGGGCGCCCGGGGTCGGCGACGGCGAGGGGAGCGTGACGGGGACCAGCCAGGTGCCGGACCCCCGACGGGACTCGAGCCAGCCCTCGGCCCGCAGCTGGTCCCAGGCGGCCTCGACCACGCCACGCGCCACCTGCAGGTCGGCGGCGAGCCGGCGGGTGCTGGGCAGACGCTGCGGCGAGGAGGCCCCGCCGGAGAGGGCCAGGGCGCGCAGCTGCGAGGCGATCTGCGTCGGCAGCGGCCGCGGGTCGGTGCGGTCCACGCGCAGCGCCAGCGCGGCGGCGGGATCGGTGCGGTCGGGCAACGGTCCTCCGTCCAGGGATCCGGCGAGCGGGTGGGGAGTGGCGAGCGAAGTGGTTCAGCGAAATCTTCCGCTATTGGACCATGTGCGTGGGCCACCGGGTGGGGAGCATGGTCACATGCAGTCAACCGCCACACGCCCGGCCGAGCGCCCCTCCCTCGAGCCCACCCCGCGCAGCACCGTCGTACGGGGCCGCCACCGCGCGCTCACCGACCGCGGTGCCCTGCACGAGGTCCTGCGGGCCGGTCTGATCGCACACCTGGGGGTCGTCGCCGGGGACCACCCGGTGGTGCTCCCGGTCGCGTACGCCGTCGACGTGAACGGTCCCGACCGCGACGGCACGCTCTACCTGCACGGGTCCGTGGCGTCGCGGTGGCTCACCGCCGGTCTGGGGCGGACGGTGTGCGTGACCGTCACGGAAGTGGACGGCCTGGTCCTCGCCCACACCGCCTTCGACCACTCGATGAACTACCGCAGCGCCGTCGTCATCGGCGAGGCGCGCGAGGTCACCGACCCTGACGAGAAGGTGCGCGCGCTCGACCTCATCGTGGACCACTCAGTCCCCGGGCGGGCGGCGTCGCTCCGACCGCACACCCGCAAGGAGCTCGTAGCCACCACCGTGCTGGCCGTCGCGCTGCACGAGGCGTCGGTCAAGGTCCGCTCCGGTGGTCCGGGAGGCGAGGCCGACGACCAGGACGCCGTCTGGGCCGGTCACGTCCCGCTGGAGCGCGTCGCTCGTGCTCCTGTGACCGCGGACGGGATCCACGTGCCGGTTCCCGACATCGTGGCGGACCGGGCCGTCGACCTCGGGTGGCGTCCGTCACGAGGAACCTCGTGACGCCCACCCCGGTGAGCGTGGGAGGGTGAGCCATGCTCACCGCCCGCCGCTTCCTCGCGACCCTTCTCCTGCTGTGCGGACTGGCTGCCGTCGCCGTGGGTGTGCCGTCCTCCTGGGCCAAGCAGTCCGTCCTCGACACCGACCGTTACACCGAGGCCGTCGCTCCGCTGATCGAGGAGCCGGCCGTGCGGGCGACGATCACCGACGCGCTCGTGACGGCGGTCGAGAGTCAACTGTCCGTGCCCGACGCGCTGGCCGGTCCGCTGCGACGGGTGGTGGCGGGCGTCGTCGGGAGCGACGCGTTCGTGCCCGCCTGGGAGACCGCCGTACGCAGCTCCCACGAGCACGCCGTGGCCGCTCTGCGTGACGAGGGCAAGGGACTCGCGCTCGACGACGGAACGCTGCGGGTCGAGCTCGCGCCACTCGTCGAGGCCCTGGTGCCGCGGCTTGAAGCCGCTGGCATCCCGGGGGCCTCGGCGTTGAAGCGGGTCAACGGCACCATCGAGCTGGTCTCCTCGCCCGAGCTGGCCACCGCGGCGCGTGCCGCGAGCGCGGTGGACAGGTGGGGAACCGACCTCCTGGTCGCTGGCACGGTGCTGCTCCTCGCTGCCGTGCTGGTCAGTCCACGTCGTGGCACGACGCTCGTCGTCGGTGGGCTGGGTCTCCTGGTGGTGAGCGCGGTGCACCTCGCGCTCTTCCGGCGGCTCACCGCCGATGCGGGCGCGGACGCGTCGAGCACCCGGGAGACGGCGGGGCTGGTCATCGCCGCGCTGGGTGATGGCGCCGAGGGGCTGGTCCTGGCCACGGCGGTCGCCGGCGGGGTCGCGGTCGTGCTGGGGTTGGGCGTCCTGCTGGTCTCCCGCCGGGCGGTCTCTTGACGACGGCCGACCCGCGGCGCGGCCGACCGTCTGGCTAGGCTGGTCCCATGACCCAGCGCACCTTGGTTCTCGTCAAGCCCGACGGCGTCGGCCGTGGTCTCACCGGCGAGGTGATCCGTCGCATCGAGGCGAAGGGATACACCCTCGTCGCGCTCGAGCTCAAGCAGGCCACCCGCGAGCTGCTCGCCGACCACTACGCCGAGCACGAGGGCAAGCCCTTCTACGAGCCGCTGGTCGAGTTCATGCTCTCCGGTCCGGTGGCCGCGATGGTGCTCGAGGGTGAGCGCTGCATCGAGGGCTTCCGCTCGCTGGCGGGCACCACCGACCCCACCACGGCAGCGCCCGGGACCATCCGCGGCGACCTGGGCCGCGACTGGGGCCTGGCCGTGCAGCAGAACATCGTCCACGGCTCCGACTCGGAGGAGTCGGCCGCCCGGGAGATCGGCATCTGGTTCCCGGCCCTGTGACCTCCTGCGACTGACCTCGTACGACGAAAGGCCCCCGCCGAGTGGCGGGGGCCTTTCTCCGTACGAGGTCCGACTCAGCGGCGGCCGCCGCCGAGCAGTCCGCCCAGGAGCCCGCCGAGCAGGTCGCCGAGCCCACCGCTGGCCTGGGAGCCGCCAGCGCCCTCGGACGCACCGCCCAGCACCTGGGAGAGCACGTCGCCCAGAGCGCCGGACTGCCCGCCCGAGCCGCTGACGCGCTTGGCGAGGTAGCTCAGCACGATGGGGGCCAGGATCGGCAGGAGCTTGGCCACCAGCCCCTTGTTGGCGCCGCCGACGCCACCGAGCTGGTTGACCACGGCCTCGGAGTTGTCGCCGAAGATGTGCTGGGTGATCTTGGCGCCGTCAGCGGTGTCGATGCGGTCGAGGTCCACCTGCCCGTCGAACAGGTCGCCGGAGTGCTGGGAGAGTGCCTCGGTCAGCGAGGCCTCGCCGGCCGGGTCCTGGGCGTTGGCCTGGAGGCCGCCGAGGAGTGCGGGCAGCGCGTTGCGAACGGCGGCGGTCGCGGTGGCCGGGTCGGTGCCCAGGCGTGCCGCGATCTGGTCGATGGGAAGCTGGCTCATGAGTTGGTCGACGTCAGACATGGCAAGAAGGTAGACCCGTCGGGAACGCGCTGACCACGGGTTGCGTGTCCTCCCTCGATCCGAACCCGCCACTACCTACCCTGAACGCGGGGTCGGCGCGCCGGCGTGCGGGCCCCCTTCCCCGAGTACCCGACCGGCAAAGGCACGCCTGGCATGGCAAACAGTTTCATCGGCCGCGACATGGCGGTGGACCTCGGCACGGCCAACACGTTGGTGTACGTGCGGGGCAAGGGTGTCGTGCTCGACGAGCCCTCCGTCGTGGCGATGAACACCGCCACCGGCGAGGTCCTCGCGGTGGGCCACGAGGCCAAGCGGATGATCGGTCGCACGCCCGACTCGATCAGCGCCGTGCGCCCTCTGCAGGACGGTGTCATCGCCGACTTCGAGGCCACCGAGCAGATGCTGCGCCACTTCATCCAGCGGGTGCACCGGCGCCGGTACTTCGCCAAGCCCCGCATGGTCATCTGCGTGCCCAGCGGGATCACCGCCGTCGAGCAGCGCGCGGTCAAGGAGGCCGGCTACCAGGCGGGCGCCCGCCGCGTGTACGTCGTGGAGGAGCCGATGGCCGCCGCGATCGGCGCGGGCCTGCCCGTCCACGAGGCGACCGGCAACATGGTCGTCGACGTCGGCGGTGGCACCACCGAGGTGGCCGTGATCAGCCTCGGCGGCATCGTGACGAGCCTGTCGGTCCGCACGGCCGGCGACGACCTCGACCAGGCGATCATCGCGTGGATGAAGAAGGAGTACTCCCTGATGCTGGGGGAGCGCACCGCCGAGGAGATGAAGATGTCCCTCGGGTCGGCCTTCCCGCTGCCGACCGAGCCCGACGCCGAGATCCGCGGGCGCGACATGGTCTCCGGCCTCCCGCGCACGGTCGTCGTCTCCAGCGCCGAGCTGCGCCAGGCGCTCGAGGAGCCTCTGCACACCATCGTCGACGCCGTACGCACCACGCTCGACCAGACGCCGCCCGAGCTGGCCGGCGACATCATGGACCGCGGGATCGTCCTGACCGGCGGCGGAGCGCTGCTGCGCGGCCTCGACGAGCGGCTGCGCCACGAGACGGGCATGCCCGTGCACGTGGCCGACGACCCGCTCGCCTCGGTGGCCTTCGGTGCCGGCAAGTGCGTCGAGGAGTTCGAGGCCCTGCAGGCCGTCCTGGTGACCGACCCGCGGAGGTACTGATGCCGGGGTTGCGCAACGAGGGACGGGAGCGGCGCTGGAGCGGCACCGAGCGGCTCGAGGGCCGCGGCCGCCCGTCGCGATCGGTGCTGGTCGCCCTCGTGCTGGCCAGCGTCACCCTCATCACCCTCGACGTCGCCACCGACGACTCCCCGCTCGACCCGGCCCGCCGTGCGGTGGGTGAGGTCCTGGGGCCCGTCCAGACCGGTTCGGCGACCCTGGCCCGCCCGTTCGAGGCGGTCGCGGGGTGGTTCACCAGCCGAGGCGACCTGCGTGACCGCGTCGAGGAGCTGGAGGGTGAGAACGCCGACCTGCGCGAGCAGGTGGTGCGCACCGACTTCGACCGCAACCGCCTCGACCAGTACGACTCCCTGACCCGTACCGCCGAGGAGCTGGGCACCGCGCTGGTGCCCGCCCGCGTCGTCGCGGTCGGCCCCGCCCAGTCCTTCGACCGCACGGTCACCATCGACGCCGGCTCCGAGGCCGGCATCGGCCCCGACATGACCGTGGTCAGCAGCGACGGGCTGGTCGGCCGGGTGCTGCGCGTGACCTCCACGACCGCGACCGTGCTGCTCGTCGTCGACCGCGACTCCACCGTCGGCGGGCGGGTCGGGTCCAGCATGGAGATCGGCTTCGTCACCGGCAACGGCTCGTTCGGGGGTGACGCCGGCCTCGACCTGCGTCTCGTTGACGCCACCGAGGTCCCGGCACGTGACGACGTGGTCCTCACCTGGGGCAGCGACACCGGGCCGTACGAGGCGGGCGTGCCGATCGGGCGCGTCACCGAGGTGTACAGCAGCCTGCGGGAGACCTCGCAGCGTGCCGTGGTCGAGCCGTTCGTCAACTTCTCCACCCTCGACGTGGTGGCCGTGATGGTGCCCTCCGGCACCGCGAGCGACCGCGCCGTCATCGAGGCCGACGGGAGCCTGCGATGAGCCGCCTGCGTGTACCCGTGGCGCTCCTGGCGCTGGTGGTCGCCCTCGTCCTGCAGATGACCGTCTTCAGCCACATGGCGTGGCAGGGCGTCGTGCCCAACCTCGTCCTGCTGGTCGTGGTCGCCTGCGGACTCACCCTGCCGCCCACCCAGGCGCTCGTCCTCGGGTTCACCGGCGGGCTGCTGCTCGACCTCGTGCCGCCCGCCGACCACGTCGCGGGTCGGTGGGCGCTCGCGCTCAGCGTGGTCGCGTTCGTGGTGGCCCGGGTCAAGCCGGACGTACGCCCCACCGCCCTCGGCGTGGTCGCGACGGTCGCGGCGGCCTCGTTCGTGGGGTGCTCGATCTTCGCGCTGACCGGCCTGCTCCTCTCCGACCCCGCCGTGTCGGTGGGGGAGGTGCTCACCGTCATCCTCGTCGGGGTCGTGTGGGACGTCGTCCTGACTCCGCTCGTCCTGCCGGGCCTGATGCGCCTGCTGGGACGGTTGGACCCGCGCGCGGCGGTGGCCTGATGGCGGTCTCGGGCTCCCTGCTGAGCCGACGGCGGCTGCTGGTCGTCCAGGCGCTCGTGCTGGCGCTGTTCAGCACCCTCTTCGTCCGCCTGTACTACCTCCAGGTCGTCGGCGGTGAGGGCTACCAGGCCCAGGCGGCCGACCAGTCCGTGCGCGACATCGTGGTCCAGCCGCAGCGTGGCCTGGTCGTCGACGCCCAGGGCCGGCCGCTGGTCAACAACCGTCCGTCGTGGCAGATCTCGATCGACCGCAACGTCCTCGACAAGATGGACGCCGACGAGCGCACCGAGCTCCTGCGCCGGGTCGGCGTGGTGGTCGGTCTGCCGCCGAAGCGGATCGCCGCACGGCTGCTGTCCTGCTCGGCCGAGGGTGCCGTGGACGGCCAGTGCTGGAACGGGTCGCCGTACCAGCCGGTGCCGATCGCCCAGGACGTCGACAAGGAGGTCGCGCTCCAGGTCCTCGAGCAGCAGGAGGACTACCCCGGCGTCGTGGCCGACCAGGTGTCGCTGCGCTCGTACCCGCAGCCGTACGGCGTCAACCTCGCCCACGTGCTGGGCTACCTCAGCCCGATCACCGAGGACGAGTACGACCTCGCCGAGGAGCGCGAGGACGGTTCCCTCAACGGCGCCTCGGCCGTCGGCCGCGCCGGTCTGGAGAAGCAGTACGACCAGTGGCTGCGCGGGACGCCCGGCTCCAACCGGGTGCAGGTCGACTCGATGGGTCGCGTGCTGGGCGACTACGAGAACGTGGAGGCGACGCCGGGGGACACCCTGGTCACCTCGATCGACGCCAAGGTGCAGTCCGCCGTGGAGAAGGCGCTCGCCGAGCGGATCGCGTACCTGCGCACCCAGACCGACAAGGTCACCGGGCGGAAGTACGAGGCCGACTCGGGCGCCGCGGTGGTGCTGGAGACGAAGACCGGCCGCGTGGTCGCGATGGCCAGCCAGCCCACGTACGACCCGGGCGTGTGGGTGGGCGGCATCAGCGAGAAGGAGCTGGCCCACCTGTACTCCGAGAAGGCGGGCACGCCCCTGCTCTCGCGGGCGACCCAGGGACAGTTCGCGCCGGGCTCGACGTGGAAGCCGTTCATGACGGCCGGCGCGCTGGAGAACGGCTACTCGACGTCCACCTCGCTGCCGTGCTCCTCGGGCTTCCAGGTCGGCAACCGTGTCTTCAAGAACTACGAGTCGGGTGCGTACGGCTCGATCGGCTTCGCCAAGGCGCTCGCCGTCTCCTGCAACACCTTCTTCTACCGCGTCGGGTACGACTTCTGGCAGCGGTTCGGCACCGACGTCGACGACGTCAAGGCCAAGGACCCGCTGGTCTCCATGGCCAAGGTCTTCGGCTTCGGCGAGCGCACCGGCGTCGACCTGCCGGGCGAGGCGCCCGGCCGGATCGCCGACCGGAAGTGGAAGCGGTCCTACTACGAGTCGCAGAAGGACTACTACTGCGGCATCGCCGACAAGCCCCAGGACGGGGACACCAGCGACTTCGTCTACAAGTTCGCGCGCGAGTTCTGCATCGAGGGGTACGCCTACCGGGCAGGTGACGCGGTCAACTTCGCCATCGGGCAGGGCGACACCATCGTCACCCCGCTTCAGCTGGCCCGCGGGTACGCGGCCATCGGCAACGGCGGCACCCTGTACGCGCCCACCGTCGCCAAGGCGGTCGTGACCCCGGAGGGCAAGGTGCTGCGCAGGATCAAGCCGCAGAAGCTCGGCACGGTCGACGTGAGCCGCTCCCACCTGTCGTTCATCGACGACGCGCTCGGCACCGTCACCGCCCCCGGCGGCACGATGAACTGGAAGCTGCAGGGCTTCCCCCTCGACGAGGTCAAGATCCGCGCCAAGACGGGGTCCGCCGAGGTCTACGGCAAGCAGTCGACCGGCTGGGTCGCCTCGTACAACGAGGACTACGTCGTGGTGATGATGGTCAGCCAGGGCGGCACCGGCTCGGGGTCGGTCGGCGACGGCATCCGCAAGGTCTGGGAGTCGCTGTACGGCGTGCAGGGGGAGCGGGTCGTCACCAAGAAGGCCGCGATCCCCGGCGTCGTGGCCGGCGACACCCTGCCCACGTTCACCGACGACGGTTCGATCCTGCCGCCGAGCACGGCGGCCTCGCGGAAGAGGGGGAAGTGATGGCGACGCTGCAGCGGTCCCCGCGCGTACCGGTCGCGCAGACCTCCCGGTCGCGCAGCCGCCTCGGACTGCCCGGCCCCGGCCTCGACTGGGTGCTGATGGCGTCCGCGCTCGGGCTCACCCTGTTCGGCACCGTGCTGATCTGGTCGTCCACGGCCACCAACGCCACCCTCACCGGCGGCGACCCCCAGATGTTCCTGCGCAAGCAGCTGGTCAACATCGCGATCGGGCTCGTCCTGTTCGTGGTGGTGCTCGCCACCGACCACCGGTGGGTCCGGATCCTGACCCCGTTGGTCTACCTGGCCTCGATCGGTGGCCTGGTCGCCGTCCTCGTCGCCGGCTCCACCGTCAACGGCTCACGTTCGTGGATCCAGATCGCGGGGATGTCGATCCAGCCCTCGGAGTTCGCCAAGCTCGCCGTGGTGATCGGCATGGCGCTGGTCGTCGCGGAGCGTACGGAGGGCCGCTGGGGGCGCGGCGTCGGCAACGTCGAGGTGCTGTCGATGCTGGGCATCGCCGGCGTCCCCGCCGCGCTGATCCTGCTGCAGCCGGACCTCGGCACGATGCTGGTGCTGTCGGCGACCGTCTTCGGCGCCCTGACCGTGGCCGGCGCCGCCAAGCGCTGGCTGGGCGGGCTGACCCTGGCCGGGATCACCGTCGCGGTGGTCGGGGTGCTCGCGGGCGTGCTGAAGCAGTACCAGCTCAACCGCTTCCTGGCCTTCACCAACCCCGACCTCGACCCGCGCGGCGCCGGGTACAACACCGAGCAGGCACGCATCGCGATCGGCAACGGCGGCCTGTTCGGACAGGGCCTGTTCGACGGGTCCCAGACGCGTTCGGGGTTCGTCCCCGAGCAGCACACCGACTTCATCTTCACCGTCGCGGGGGAGGAGCTCGGCCTGCTCGGCGCGGGTGCCCTCATCGCCCTGAGCTGTCTGGTGGTGTGGCGGGCGCTGGCCATCTCCGCGGCCACCGACGACCTCTTCGGTCGCGTCGCGGCGGCCGGCATCGCCTGCTGGTGGGGGTTCCAGGCGTTCCAGAACATCGGGATGTGTCTGGGGATCATGCCCGTCACGGGTGTCCCTCTGCCCTTCGTCTCGTACGGCGGCTCCTCGCTCTTCGCGGGCATGCTGGCGCTGGGACTGCTGCAGAACATCCACGTGCGCACGGCTGCGCCGCCCGGCGCGCGGTAGACGCGGGCTCCCGTCGCGGCAGCACGCGGGGACGTCGCGGGCGCGTCGCTGGTTCGGCGGCTCACCCAAGGCCGCGTAGGCTTGAGTGTCGCCGTGAGGCGGCCGTACCAACCCCGAGCGTGAGGTCTGTTCCGTGTCGACTGTTGAGTCTGTCTTCCCCCTGCTGGAGGCCAAGCTCGCCTCGGTCTCCAAGCCGATCCAGTACGTCGGTGGCGAGCTCAACTCCGTGGTCAAGGACTGGGACTGCGCCGCCTCGTCCGAGACGGGCGGCGAGACGGTCCGCTGGGCGCTGATGTACCCCGACGCGTACGAGGTCGGCCTGCCCAACCAGGGCGTCCAGATCCTGTACGAGGTCCTCAACGAGCGCGACTGGATCGTGGCGGAGCGCACCTACTCGGTGTGGCCCGACATGGAGCAGGTGATGCGCGACAACGACATCCCGCAGTTCACCGTCGACAGCCACCGTCCGGTGGGCGCCTTCGACGTCTTCGGGCTCAGCTTCTCCACCGAGCTCGGCTACACCAACATGCTGACCGCCCTCGACCTGGCCGGCATCCCGCTGCACGCCGAGGACCGCACCGACGACCACCCGGTGGTGCTGGCCGGCGGGCACGCCGCGTTCAACCCGGAGCCGGTCGCCGACTTCATCGACGCCGCCGTCCTCGGCGACGGTGAGGAGGTCGTGCTGAAGATCAGCGAGGTCGTGCGCGAGTGGAAGACCGAGGGTCGGCCCGGCGGGCGCGACGAGCTGCTGCGCCGTCTCGCCGTCTCCGGCGGCGTGTACGTGCCCCGCTTCTACGACGTGACGTACGGCGCCGACGCGTCCATCGAGGCGGTCGTGCCGAACCGTCCCGGCATCCCGTTCCGGGTCCGCAAGCACACCTTGATGGACCTCGACGCGTGGCCGTACCCGGCGAACCCGCTGGTGCCGCTCGCCGAGACCGTGCACGAGCGGTTCAGCGTGGAGATCTTCCGCGGCTGCACCCGCGGCTGCCGCTTCTGCCAGGCCGGCATGATCACCCGCCCGGTGCGTGAGCGCTCGATCGAGACCATCGGCGCGATGGTCGAGAACGGCATCCGCAAGTCCGGCTTCGAGGAGGTCGGCCTGCTCAGCCTGTCCAGCGCCGACCACACCGAGATCGGCGACATCGCCTCGGGCCTGGCCGACCGGTACGAGGACCAGAACGTCTCCCTGTCGCTGCCCTCGACCCGCGTGGACGCCTTCAACATCACCCTGGCCAACGAGTTCTCCCGCAACGGGCGCCGCTCGGGGCTGACGTTCGCACCCGAGGGTGGCAGCGAGCGGATGCGCAAGGTGATCAACAAGATGGTCACCGAGGAGGACCTGATCCGTACGGTCTCCACCGCGTACAGCCACGGCTGGCGCCAGGTGAAGCTGTACTTCATGTGCGGCCTGCCGTACGAGGAGGACGAGGACGTCCTGGCCATCGCCGACCTGGCCAAGAAGGTCATCGCGAAGGGCCGCGAGGTCTCCGGGCGCAACGACATCCGCTGCACCGTCTCGATCGGCGGGTTCGTGCCCAAGCCGCACACGCCGTTCCAGTGGGCCGCCCAGCTCGACCACGAGACCACCGACGAGCGGCTCAAGAAGCTGCGCGACATCGTCCGCGACGACAAGAAGTACGGTCGCGCGATCGGTTTCCGCTACCACGACGGCAAGCCCGGCATCGTCGAGGGCCTGCTCTCGCGCGGCGACCGCCGCGTGGGGCGGATCATCGAGAACGTGTGGCGCGACGGCGGCCGCTTCGACGGCTGGAGCGAGCACTTCTCCTTCGACCGCTGGATGACCGCGGCCGAGGCGGCGCTCGAGGGCACCGGCGTCGACGTCGACTGGTTCACCACCCGTGAGCGCGACTACGACGAGGTCATGCCCTGGGACCACCTCGACTCCGGCCTCGACAAGGACTGGCTGTGGGGCGACTGGGAGGACGCGCAGGCCGCGGCCGACGGCGCCGACATCGAGATCGAGGACTGCCGCTGGACGCCGTGCTACGACTGCGGCGTGTGTCCTGAGATGAACACCGAGATCCAGATCGGGCCCACGGGACAGAAGCTGCTGCCGCTGTCGGTGATCTGAGGGTCGCCGGGCAGCGGGGTACGTCTCCGGCTGACCCGCGTTGGGCGTACGTCTCCGGATGTTCCGCGTCGGGCCGTACGTCTCCCGCTGACCCCAAATTGGGTCACCTGACCCGATTCGGGGTCGCTCGGCGAGGCTGGCCCGGGTTGGGGTCACTCGGAGAGGGTTGCCGCCCTCCAGAACCTCTCCCACTGACCCCAACTCCGGGCGTACGTCTCCCACTGACCCCAACTTGGGTCACCTGACCCGATTTGGGGACAGTCGGAGAGGGCCCCCGGCCGCCGCTCAGTAGCCTGACCCCGTGAGCGGCGCAGCGCAGGACCGGTACGACTACGCCGTCGTCGGGGGCGGCATCGTCGGCGCGGCCACGGCGTACGAGCTCTCCCGTCGCCGCCCCGGCAGCCGGATCGCGCTGCTCGACAAGGAGGACGGGTTCGGCGTCCACCAGACCGGCCACAACTCGGGCGTCATCCACTCCGGCATCTACTACGCCCGGGGCAGCCTCAAGGCCGAGCTCTGCCGCGCCGGCGTCGCCGCCACCGAACGGTTCGCCGACGAGAACGGAGTCCCGTGGCGCCGCACCGGCAAGCTGCTGGTGGCCACCTCGGCACCCGACCTCGCGCGCCTGGGCGACCTCCGCGCACGCGCAGCGGCCAACGGCATCACCGCGTACGTCCTGAGCGCCGCCGAGCTGCGTGAGCGCGAGCCCAAGGTCGCCGGGCTGGGTGCGTTGCACATCCCCTCGACCGGCATCACCGACTACCGCCGGATCAACGAGCGCCTCGCCGCCCTCGTCGAGCGGGCCGGCGGCACGCTGCTGCCGCGGACCCGGCTGACCGGCATCGACGAGCGCCCCGGCGAGGTGGTGCTGGAGACGACCGGGGGAGAGGTCCGCGCCGAGCGTGCCGTCCTGTGCGCCGGGATCCAGGCGGACCGGGTGGCGCGGATGGCCGGTCTCGACGTCGACTTCGCGATGGTGCCGTTCCGCGGCGAGTACTACGACGTACGCCCCGAGCGCGCCGACCTCGTCTCCACGCTGATCTACCCGGTCCCCGACCCGGACCTGCCGTTCCTGGGCGTCCACCTCACCCTCAGCGTCGACGGCGGGCTCAACGTCGGCCCCAACGCGGTGCTCGGACTCGCGCGCGAGGGCTACCCGAAGTTCTCCGTCGACGCCCGCGACGCCCTGGACGTCGCCCGGTTCCCGGGAACCTGGCGGGTGGCCCGCGCCAACGTCCGTACGGGCGCGCGGGAGCTGTGGAACTCGATGTCCAAGCGCGGCTACCTGCGGCTGTGCCAGCGGTACTGCCCCTCGCTCACCCTGGACGACCTGACCCCCAGGGAGGCGGGGATCCGCGCCCAGGCGGTCCTGCGGGACGGGTCGTTCGTCCACGACTTCCTGCTGCGCCGCACCCCGCGCACCCTGCACGTGGTCAACGCCCCCTCGCCGGCAGCCACCTCGGCGCTGCCCATCGCCGCGCGGATCGTCGACGAGCTGGGGGAGTGAAGGGCTGTCCCGAAACGGTCGGACCCGCCCCGGTGTCCTAGGCTTGGCCGGTGCCACGTCAGCAGCCCGAGCAGCAAGCCCCGCCGGTCCAGCGTCTGCGGATCCGTTACGCCAAGCGTGGCCGCCTGCGCTTCACCAGCCACCGGGACTTCTCCCGCGCCTTCGAGCGCGCGCTGTTCCGCGCCCGGGTCCCGATGGCGTACTCCTCGGGCTTCAACCCGCACCCGCGCATCTCGTACGCCGGCGCCGCACCGACCGGCGCGGCCAGTGAGGCCGAGTACGTCGAGATCGGTCTGGCCGAGGTCGTCGACCCCGCCGAGATCCACCGCCTCCTTGACGAGGCGCTCCCGCCGGGCCTGGACGTGCTCGTCGTCGCCGAGTCGCCCGGCGGCAGCCTCGGTGACCGCCTCGAGGCGAGCCGCTGGTACCTCGACCTGGGGGCCACCGAGGGTGTCGAGGCCGCCGTGGAGGCGTTCGTCGCCGCCGACGAGGTGCTCGTCGAGCGGATGACCAAGAAGGGGCGCCGCACGTTCGACGCCCGCCAGGCCGTGCTCTCCATCGGAGTGGAGGACGGTCGTCTCGTCGCCCTCGTGCGGCACACCGAGCCCATGGTCCGCCCCGACGACGTGGCCAACGCTCTCGTCGCGGCCGGTGAGCTGGAGCTGGTCGGCACCCCCGTCTTCACCCGTCTGGAGCAGGGCCGCCTCGACGCGGGGACCGGCGAGATCCTCGACCCGCTGCAGGGCTGAGCGCCTCCGACGCGCCCGGCCGCGGGGGTCGTACCTCGCCCGCTCGCCCCGTGCACAGGATGTGGCGCGCATGCAGATCGGACAGGTGTTCTGTGCGATACTGCCCATCGTTCGATGAGTGTCGGCGCCGCCGCGCACCCGTCGAGCCGACGACGTTCTCGCCGGCCACCAGGTCGGCACACCGGGCGGACCTCGGCACCGGACCGCGACGCGGCCGATGAGTTGGTGACAGCGACTCACGGGCCTGGCGACCGCGGCGGGTGCAGGGATGCGTGCGGTGACGCGCAGAGGCGGAGGAGTCGCCGCCATCCAAGCTTTGCACCACCCGCCTCCGGGCGGAGGGTGCCGACACACACCGCTCAGCGGTGCTGAGGAGCGAAAATGCTCGACGACGACACCACCACGCCCACCCAGGACGCCCCCGCGGCGGAGGGACAGGACGCGGTGACCGCGCCCGCCAAGAAGGCGGCCGCGAAGAAGACCGCCGCCAAGAAGGCGCCGGCGAAGAAGGCTCCGGCGAAGAAGACCGCCGCCAAGAAGGCGCCGGCCAAGAAGGCTGCGGCCGCTGCCGAGGAGACCCTGGCGCTCGACCTTCCGACCGAGGCGCCCGCGCCCGCCACGCGACGCCGTACGACCAAGAAGGCCGCCGCGGAGGCCCCCGCGGCCGAGGTCGCAGAGGCTGCGCAGGCCCCGGCCGACGAGGCCGAGGCGGCTCCGGCCAAGAAGACGGCGGCCAAGAAGACCCCCGCCAAGAAGGCCGCCACCAAGGCCCCGGCCAAGAAGACGGCCGCGAAGAAGACCGCCGCCACGAAGGTCGCCGCCACCGAGACCGTCGAGGTCGCCGAGACCGCCGAGGTCGTCGACGCGCCCAGCGGCGTCGGTGCCCCGCTCTTCCAGGCTCCTGAGCCCACCAAGGCCCCGGCCCGCCGTACCCGCAAGACCGCCGCCCAGAAGCGCGCCGAGGCCGAGGCTGCCGAGGCCGCCGCCGGGACCGCCGACGTCGCTGCCGTGGAGGGCGAGGAGACCCCGGTCGCCGAGGTCCCCGCCAAGAAGGCCGCCAAGAAGGCTCCGGCGAAGAAGACCGCCGCCAAGAAGGCGCCCGCCAAGAAGGCCGCCGCGCCGGCCGAGGACGAGGCCCTCCCGCTCGAGGAGGACGAGGAGACCGCCGAGGAGCTCGCCGCACAGGCGGACGGCGAGGAGCCCACCGAGTCCGAGGACGAGACCGAGGAGTCCAGCGAGGACGCCGAGCAGGCCGAGGGCGAGGACGGCGCCCCGGCGCGACGTCGGC
The DNA here is from genome assembly GCF_051876515.1 of Nocardioides sp. GTDB lineage: Bacteria > Actinomycetota > Actinomycetes > Propionibacteriales > Nocardioidaceae > Nocardioides. The sequence goes on along the minus strand of NZ_JBJEHY010000023.1, from coordinate 3,007 downwards.
GCCGCCGCGGTGGCCGTCGCCGCCGCAAGTCCGGCGACTCCACCGGCGAGGGCGCCGGTGAGTCCGGCGACGCCGAGGCCGAGGGTGAGTCCGAGGGCGCCGCCGAGTCCGAGGGCGAGGGCTCCGGTCCCGAGGGCGAGCAGGGCGAGGGCGGTTCGTCGTCCTCGCGTCGTCGCCGCCGTCGCCGCCGTGCCGGTGAGGACGGCAACGAGGACAGCGACGACGAGCCCAACACCGTCACCAAGGTGCGCAAGGCCCGCTCCGCGGAGGACCAGATCACTGCCGTCAGCGGTTCGACCCGCCTGGAGGCCAAGAAGCAGCGTCGCCGCGAGGGCCGTGAGGCCGGCCGCCGCCGCGCACCGATCGTCAGCGAGGCCGAGTTCCTCGCCCGCCGCGAGTCCGTCGAGCGCGTCATGGCGATCCGCCAGCGCAAGGACCTCACCCAGATCGCCGTGCTCGAGGACAAGGTCCTCGTCGAGCACTACGTGGCCCGTGAGTCGCAGACCTCGCTCATCGGCAACGTCTACCTGGGCCGCGTCCAGAACGTCCTGCCGTCCATGGAGGCCGCGTTCATCGACATCGGCAAGGGACGCAACGCGGTCCTGTACGCCGGCGAGGTCAACTGGCAGGCCCTGGGCCACAAGGACGGCCAGCCCCGCAAGATCGAGTCGGTGCTCTCCAGCGGCCAGCACGTGCTGGTGCAGGTCACCAAGGACCCGATCGGCCAGAAGGGTGCCCGCCTGACCAGCCAGATCAGCCTGGCCGGCCGCTTCCTGGTGTACGTGCCGGACGGCACCACCAGCGGCATCTCGCGCAAGCTGCCCGACACCGAGCGCCACCGCCTCAAGACCCTGCTCAAGGAGATCGTCCCCGACGGCGCCGGCGTCATCGTGCGTACGGCCGCCGAGGGCGCCAGCGAGGAGGAGCTGACCCGCGACGTCGAGCGGCTCAAGGCCCGCTGGGACGACATCGAGCTCAAGGCCAAGGACAAGGGCGCCACCGCGCGCCTGCTGTACGGCGAGCCCGACCTGACCCTCAAGGTCGTGCGTGACCTGTTCACCGAGGACTTCTGCAAGCTCGTCATCGACGGTGACGACGCCTGGGAGACCGTCCACGGGTACGTCGAGCACGTCGCCCCCGACCTGGCCGAGCGCATGGAGCGGTTCGAGCCGGCCACCGAGGGCAAGGCCGCCGGCAAGGACGTGTTCGGCGCGTACCGGATCGAGGAGCAGATCCACAAGGGTCTGGACCGCAAGGTCTGGCTGCCCTCGGGTGGGTCGCTCATCATCGACCGCACCGAGGCGATGACGGTCGTCGACGTCAACACCGGCAAGTTCACCGGGTCGGGCGGCAACCTCGAGGAGACCGTCACCAAGAACAACCTGGAGGCGGCCGAGGAGATCGTGCGCCAGCTGCGGCTGCGCGACATCGGCGGCATCATCGTCGTCGACTTCATCGACATGGTCCTGGAGTCCAACCGGGACCTCGTGGTCCGTCGCCTCGTCGAGTGCCTCGGCCGTGACCGTACGCGCCACCAGGTCGCCGAGGTGACCTCGCTGGGTCTGGTCCAGATGACGCGCAAGCGGATCGGCACCGGCCTGCTCGAGGCGTTCTCCGAGAACTGCGAGCACTGCCACGGCCGTGGTCTCGTGATCTCCGACGCCCCGGTGGAGCCGCGCCACGGCCAGTCCGGCGACGACGAGGGTCGTCGTGGGCGCCGTGGCCGCAACCGTGGTCGCGGCAACGGTGGCGACAACGCCCAGCAGGGTGCCGACGGCGGCGTACCGTCGCCCAAGGACGTCGCCGCGATGGCGCGCCACGACGAGCCCGTCGACGGTGCGGCCGCGGTGAAGGAGATGCCGCCCGGTGGTCCCGCCGGCGAGCCCAGCCAGCCGGCTGCCGAGGTCCGCGCCGAGGAGTCGACCGAGCCCGACCGTGAGGAGCTGCTCGCCGACGCCGCCGCGCCGGTGAAGGCGATGCCGGCCGGTGAGCCGGGACGCCGCAACAGGCGCTCGCGCTCCGCGGACCAGAAGCCGGTGGAGACCAAGGAGCCCGCTGCTCCGGCCGAGCAGGTCGAGCCCGAGGTGTCCGAGCCGGAGCCCGCCGTGGAGGCCGCCCCGGAGGTCGTCGAGGCAACCCCGGTCGAGGAGGCTCCCGAGCAGGCTGTCGAGGAGGCTCCGGCCGAGCCGGCCGCGCCGCGCGTGGTCACCCGGACCCGGCGTCGGGCGGCCAGCCGTCCCGCGGGCCAGCCCGAGGGCGGCGTGGCCCTGCAGCCGGTCGTGATCGAGGCCGTCGCCAAGCCGGAGGTGGTCGCAGAGGCCGCCCCCGAGGCCGCGGCGCCGACGGTGGTCACCCGTACCCGGGGTCGTGCCGCGACCCGCCCGGCCGGTCCGCCGGCGGGCGAGGGTGAGGCGGGGGAGGCCCCGGCCGCCGAGCTCCACGTGCCCGTGAAGAAGAAGGGCGCACGCAAGCGCTGACGTCGTACGTCGTGGTGGTGCCGGTCGCCCTCCTGGGCCCGGCACCACCACGGCCAGGCGTCGCCGAGCACCCTGCCCGGAGCGCAGGCGCCCCCGTTTTGCCCCTGTACGGCCCCATCCCGTACTCTTGACCGTCGGCGTGTTTCGCGCCGCATCCCTGTGCGTTCGCCGTGCCGGACTCGTCTTCGAGCGGGTTCAGCATGTCGCGAGTGCCGGGGCACCAGTTTTCGAACCAGTTTCGCAGTCGGACGAGGAGAGTGAGTCGCCGTGTACGCGATCGTGCGCAGTGGCAGCAAGCAGCAGAAGGTTGCCGTGGGCGACGTCATCGAGATCGACCGCACGGACGCAGCTGAGGGCGACAGCCTGAGCCTGCCCGTCGTGATGGTCGTCGATGGCGAGAACGTCACTGCCACCGGTCTGGACAAGGCTGCTGTCAAGGTTGAGGTTCTCGGCGCCACCAAGGGCCCCAAGATCATCATCCAGAAGTACAAGAACAAGACCGGCTACAAGAAGCGCCAGGGTCACCGTCA
>NZ_JBJEHY010000022.1:0-4244 GCF_051876515.1 Nocardioides sp. | reverse complement strand
GCGGTTGCTGCTCCGTGGGCCGTGCTGCTGATGATGTCGTTCCAGCCCGACGTGATCAGCCGGTACTCCTCGCCGGTCGGCGTCGCCGTCCTGGCCGTCGGTGCGGTGCTGTGCGTGGGTGCGTACCGGCTGATGATGCGGATCGGACGGCTCCCGGTCGAGCAGAGGATCCTCGGATGAGTCCGACGGCGTGGGGAGGGGTCCTGGGCGCGACCGCAGCCCTCGGCATCCTGCTCGTGGCGTCCCGGGTGGCCGCCCTGCGGCGACCCCACCTGGGGCTTCGGGTGCTCCCGTACCTGCGTGACGTGCCGCGGATCGGTCAGCCGGTACGCCCGGTCGCGTCCCCCGCGGGTGCCTCGCCCTTCCACGCGGCGTCGGAGGTGTTCGGGCCCGGGGTGCGTGCGGCCGCGGACCTCGTCGAACGAGTGCTGGGAGGCAGCGCCTCCGTACGGCGTCGGCTCGACCGTCTCGGTGTCGAGATGACCGTGCACGAGTTCCGCGTCGAGCAGGTCTTCTGGGGGCTGGGCGGCTTCGGGCTCGTCGCCGGGGTGCAGGTGCTGCGGGCCCTGAGCGGGCCGGTGAGTCCGGTGGCCGCCCTGATCCTGTGCGGCGTCGGCTTCGGGACGGGCGTGCTGCTGAGGGACAACCGGCTGAGCGCCCAGGTGACGCGTCGGGAGCGCCAGATGGTGGTCGAGTTCCCGGTGGTGGCCGAGCTGCTGGCCCTGTCCGTTGCTGCCGGTGAGAGCCCTGTTGCGGCGCTCGACCGGGTGGTGCGCCGCTGCCGGGGCGAGCTGGCGCGGGAGCTCGGTGGGCTGCTGGCGCGGATCCGGACGGGGGAGTCGGTGGGTCAGGCGTTCGACCGGCTGGCCTCGACCACCGGGCTCGAGCTCGTTGCACGCTTCTCGCGCGGCGTGGCGGTGGCGGTGGAGAGGGGTACGCCGCTCGCCGACGTGCTGCACGCCCAAGCCGCGGACGTGCGCGAGGCCGGGCGCCGCGCCCTCATCGAGTCCGCTGCCCGGCGGGAGGTGGCGATGATGGCCCCGGTCGTCTTCCTCGTTCTTCCCGTCACGATCGTGTTCGCCTTCTTCCCGGGGGCGATCGGTCTGCGCCTGATGGCGCCCTAGTCACACCCGCGGCGGCATCGGGGTCGTCGCGGTCACACCACGAACGGGGAGCAGGACCATGCAGGAACGATTCGACGACGCAGCGCTGGCGATCTTCGTACGCCTCACCATCGGCGTGCGAGACGAACGAGGGGACGTGCCCGGCTGGGTGATGGTCACCGTGATGAGCGCAGCCGTCGTCGCCGTGCTCATCCCGATGGCCAAGGACCAGCTGGGCGACATGATGGACAACGCGATGGCGATGGTCACCGGGTCGGCGGCGGAGTGATGCCCGTGCGCGGGCGGCGGCCACGGCCACCCGACGACGAGCGCGGGGCGGCCGTCGTCGACTTCATCCTGGTGCTGATGCTCCTCCTCCCACTCGTACTTGGGGTGATGCAGGTGGCGCTGGTGATGCACGTACGGAACACGCTCGCCTCCGCAGCCGCCGAGGGTGCTCGGTACGCCGCCGTCCTGGGCTCCTCCGCCGAGCTGGGGGAGCAGCGGGCGCGCGACCAGGCGGCTGTCGCCATCGCCGGGCGCTACGCCCGCAACGTGAGCGTCCGCCCGGCCGTCGTCCTGGGGTCGCCGGGCTACGAGGCCGTCATCGAGGCCGAGGTGCCCGCGCTCGGGCTGGGCGGACCCGCCATGACGCTCCGCGTGACGGGCCACGCCGTCGCCGAGGACCCCGCGGGAGTGGCACCGTGAGGTGGTCGGCGGCCAGCTGGGACAGGTGCGGGCGGACGGGGAGACGTGTGCCTCCGGCGGGGCCGGGGGAGGACGGCACCGCCATCGTCGAGTTCGTGTGGCTGGCCCTCATCCTCATCGTCCCGCTGGTGTGGATCGTGCTGTCGGTGTTCGAGGTGCAGCGTGGCGCGTTCGCCGTCGACGCGGCCGCCCGGTCCGCCGGCCGTGCCTTCGCGCTGGCCCCGGACGAGGTCGCGGCGCACCGCCGGGCCGAGGCCGTGGTCGCGCTCGTGCTGGCCGACCAGGGCGCCGAGGGGATGCGGGGGCGGGTGCAGGTGTCGTGCACCCCGTTCCCCGACCACTGCCTCACCGGCACCTCCACCGTCACGGTCACCGTCGAGTCCTCCGTCACGTTGCCGTGGGTCCCGTCGATCCTCGGCGAGGCGGCACCGACGTTCGCCCTCTCCTCGCAGCACTCGGTCCCGATCGGGCAGTACGTCGAGGCGTCACCGACGGCTGCGGGGACGAGGTGAGAGCCGTCGGGGCGGGCCGGCGTACGGACGAGACCGGGCAGGTCACCGTCCTCATCATCGGGTTCGCGGCGATCCTGGCGGCACTGGTCGTGGTGGTCACCATCGCCTCCTCGGCGTACCTGCAGCGTCAAGGTCTCGACACCCTCGCCGACGGCGCAGCGCTCCACGGCTCCGACCTCGGAGCCGCCGGCGTGTACGAGGGCGGCCTCGACGGCGAACGGCTGCTCCAGGACCCCGAAGCGGTGCGCGCGGCGGTCGAGGACTACCTCACCCGGGCTCGTGCCGACGCCCGCTTCGAGGGGATCCGCTCGCAGGTGGGCGTCGACGCCACCGCGGGGCGGGTCACCGTCACTCTCACCGCGCCCCTCGACCTGCCGTCCGGGTTCGGGGCGTTCGACACCCGGTGGGTCAGCGCCACCAGCAGCGCGTCCGTCCAGATCCAGCGCTGAGACGCGCGTCGACTCAGGTGATCGCCTGCACCAGGTAGAACCCCGCCAGCGCCAGCGCCAGCCACCCCAGCAGGACCCGCAGTGCCCGCTCCGGCAGGTACGGCTGGGCCGACGCGCCCGCCCACCCGCCCAGCAGGCCGCCCAGCCCCGCCGCCACGCCCAGCGGCCAGTCCGGGGAGATCGTCCCCGGGACCTCACGCGCCAGCAGCACGTACGTCGCGACCCCGACCACCGACGTCACCCACGTCGACAGCAGCGCCACCGGCGCGACCGACGCCACCGTCATCCCGAGCCCCACCAGCACCGGCGCCAGCAGCGAACCGCCGCCGATCCCGTACACGCCGCCCACCACACCGACCAGCGCCGACAGTGCCACCACCCAGCCCGTGCGCGGCGGGCTGCGGTGGCCAGCCGGCGTACGGCGGCGCAGGATGTGCACGCCCAGCGGGGCCAGCACCGCCGCCGCCACCAGCCTGAACACGTCCGGGTCGCTCACCACGTGCACCCGCAGCACCGCCCCCAGCACCACACCCGGCACTGCACCGGCGAGCAGCGGACCCAGCAGGTGCAGCTCCACCTGCCCACGCCGGGCGAACCGCAGCAGCCCACCCGGGGCCGAGACCACGTTGAACACCAGGTTCGTCGGCGTCACCCGCGGGTTCGGCACCCCCAGCACCGACAGCTGCACCGGCAGCAGGAAGACCGCACCCGACACCCCGACCGGCGTCGTCACCGCCGCCAGCAGCGCCCCCGCGACGAACGCGACCAGCTCAGGCCACAGGTCCATCCCACCTCACCCGAAGCGGCCGTTGACGTAGTCCGAGGTCCGCTGGTCCTGCGGGTTGTCGAAGATGACGTCCGTCGGCCCGTGCTCCACGATCACCCCCGGCGTCCCGTGCGAGGCGAGGAAGAACGCGCACTGGTCCGAGACCCGGTGCGCCTGCTGCATGTTGTGCGTGACGATCACGATCGTCACGTCGCCGGCGATCTGCGTGATCGTCTCCTCGACCACCCGCGTCGAGGTCGGGTCCAGCGCCGAGCAGGGCTCGTCCATCAGCAGCACCCGCGGGCGCACCGCCAACGAGCGCGCGATGCACAGCCGCTGCTGCTGACCCCCGACAACGCCGAACCGGGCTGCTTCAGCCGGTCCTTCACCTCGTTCCACAGCCCCGCGCGCGTCAACGACTCCTCCACGAGCTGCTCCCGCTCACCGCGTCCCGCCTTCACGCCCGTCAGCTTCAGCCCCGCGAGCACGTTGTCCTGGATCGACATCGCCGGGAACGGGTTCGGCTTCTGGAACACCATCCCGATCGCCCGGCGGGCATCGGTCAGTCGGCGCTCGGGGTCGTAGATGTCCTGGCCGTCCAGGCGCACCTCCCCGGCCAGCGCGGCGCCCGGTACCAGCTCGTGCATCCGGACGGTCGTCCGGGGTGGGGACTGACCTGGCATGAGCTGGCTCTTTCGGACGCGGT
>NZ_JBJEHY010000021.1:0-18207 GCF_051876515.1 Nocardioides sp. | reverse complement strand
AGGGAGAGCACGGCGGTCTTGACGTGTCCCATGCGACGCCGGGCGGCCATCGAACCGCTGGCGTCGACGACGAGGACGAGGAGGTTGGACTCGCGGCCCTCGCGCACGGCCGTGCGCAGGTCCGCGGGCTGGAACCGTACGCCGGCGCTGCGCGGCCGCTCCCCCGCCGCGGCGAGGCGGTCGGCGGCGGCGCGCAGGGTCTCGACGAGGTGCAGGCTCCCGGTGGCACCGGGGCGGGCCCCGACGCGGCGGCCGTTGCGGCTCCGTGCGCGGCTGCGGCGTCCCGGTGCGCCCTCACCGACGCCGTCCACCGTGAACAGCCGCGGGCGGTACGGCGCCCCGGCTGAGCTGCGACGTTCGCCGTGTGAGCCAGTGGATCCCCCGGCCGGGCTCTGCGCCGCCCCGCATGGCTCCTCGGGGGCGCCGCCGTCGGTCGAGGCCGACGACTCTCCGGCGCTGTCCGGTGCCGGGCCACCCGCCTCCGCCTCGCTGCGCTCGGAGGCCGGGCCGTCGTCATCCGACGGGCTGGGCGGATCCGGCTCGGGCTCCTCGTCCCCGAGGATCTGGTCGAGCAGCGCCTCGTCCAGGCCGGGCGCGTCGAACGGGTTGCGGCGCCGCCGGTGCGGGAGCGCGAGCAGGGCGGCGGCGCGGATGTCGGCGCGAGTGACGGCGTCGCGGCCGTGCCAGGCGGCGTGCGCGAGCGCCGTACGGGTGGTGACGATGTCAGCGCGCAGCCCGTCCACCTCGAAGGCGGCGCAGACCTCGGCGACCTTGAGCAGAGCGGCACGGGAGATGTGGACGTCGCCGAGGCGGGTCCGGGCGGCGGCGACGCGGACGCGTACCTGCTCCTGCCCCGGCTGCCACGCCTCGACGAAGGCGGCGGGGTCGGCGTCGTAGGCGAGGCGGCGCTGGACGACCTCGACGCGCTGGGCGGGGTAGGTGGGCGCGGCGACCTCGACGGTCAGCCCAAAGCGGTCGAGGAGCTGGGGGCGCAGCTCGCCCTCCTCGGGGTTCATGGTGCCGACGAGGACGAACCGGGCGCGGTGGGTCAGGGAGACGCCGTCGCGCTCGACGCTGACGTTGCCGGTGGCGGCGGCGTCGAGGACGAGGTCGACGAGGTGGTCGTGGAGCAGGTTGACCTCGTCGACGTACAGCAGGCCGCGGTGGGCGCGGGCGAGCAGGCCGGGCTCGAACTCGACCTCGCCGCGCGAGAGCGCCTTGCCGAGGTGCAGCGACCCGAGGACGCGGTCCTCGGTGGCGCCGACGGGGAGCTCGACGAGGCGGACGGGCCGGCGTACGACGGGTGCGTCGGCGGTGGAGACCTCGTCCGGCGAGGTGTCGGCGGGGTCGGCGGGGTCGGCGGAGAACCGGTCACCCTCGCGGACGGCCACCGGCGGCAGCACGTCTGCGAGTGCGCGGACGGTGGTCGACTTCGCGGTGCCCTTCTGGCCGCGGACGAGGACGCCGCCGATGGCGGGGCTGATCGCGGTGAGGACGAGGGCGAGGCCCATGTCGTCGAGGCCGTCGGGGACCGTGGGGTCGCATCCGAGGACGGCAGAAAATGGGTAGTGCAGTGGCATCGCTGAGGCTCCCGCTCATGTGGCCAAGTGGTTGGCGTGGCGTGAGGCCGGTCTTCGGACTGTTCGGGTCCCTGTCTCCAGGGCCTGATTCACCGCAGCGGGCCTGTGCCGGACTCTCACCGGCTTCCCAGATTCTCCCCGTTGTCCGTCCCCGCCGTTTCCGACGGTTGGGCCGCAGGGGCACCTCACGTAGTGCGAGCCGCACTGTACCGTCCGGCGGGTGTCGTACGAGCCCCGCCCCGATGACGAGTCCTCCCCCGTGACCCCTGCGAGCGTGACGGTGGTGGGCGTGCACGCGGACGGTTCGCTGGCTCCCGGCGGCGCGTCGGTGCTCGCCTCGTGCGACGTCGTGATCGGGGCGGCGCGGCACCTGGAACTGGTCTCGTCGCTGGCGGCCGGAGCCGCGCGCCGGGCGCTGCCCTCGCCACTGCGGGCGGGACTTCCGGGGCTGTTGTCGGAGACGGCGGGGCAGCACGTGGTGGTCCTGGCGTCGGGCGATCCGACGGTGTCGGGGATCGCGACGACGCTGCGTGACCTGGTGCCGGCATCGTCGCTGCGGGTGCTCCCGGGCGTGTCGTCGGTGGCGTTGGCGCGGGCGCGGATGGGCTGGTCGGCCGAGGAGTCAGTGGTGGTGACGCTGGTCGGACGCCACGAGTCGCGGTTGCTGCGGGAGGTGGCGCCGGGGCGTCGGATGCTGCTGCTGACGTCGGGGGCCGAGTCGCCGTCGGTGGTCGCCGACCTGCTGGTGGCGGTCGGGCACGGCGACGCGACGATGACGCTGCTGTCGGACCTGGGCGCGGCCTCGGAGGGCCGTGACGAGCGTGCTGTGCGCGACTGGTTGGAGGCGTCGGGGTGTCCCCCGCTGCACGTGCTGGCGGTGGAGTGCGGGGACGGCGCTGGCCCCGCTCCGGCGCGGAGTGCGTGGGTGGCGGGGCTGCCGGACGAGGCGTTCGAGAACGACGGTCAGCTGACGAAGCGTGACCTGCGCGCCTCCGCCCTGGCTCGCCTGGCGCCGCGGCCGGGCGAGCACCTGTGGGACGTGGGGGCGGGCGCTGGTTCGGTGGGGATCGAGTGGATGCGCGCCCATCCGACGTGTCGTACGACGGCGGTCGAGGCCGACCCCGAGCGCGCTGCCCGCGTACGCCGCAACGCGGCCGCCCTGGGCGTCCCGGACCTCGTGGTCGTCGAGGGCCGAGCACCCGACGCCCTGGCTGGCCTCGACGCCCCGGACGCCATCTTCATCGGCGGCGGAGCCACCCGCCCCGGAGTCCTCGACACCTGCCTGTCCGCCCTGCGCCCCGGCGGTCGGCTCGTGGTGCACGGGGTGACGCTGGAGACTGAGGCCCTGCTGGCTGCTGCGTACGCCGAGCACGGCGGCGAGCTGACCCGGCTGGCCGTGGAGACGACCGCACCGGTAGGGACGTTCACGGGGTGGACGCCGGCGCGGACGGTGACTCAGTGGAGTTTGGGGTTGTAGGGGAGGCACTTCACTCGCCGGTCGGCCGCCACAGCCGTACGGCTTGGGGAACCGGTCAGTCCCTCCGCACGTCTCCCTGCCATGAGTCGAGCGCCGGCGCCCCGGTTCCGCATCCTCGCCGTGGTGGCTGCTGCCGCCGTGATCTGTACGGCGGTGTGGCTGGTTCGCGGTGGCGAAGAACCGTCGCCGCCTGAGCAGCCCGCATCGCGGCTGGAGTGGCAGACCATCGAGCACCAGGGCGTGAGCGTCGACATCCCCGGCCACTGGAAGAAGCAGGACACGAGCGGGTGCGACGCCAAGATCGCGCGCTGGGGCGACCCGGACGGCTCACCGTGCACGTTCGAGGACGGCGTCACGTTCTACGGATCGGACCTGTTCGACCCGGTCCACGGCCCCGGGGTGGTCAAGGACTCCGAGGACGGGAGAGTCCGGTGGAGCGGTTACGCCTACGCGGGCCAGTTCGCCGTCTTCGTGTTCGACAATGACGACCGCGAAGTCGTGCGCCGCATCTTGTCCTCCGCACGCGAGTCGTCGTAGGACGGTGTGGGCCGGGCTCCCGGCGGCACTCCTCCCATGTGCGCGCGAGCGTCCCGCCTCGTCAGTCGGCAGCTTGACGAGGGCGCCGGGTCAGGGCGCGGACAACGATGAAAGCCAGCACAGCCCCCGCCACGGCAACCGCGATCCCCCACGTGTCGGAGTGCTCGCCCCACGGCAGCGGGATCAGGACCGCGCTCTGGCAGGTCGTTGGCCCGTCCTCCGCAGACATGCAGAGCACAGGCCAGAGCGCAACGAGGGCGACCAGGCCAGCAAGCCACGGGGCGAGTGAGCGCACCTTCGGAAGGTAGCAGGACGGGATCCATGGCGCCCCCATTCGTCCTCGTCCGGTACAGAGCCGGAACAGGTCGGTCTCAGTGCCGGCACAAGGAACCGGCCTCTCCTGCCATCAGGTGAGCTCCCTCCACGTACTCGGCGCTACTGTCCAACGGCCAGCCCGTTCCAGTGCTCGGACGACGAGCCCGCTGGGGTCGGTGCCCGGTTTCGTCCAGTCCGCCCTGCTCGGGTGCGTCAGCGTCACGATGTGGATCCCGTCGCGGCCCACGTGGGTCGTGCTCCGCCACCGTCGCCGGTTGTCCTCGACGAAGGTGTCGCTCGCGGCAGCCGTTAGCGCGCCGACCTGAGCGCGGACCCACTCGCCCGCGGCTTGCCCGAAGCAGACCACAACTGTGACGCCGAGGGCCGTGATGACCCTCTCGTGAACCGCCCAGCAGGCGTACAGGAGTGCCTGCGCTCGCTGCGGGTCGAGTGTCTCGACGCTCGTGCTGCGTACGAACATCGCATTGCTCACCGGGACCACACGGGGATCCGCGATCCCGCAGGCGGTGAGCAGGTGGCGCACGCGCCGCTGGAACGCCACGGCGCCGGGCCCGAACGCGCGCCAGTCGTCATCGAATCCGGACCAGTCGCTTCGACCGGGCTCGCGGGACGCCTGGACGTCGGCCCCGATCGTGTAGTGGTCCAGGGCTGGGTCCGACGGGTCCCCACCCGGGTTGAACCCCAGCAGGTACAGCCGCGACGACTGCCGAAAGGCGCTGGCCCCGGAGTAGAACACCTCGCCGTACTCTCCGTGCAGTTCCGCCGGCACGAGGTCAAGCAGCTCCTCGTACAGCGTCCGCAGGCCGTCGGCACCCTGTGAGTCCTCCGTCATGCACACCAGTCTCGATGCAGGCGCGGCCGAGTCGCTGGCATTTCCAGGTCCACACATCACCAAGACTCCGCCATCGGCCGGGGCTCCGCAGCGGATCCGGCGACAACGGGACCACAGGCCATGTCCTGAGCCGGACCGCGCACGTCACTCCGTCAGCTGTGCGTGAATCCGCTCCCGCTCGTCCGGCTGCACGTCATCGGAGATGAAGACCCCGAGCTCATCCTCGCCGTAGCGGACGCCCACGACCTTCTCGGGCGGGAAGTCGTCGAACACCCACGCCCTCACCTGCTCCGGGTCCTCGGGGAACGTCGAACCCCCGGCGCCCTCCCCCACGTCGTCACACTCCGCGCGGTCAGCCATCCCCGCAGGCGAGGCCTTGAGGTCCGTCATCCCGTACGAGGTGTAGACGGTCTCCCCGCCCCGTACCTGCGCCTGGCAGTCGGCCTCCGCGCGTTCACCCGTGTCAGTGCAGCCCGTCAGCGCGACGGTGACGACGAGGAGCGCGGCGTACCTCACCCCGGCAGTATGGCGCTCGCCGACGCTTCTTGTCCCTCGCCCATACCGGCGTACCTCCTACTCCGCACACCCGATGCACGTCCGCGCCACTGGCCGCGCCTCCAACCGGCCCTCACCAATCGACCCGCCGCACCCCTCGCACACGCCGTACGAGCCGTCGTCGAGGCGGCCGACCGCGGCATCGATCTCCCCGAGATGCCGTCGTGCCTGCTCCACGAGCGCGCCGATCTGGGAACGTTCGAAAGCGATGGTGGCGCCCTCCGGGTCGTGCTCGTCGTCGGCGTTCGTGTCCTTCGACGCGGCGACCACCGCTCCGTACTCGTCGCGCAGCGAAGCCAGCCGCGCCTGCACGTGCAGGCGCTCCTCCTCCAACCGTGTCCGTTCCTCGTCCATCACTCCATCGTGGCAGCGGGGTCCGACAACGCCGCTGATCCAGCACCACCTACTCGTCGAAACCGCCTGCGCCCGGGCCGGTTCGCTGCCACCCTGCCTCCGTGAAGGAGGCACCGTGACCGACTGGATCGTCCGCCGGTGGGCCCGTTTCGGGCACGAGCGGCTGTACGCGGAGACACCCGGCGGGACCGCCCTGGGGCACTACGACCTCAAGACCGGTCGCTACCACTCCGACGACCTCTCCAACCTCCCGCTGCTGGAGAAGGCGATCAGCGACCACCTCGCCGGAGAGCAGACGGACACCGTCACGGAGCCTGAGGCCGAGCCAGCGCCCACCCCGGTCGTGGAGTCCCCGTCGACCCTTGAGGAGACGGCCCCGCCGGAACCCGTCCCCGCCGTTCCAGACGCGCCCCCGTGGCACGACCTGAGCACCAACCGGGCCGGGGCCGCCGCGCGCGAGCGGGCCCTCGCGGAACGGGAAGCCCAGGGCCCGGTACGCCACGTCCTGGCCAGGCTGCTCGGCGTCAGGACGGACGAGCGCGCGTGGCGTATCGGCGCCGACGGAGAGGAGGCCGTCGCCGCCCAGCTCGCCAGGCTCGGGCCGCAGTGGCGGGTCGTCCACGCCGTACCGGTCGGGGAACGGGGCTCCGACATCGACCACGTCGTCATCGGCCCCGCGGGGGTCTTCACCGTGAACGCGAAGCACCACCCGCGGGCGTCGGTCTGGGTCGGCGGCGACACGTTCATGGTCAACGGTCAGCGGGTGCCGTACATCCGCAACAGCCGGCACGAGGCGCGCCGGGCCGCGCGGCTCCTCACCGAACAGGCGGGCTTCCCCGTCACCGCCACCGCCCTCATCGCCGTCATGGGCGCCGCCGACGGTTTCACGGTGAAGAAGCAGCCCGAGGACGGCGCAGTCGTGGTGCTCACGCGGCGACGCATCAGCCAGTACCTGACGAAGCTCCCCGCTCGGATGACCGAGCGTGAGGTCGAGGCGCTGTACGAGGTCGCGCGACGTTCGACAACCTGGCAGGGCTGACGGCCGCCCACGCACCCGGGGCCCCGAACGTCTCGCCGCAAGGCCCTCTGCCGCACCCCCCGAAAGAGGTCTGAACCACTTGTTCATTCGAACATGTGTTCGATACCGTCGGAGGCAAGGAGGTGGTTCTGGTGGCACATCACGCGGTCGAGACGATCGAGTCGGTACGCGAGGCGTTGAAGTCCGTCGCGGGCGTCAATCCGATCTTCATGGACACCTCCGACAAGCAGCGACTGCTGCTCGAGCTGGCGGCCGCCGAGGCACAACTCGCAGAGCTGCGGTTACGGGTCCTCGCCGCAGCCGACGACGTGGCCACCGAGACCGCCGCTCGAGATGCCGGGGCGTGGCTCGCCGTCGCCACGCGGTCTCGGCGAGGCGACGCCGCAGCAGACGTACGACTGGCCGAGGCCCTCGACCGTCGGTACCCCGCGGTGGCCACAGCGATGCGCGAAGGATCCGTCTCCCTCCAGCAGGCGCACGCGATCTGCCGCGCCCTGGACCAGCTGCCGGCCGACGTCGGTCCAGAGATCACCGCACGAGCGGAGGCAGCGCTCGTCGACCACGCGCGCGACTTCGACGCCACCGTCCTCACCCGCCTCGGACGTCGGGTGCTCGAGCTCGTCGCGCCGGAGATCGCCGAGGCAGCCGAGGCCCGCGCACTGGCAGAACTCGAGGCCAACGCCCGCAGCAAGGCGCGGCTCACGCTGCGCGCTCTCGGCGACGGCACCACCCGACTGACCGCGCTGCTCCCCGACGCCGCGGCCGTACGCCTCGCGACCTACCTGCACGCGTACACCAGCCCGCGCGCGGCACTCCCGCAGGTCCAGGCCGTCGCAACCGGGACCGCCACGCTTCGCGAGCCCCACCCGCGCAAGCTGGCGCGTGCGTTCTGCCAGCTTCTCGAGGACCTCGACCCCACACGGCTCCCCAGCCAGGGTGGCGACGCCACCACGCTCGTGGTCACGATGACCCTCGACGCGCTGCGCGCCGACCTCGGCACCGCCGCCATCGACACCCAGATCCCCGGCGACGGCACCGACACCCTCACCGCCCACGAGGCGCGCCGGCTGGCATGCCGGGCCAAGATCGTCCCCGCCGTGCTCGGTCGGCGCGGCGAGGTCCTCGACCTCGGGCGCGGGCGACGCCTCTTCTCCCCCGCCCAGAACCGGGCACTGCGACTCAGGGACGGACGCTGCCGGGCTGAACGGTGCACCATCCCCGGCAGCTGGTGCGAGTCGCACCACTGGACACCATGGTCCCGTGGCGGCAGGACCGACCTCGCCGACGGCGTCCTGCTGTGCTCGCACCACCACCATCGGGTCCACGACCCCCACTACGCCGCCCAGCGCCTCCCGAACGGTGACGTCAGATTCGCGAGACGCCCGTGACGACGCCTGCCCTACGACCAGCCGTGCCGCTCCGCGTGGACCACCCGTTCCAGCGGCCCGCGGGCCCGCCAACCGAACCGCTCCAGGTCCGGCACCTCGGGCAGCGCCGCGACCTCACCGACGCACAGCCACGCCACCGGGCGTACGTGCTCAGGGAAGCCCACGAGGTCCGCGAGGAACTCCTCGCGGTAGAAGCTCACCCACCCCACACCGATGCCCTCCGCGGTCGCGGCGAGCCACAGGTTCTGGATCGCCAGACACACCGAGAACAGGCTGGTGTCCGCGACGGTCTGCTTGCCGAGGACCACCTCGCCAGCGGTCGTGGGGTCGTGGCCGACGACGATCCCCAGACCGGACTCCATGATCCCCTCGACCTTGATCCGCGCGAACGTGTCGGCACGCTCCCCCTCCAGCAGCGACGCGAACTCCTCACGACGCTGCGCCACGTGGTCACGGAAGGCTCGGCGCGTCTCCTCCGCGTGCACCGTCACGAACACCCACGGCTGGCTCATCCCCACGCTCGGGGCACTGTGCGCCGCACGGAGCAGACGATCCAGCACCTCGGGCGCTGGCGGGCTACCCGTGAACTCCGACCGCGTGTCGCGGCGACGGTTCATCGCCTCGTACAGCTCCACGGCCGCTCAGCCACCCTCGACGGACAGGGCACGACTCTTCCGAGGGCGGTCCGCGCTGTACAGGAACGACTCGCCCGCACCGTCCGCGCGGTCGGCGAGCGCCCGACCCACCAGCACCACCGCCGCCTGCCGGAACCCGGCCTGCTCCACCGCGTCCGCGACGTCGCCGACGCACGCGCGCAGCACCTGCTCGTCCGGCTGGCTCGCCCGGTGCACCACCACGACCGGGCAGTCCGCGCCGAGCACCGACTGCAACTCCGCCATCAGCTCCCGGATCCGCGTGATCGCCAGGTGCAGGACGACCGTCGCCCCCGACGTCGCGTACGCCACCAGGTCCTCGCCGGCACCCATCGGCGTCGACCGGGCCTGCATCCGGGTCAGCACCACGCTCTGCGCCACCCGGGGCACCGTCAGCTCGCGACCCACGAGTGCGGCAGCCGCCGCGTACGCCGGCACCCCCGGCACCACCGACCACTCCACCCCAGCCGCGTCCAACCGGGCCGTCTGCTCGTGCAGGGCCGAGTACAGCGACGGGTCGCCCGACGTCAGCCGCACCACCCGTTCCCCCGCCTGAGCGGCGGACACCATCGACGCGGTGATCTGGTCCAGGTCCAGGCCCTGCGTGTCCACCACCCGGCACCCCGCGCGGCAGTGCGACAGCACCGCCTCGTCGAGGTACGTCCCCGGGTACAGGACAACGTCCGCCTCCCCCAGCAGCCGCACCGCCCGGACCGTCAACAGGTCCGCCGCACCCGGACCGGCGCCCACGAACACCACACCGGTTCCTGCGCTCATCGCACGAACCTCGGACTCCACACGCCCGCCGGCGACACCCGCGTGCTGCTCGCACCCACCAGCACCAGGCACTTCATGTCGATCGAGGCCGGGTCCAGCTCGCCCAACGTCGTCACCCGCACTTCCTCCTCCGCACGGCCCACGTCACGGCCCACCACCACGACCGTGTCCGCCGCCTTGTGCTCCAGCAGCACCTCGCGGGCCCGACCGATCTGCTCCGTGCGCGACCGCGACGCCGGGTTGTACAACGCCACCACCAGGTCCGCCACCGCCAACGCCCGCAACCGCTCCTCGACCACCGGCCACGGCTTCAACCGGTCCGACAGCGACAGCACCGCGAAGTCCGCCCCGATCGGCGCACCCGCAGCCGCAGCCACCGCCTGCACCGCGCTCACCCCCGGCAGCACCCGCACCCGCACGCTCGCGTACCGCGGGTCCTCGGCAGCCTCGAAGATCGCCGCCGCCATCCCGAACACGCCCGCGTCCCCACCCGAGACCACAGCGACCCGCTCCCCCGCCAACGCCAGGTCCAACGCATGACGCGCCCGGTCCACCTCGACGCTGTTGCCACTCGCGTGACGCGTGAGGCCCGGACGCTGCGCCACCCGGTTCACGTACGGCGCGTACCCCACCACGTGCGAGACCGACGCCAACGCCTCCCGCACCTCCGGCGTCTGCCAGCGGTCCGGGCCAGGACCGAGGCCGACCACGAGGAGCTCGGTGGCTTCGACAGGCTCAACCGGCTCCCGGTGGTCGAGCCTGTCGAGACCCGGCGACGTCCGCGACCGCGTGCCGTTGAGGGAGTCGCCGGGCACCACGACCAGCGAGAAGTACGGCACCGAGGCCGGGTCCACCTCCGCGACGGGACGCCACTGCTCCTCAGGCATCGAGGCCCGCTCGACGTACAACGCGTGCTCCAACCGACCGGCCGCCGCGAGCGCCCGGCGGACCGCGGGGAAGGTCCGCCCCAGCTTCATGATCACCGCGCCGTCGGTGTCGGCCAGCCGCCGGGCCAGCTCCGGCTCCGGCAGGGTTCCGGGCAGCACCGTCAGAACGTCCGTCTGCCGCACCAGGGGCGAGGCCACCGTGGCCGCCGCCGCCAGGAACGCGGGCACACCCGCAACCACCTCGGTCGCGTACCGCTGCGAGAGCCGGTCGTGCATGTACATGTACGACCCGTAGAACAGTGGGTCGCCCTCCGAGAGGAGCACCACGTCGCGCCCGGCGTCGAGGTGCTCGGCCAGCCTGTCCGCCGAGTCGCGGTAGAAGTCCGCGAGCGCACCCCGGTACCCGCCCGGGTGCTCCGTCGTCCCGGTCGTCACCGGGTACACCAGCTCCACCTCGACGACGTCAGGCCGGAAGTGCCCCGCGGCGATCCGGCGCGCGTTGGACTCCTTCCCTGCAGCCGCGTGGTACGCCACCACGTCAGCCGCCGCGACGAGCCGCGCCGCCTTCAGCGTCATCAGCTCGGGGTCGCCCGGGCCCACGCCGACGCCGTAGAAGTGGCCCATCACTCCACCTCCTGCGCGATCGCGTTCAGCGCCGACGACGTCATCGCCGACCCGCCACGCCGCCCGCGCACCGTGATGAACGGGATGTCGATGCCGCTCGTCTCCGCGAACTGCTCCAGGGCCAGCTTCGACTCCGCCGCACCGATGAAGCCGACCGGGCAGCCGACGATCGCGGCCGGGCGCGGTGCCCCGTCGACCAGCAGCTCCAGGAGGTGGAACAGCGCGGTCGGCGCGTTGCCGATCGCCACCACCGCGCCGGCCAGGTGCGGCTCCCACAGCGACACCGCGGCCGCCGTACGCGTCGTCCCCCACACCGACGCCAACCCCGGCACCCGCGGGTCGTCGAGGAAGCAGAGCACCTCGTTGTCGGCCGGCAGCCGGGACCGGGTCACCCCGCGCACCACCATCGTCGCGTCGCACAGGATCGGCGCGCCCGCCTCGAGTGCGGCCCGCGCCGCCGGTACGCAGCGCTCGTCCACCACCACGTCGCCCGCAAGATCGACCTGGCCACTGCCGTGGATCATCCGCACCACCGTCCTCTCCGCGCTGGCGGGCACCGCGCCCAGGTCGGCCTCGCGGCGGATCGTGGCGAACGAGTCGACGTAGATCTCGGGACCGGAGTCGACGTAGTGGTACCGGCGGGTGGGCTGGAGGGGCGTGAAGACGTCGGGGATCATCGAACTTCCTGGGGTACGAGGACGCCGCGCCACGGGGTGACGACGACGTGGGAGCAGTGCTGGGCGAGGGACGCGAGGTCGGCGACGTCCGAGGGGGTCAACCCCTCGGGACCGACCGCCACGTGGAGGCCGGCGGGCGTCGCCCCGTGTGCCAGCGGCGGCCCCGGGTCGGGCAGTCCCGGATCCGGCGGCGACGGAGCCCACAACGGCTCCGGCAGCTCATCCACGTGCCAGGCCGCACCGGCCCCCGCACCTCGAACCGCCAGGAATGCCGCAGCCATCGCCACCAACCGCGCCGGTACCTCCGACCACGCCACGACGTCCGACCACGCCCCACCGACCCGCAGCTGCGCCCGGCCACCGCCGACCCCGACGGCGGCCAGGTCACTCGTACGACCCACCAGGTCGCCGCGACCGTCGTCGAGCAGGAACAGGAACCGCCCCGGCAGTGCCGCCGCCGCGGGATCAGCCAGCAGGGCCTCGTCCAGCGCCCGCACGTACGGCCGCACGTCGCAACCCCGAGCGTCAAGGCCGCTCGTCGGCGAGGCCATCAGGTTGCGCGACACGTCGTGGGCGGCGCTCGGCAGCAACCCCGTCCCGGCGAGGGCCGCCACCACCTCGGGCGGGAGCACCCCGGCACGACCCGGCGCCTCCGGCAGGCCCCGTACCTGCAGGTTGGCACGCGACGTCAGCCGCACCCGCCCGTCGCCGGACGACTGCGCCACCTCCGACAGCGCGAGCAGGGAGTCCACCGCCAGACGCCCACCCGGCAACCGCAGCCGTACGAGGAGGCCATCGTCGGCGGGCCAGGGGCGCAGCACGCCGGGGCACATGTCGGGACGTGAACGTGTCACCGGAAACCTGTTTCGAGTCGGGGACCCAGGCGCGGGATCCACTGGTGACCCGACGACGGCCGTCGTCAGGGCCAGCAGGTCTTCGGACTCGGATCAACCGGAACAGGACACCTTCCCAGGCTCGAGAGCCCAGTGGCCGCCACTCGCGTGGCACGTCCTGCCCGTCACCTCACCGCTGCGCGTCAGTTCCGGAGTTGCACCGGATTCCCTGACTCCCTGGGGAGTACGACTGGCGCGGTCAGGCTACCCCGGCCCCGCCGGGACCCGACACGGGCGGTTAGATTCAGCCAGTGTCCGACTCACGCCCCCGCCGTACGTTCGCCGTGATCAGCCACCCTGACGCCGGCAAGTCCACGATCACCGAGGCCCTCGCACTGCACGCCCGCGCGATCAACGAGGCCGGTGCGGTGCACGGCAAGGGCGACCGCAAGGCGACCGTGTCGGACTGGATGGCGATGGAGAAGGCCCGCGGCATCTCGATCACCTCCGCCGCGCTGCAGTTCGAGTACGACGGCCACGTCGTCAACCTCGTCGACACCCCCGGCCACTCCGACTTCTCCGAGGACACCTACCGGGTCCTCTCCGCCGTCGACTCCGCGGTGATGCTGGTCGACGCGGGCAAGGGCCTGGAGCCGCAGACGCTCAAGCTCTTCCGCGTCTGCGCCCTGCGCGGCATCCCCGTGATCACGGTCATCAACAAGTGGGACCGCCCCGGCCTGTCGCCGCTCGAGCTCATGGACAAGATCCAGGAGCAGATCAAGATCCGGCCCACGCCCCTGACCTGGCCCGTCGGCGAGGCCGGCGACTTCCGCGGCGTGCTGGACCGCCGCACCGGCGAGTTCATCAAGTACACCCGCACCGCCGGCGGCGCGACCATCGCCCCGGAGCGCCGCATGGGTGCCGACCAGGTCGAGGGCGACGACAAGGACGTGTGGGACAACGCGGTGGAGGAGCACGAGCTGCTCGACCTCGACGAGGCCAACCACGACCAGACCACGTTCCTCAGCGGCGAGACGACCCCGGTGATGTTCGCCTCCGCCCTGCAGAACTTCGGCGTCGCCCAGCTGCTCGACCTGCTGGTGGAGCTCGCGCCCGGCCCCAGCACCACCGAGGGCCTCGACGGCGCCGTGCGCGAGCCCGGCGACGAGTTCAGCGCCTTCGTCTTCAAGGTGCAGTCCGGCATGAACACCGCGCACCGCGACCGTCTCGCGTACGCCCGCATCGTCTCCGGCGAGTTCGACCGCGGCATGGTCGTCACCCACGGGACCACGGGTCGCCCGTTCGCGACCAAGTTCGCCCAGACCGTCTTCGGCCGCGAGACCACCTCGGTGGAGCACGCGTACCCGGGCGACATCATCGGCCTGGTCAACGCCAACGCCCTGCGCGTGGGCGACACCATCTACACCGGCCCCAAGATCGCGTACCCACCGGTGCCCTCCTTCGCGCCCGAGCACTTCATGACGGCCACGGCCGGCGACATCGGTCGTTACAAGCAGTTCCGCAAGGGCATCGAGCAGCTCGACCAGGAAGGTGTCGTGCAGGTGCTGCGCTCCGACCTGCGTGGCGACCAGTCGCCCGTGCTGGCGGCGGTCGGGCCGCTGCAGTTCGAGGTCGTCGAGGACCGGATGCTGCACGAGTTCAACTCCCCCATCCGCCTCTCGCGCCTCGACTACCAGGTCGCGCGGATCACCGACGCCGAGGGCGCGCTGGGGCTCCGCGGCAAGCGCGGTTGCGAGGTGCTCCAGCGCACCGACGGCACGTACGTCGCTCTCTTCACCGACCAGTGGCGCGCCAGCGCCACCGCCCGCGACAACCCGGAGATCCTGCTCGAGGCCATGCCGGCCGGCGGCGCCTGAGCCCTCCCCGTACGCTGACGCTCGCCCGGAGGTCGGGCCAGGTGAGCGAGGAGTCAGACGTGCAGGGCAACATCTTCGAGTTCGAGGGCGTCGCGCCCACCGTCCACCCCGACGCGTGGGTCGCGCCGACGGCCACCCTCATCGGTGACGTGACCGTCGAGGCCGGAGCGAGCATCTGGTACGGCGCGGTCCTGCGCGGCGACGTCGCCGGGCTGCGGGTCGGGGCCCGCGCGAACGTCCAGGACAACACCGTCGTCCACGTCGGCATGGGCGAGCCGCTGACGATCGGCGCCGACGTCACCGTCGGGCACGCGTGCGTCGTCCACTGCCAGTCGATCGGCGACGGGTCCCTGATCGGCAACGGCGCGGTCCTTCTGGACGGCGTCACGATCGGCGCCCGCAGCGTGGTGGCGGCGGGGGCGGTTGTCACCTCCGGCACGCACGTCCCCGACGGCGTGCTGGCGGCGGGCACCCCGGCGAAGGTGCTGAAGGAGACCGCGGGCAGCTCGGCGGAGCTGTGGCTCGAGCACAACGCCGAGTTCTACCACCAGCTGGCAGGGCGTCACGCGGGCTCGCTGCGCCGCATCACCGACTGACGCACGGGCTCAGTTCGCGTCCGGCCCGTCGAGGGCGTCGAGCACCCACCCGTACGGTCCTGCCACGACGTTGCGGGCCAACGGGATCTGGTGTGAGGCACTCTCCACGATGTGCATCAGATACCCGCCCGTGTTGGGGAAGGCGACGAGGTCGGTCAACGCCACCCCGTCAGGGAACCGCAGCCGGCGGCGCAGCAGGAGCTCCTCCTCGATGCAGTACGCCCCCACCAGGAAGCCGTCCACGGGAGGTCCCGGGTCTGCGCCGCCCGGGCGGACCAGCAACGGGTCGACCAGGAAGTCAGCGGACGTCGAGCGGACCTGGGTCCGGTTCATGTGCAGCCCCACCAGCGGAACGCCGTCGCTGGTGCTCTTGCGGAACGCGACCGAGGCCAGGGTGAGCCCGCACCCGTCGAGCACCGCCCGCCCGGGCTCGAGGCGGAGCTCGAGGTCCGCCTCGCGCAGCAGGTCAGCCACCGAGCCGTGGCGTCCCGGCCCTGCGGCGGCGTCGAGCACCTCAGCCAGCCAGGCGCCGCGGACGGGCGTCTGCCAGTACGGGTACGTCGTCGGTGAGGGCCGGGCGGCGGAAGGATCGACCAGTCCGAGCCGGTCTCCCCGCCACGTCACCTCGTCGTTCTCCTGACCGTCGACGGCGCGCCAGAAGTCGCGCCACTGGCGCTCGTGCAGCAGGTAGCTCATGGGCACGCCCCCACCCATGTCGATGAACGAGGGGGCCACGCCGCGCTCGCGCAGCGCGCCGACCAGGTCGACGGCCGCGCGCAGCGCCGTGCGGCGCTCCGGGGCCGCGTAGCCGTTGAGGTGGAAGTGGATCCCCTCCACGGCCAGCAGGTCCCGGTCGGGGACCGCGAGCCCCTCCCACCAGCTGAGCCAGCCCTCGGCAGGTAGACCGAACCGTGTGGGCGCCACGTCGGGAGCGACCACCGCGAGCCGCAGCGCGACCCGTACCCGCCCGGACACCGACCGCGCGATCTCGAGGAGCAGGGAGGCCTCGTCGGTGTTGTCGAGGCTCACCAGGACGCCGTCCCGGACGCACCGGGCCAGCAGGGCGGGGCTCTTCACGGCGGCGCTGAGGACGAGGTCGGCAGGGTCGTACCCTCGCGCCAGGCTCTGCTCGAGCTCGCCGAGGGAGGCGACGTCGAGCCCCAGTCCAGCTGCTCTGGCCGCGTCGACCAGGCCGAGGGTCTTGTTGGCCTTGCGGGCCACGAAGACCCGGGCGCGCACGCCTCGGTCGTACGCGGGGCCCACCAGGTCCCCGGCGTTGCGCGCCAGCGCACCGAAGTCGTGCACGTTGACCGGGGAGCCCCAGCGCGCCACCAGGTCGGCGCACTGGTCAGGGTCGGCGACCAGCTGCTCCATCCACGGCTCGAGCCTGGCCGCCAGCGGCAGCACCCCTTCGGAACGGCTCACGCCACACCTCCTGCCGTCTGGAGCCGAGGGCCGGCTCCGGCCCGGGCCGCGAACGTCCGTGCCCAGCGGGCCACGTCCCCGTGCAGCGTGCCGGAGAGCGTGTCGTGACCGATCACCGGGTCCTCGGTGGGGCGGCCCAGGACCCACAGGCCCGGCGTCACCGAACCTGTGGCACCCACGCACTGCCCCCGCGGCGTCGTCCACACGCCGCGTTCGAAGTCGCGCACGCTGACCCAGCCGTCCTGCAGCAGCCCCGCCCACATCGGGTCAGGGGCCTCCCGACGATCCCCGTCGACCACGCCGGGCGGCGCGGTCACCGCGACCACGTCAGCCGGCCCGCCCCGGTCCCGCTCGACCTCGAGCAGGCCCGCCTCGTGCACGGCCAGGAGCCGGCGCACGGTCACGGGAGGCGGCCCGAAGGCCCACCGCTCGAGGCGGGCTGCCCGCCTCCGGAACAGGGCCCAGGAGCTGGTCCGGGGTGCCCGCTCCAGACTCGCCACGACGTCGGGGTAGCCCGCGGACCAGGCTCTGCCCCACCACCAGGCTGCGTCGGGGTCCGTGTGGCCGTCGGCCCGACGCAGGTCGTCGGTCCACCTGAGCCAGGGGTCCTGCGGAGCGCGTCCGTCCTCCAGGACGGTGCCCAGCTGGCCGGGCTCGACGCTGTGGCCTGACGCGGCGGCCGCGGCGAGCGTGGCATCGGCCAGCACCTGCCACCACCGCTCGTCCGGGTCGTCGAGCTCGCGGAGCCGTACGGTCTCCGCACGCACCACTGCGCCCACCCCTGGGTCGACCTCCGTCGGCTTGGGCAGCATCAGCTCCCCGCCGCGGCTCAGCAGCCGTACGACGTCCGGCTCCGCACCGCTGCGGACGTAGCGGAGGCCGGAAGGCACGGCGTTGTCACGCACCCACCGTCCTCCTCGCCCCGCGGTCACGTCGAGCACCACGTCGAACCCACTCAGCGCGGCCCCGCGGACCACCAGCTCACGCCCGGGCCCGGGGGCGTGCCGGACCACCGCGGAGTGGTCGACGCCTCCCCCGTCGAGGTGGCCGGTGCACAGCAGCACGTCCGACGCCGTCCACGGAACGCCAGGGGCACGATCGGTCTCCAGCTCCCAGGCCGCCTCGGTGCGCCGCACCCGACGCACCACGTCCGGGACGTGGCGGAGGTCGAGGCGTGGGGAGGTGCACAGCCGCTCGTACGCCCACACCAGGTGGTCCCCGACCCGGGCGCGTGGCGGGTAGGGATCGTCGGGATCCTCCACCGTCCGCGTGGCCCGCGCCCACTCACGCCAGGTCCACGGTACGGTCCGCGAACGCAGGTCCACGATGTCGGCGTTGACGTTCATCAGCAGGTGCGGAGACTGGGCGGGGTCCCACACGGCGCCGGCACCTGGAGGTGCGGGGTCGAGCAGCAGCACTGCCAGGGGTCGCGCCACCCGTTCGGGCAGCTGGTCGTCAAGCGCGAGCAGGGCGCTGAGCGCCCGGGGCCCGGCCCCCACGACCGCGAGGTCGTACGCCCCGCCGCGCGCGTGCTCACCCATGGTCTCCTCCCCGGCAGGGCACGAGAGTGGCCGGGTCGGCCAGCGCGCGGCGGGGATCGGGGATTGTCGCGCGGACCCAGTCGTCGTCGTAGACGGTGTCCAGGTACGGCACTCCCCCGTCGTGGACGACGACCGCGACCGTGGCACCCGCCGGGAGCTGCGGAAGGTCGCGAGCCACGGCGGCGAGCCGCCGATGTCACCAGAACGGGCGCCGGCCAT
>NZ_JBJEHY010000020.1:0-4273 GCF_051876515.1 Nocardioides sp. | reverse complement strand
GAGGTCTACTCCCAAGACGCCCTTCTGACGCGCGGCGCACTCCCTGAGCAGCTCCTCGGTCTCTTCTCCGCTGGAGCGGTCCACCATCTTGTCGATGGAGTCTTTGAATATGTCAACCGCAGCCTTCACGATGAAGATGCAGATGACCAAGCTTGCCACGGAATCCAGGATGGGGTAGCCCAAACGGGCTCCGGCAATGCCTATGAGTGCGCCCACCGACGACAAGGCGTCGCTGGCGAACACCGGCAGCGCGACCCGCTTGCGCAGCAAGGTCTCGCCCAGTTGATTGCTTCGGAGTTTGCGGCCCAGCAGGATCCGCTTCGAGACGTCACCGACACCCACGACGAGCAAGCGTAGGCCACCTGCGCCGGATCGGCCTCCCGACACGGTTGCGGGGCCTCGCGGGTGATGGCGCCCATCGACCCGCGCCGTGCGTTAGCGTTCACACGTGCACGTCGTGATCATGGGGTGTGGCCGCGTCGGGTCGACGCTGGCCCGGAGCCTCGAGGACCGCAACCACACGGTGTCCGTCATCGACTCCGAGCCCGACGCCTTCCGTCGCCTCGGTCCCGCCTTCAACGGCGACAAGGTGACGGGCATCGGCTTCGACCAGGCAGTGCTGGAGAAGGCGGGGATCCGCCGTGCCCACGCGTTCGCCGCGGTCTCCAGCGGTGACAACTCCAACATCATCGCGGCCCGCGTGGCGCGCGAGACCTTCGGCGTGCAGCAGGTCGTGGCACGCATCTACGACCCGGGCCGCGCCGAGGTGTACCAGCGGCTGGGCATCACGACGGTCGCGACGGTGAAGTGGACCTCCGACCAGGTCCTGCGCCGGCTCCTGCCCGCGGGCGCCGAGCCGGACTTCCGCGACCCCTCGGGCACCATTCGTCTGGACCACGTGGGCGTCTCCGACGTCTGGGTGGGCCACCGCACGGTGCACTTCCAGGAGCAGTCGCACAGCCGCATCGCCTGGATCGACCGCCTCGGCGAAGGCATGCTGCCCACCCGCGACACCGTCCTGCAGGAGGGCGACCGACTGCACCTGGTCATCCGCGAGGACCAGGCCGCCCACGCGTACGCCGTCCTCGCCGACGGACCTGAGGAGGAGTGATGAGGGTCGCCATCGCCGGCGCGGGCGCCGTGGGGCGCTCGATCGCGCGCGAGCTGATCGAGAACGGTCACGACGTGCTGCTCATCGACAAGTCCGCGAGCGCCATCCGCCCCGACCAGGTGCCGGACGCCGAGTGGCTGCTGGCCGACTCGTGCGAGCTGTCCTCCCTCGAGGAGGCCCGCGTCGCGGAGTGCGACGTCGTGATCGCCGCCACCGGCGACGACAAGGCCAACCTCGTCACCTCGCTGCTGGCCAAGACGGAGTTCGCGGTCCCCCGCACCGTGGGCCGCGTCAACCACCCCAACAACGAGTGGCTCTTCACCGAGGCGTGGGGCGTCGACGTCAACGTGTCGACCCCGCGCATCATGTCGGCACTCGTCGAGGAGGCCGTGTCGGTCGGTGACCTGGTCCGGCTCTTCACGTTCCGGCAGGGCAACGCCAACCTCGTCGAGATGACGCTGCCCGCCAACTCCCCGTACGTCGGCACCCCCACCGGTCTCGTGCCGTTCCCCGACAACTGCTCCCTCGTCACGATGCTGCGCGACGGGCAGGTGTACACGCCGCAGGCCGAGCAGCCCCTCGAGGCTGGCGACGAGCTGTTGTTCGTGGTCCCCGCCGAGGTCGAGGAGGAGCTCGAGAAGCTCCTCTCCCCGCTCGCCGGTCGCCGCGCCGAGGACTGAACGGACGGGCCACGCCCGCCGGCTCAGTCGGCGGGCTGGCCCTCCGGGGCACCCGCGGCAGGTTCCGCGGCCTCGGCGGTGGCCGTCGCCCGCTCGATCGGCGTGCCGTCGCGCGCCAGCAACCAGACCATCGCCCCCAGGGCGGCCAGCTGCAGCGGCCAGCCCATGACGATCTTGCTCACCCCGAGGAAGGCGATCGCGGTGTCGGCGTCCATCGCTCCGCTGTGCCCGGCGAACCACACCGGCGCCTGGACGACGACACGCACCGCGCACGGGACGACGAGCATCCAGGTCAGCCGCGAGCAGAGCTTCACCAGACCGCGGTCGCGGCGCCACTCGGTGAGCTCGCCGGTGACGCTCCCGACCATGAAGCCGACCAGCGGCCACCGGACCAGGCAGGTCAGGCCCAGGACGACGGCGTACCCGGCGTTGTAGATGATGCCGGGCGCGAAGTAGGCCAGAGCCTGCTCCTCCGCGCTGCCTCCGGCGGCACCGGCCCGGTGGGCGAAGAACCACCCCAGCCCGATCCCGAAGAGGGCGTTGACCACGAACTGCACCGTGGAGCGCTGGACCAGGCGGATCGCCAGGAGCACCAGCGCGGCGCCGATGCTGACGTACAGAGCCGTCTCGAGCTGGCGCGTGGTCAGCCAGGTGACGGTGAACAGCACCGTGGGCGTCGCTGCCTCCAGCATCCCCCGGCGCCCGCCGAGGGCGTCGGAGAGCTGGCGCCGGACCAGCGCCTCGACGGTGGTCACGTCCGCGTGCTGCTCGCGCTCCTCGATGACCGGCTCGACGGTCTGGCCCTCGTCCGCGCCCGCCGGCCGGGCCGCGTCGTCGCTCACGGGATCAGCTCGTAACGGGGGTTGTACATGACGCGGACGCCGTTCTGCGGGCCGATCCGCCCGGTCACCCGCAGGGACCGGCCCGGGTCGATCCCGCCGATGCGTCGGCGGCCGAGCCAGGTCAGCGTGACCACGCCCGAACCGTCCGAGAGCTCAGCCTCCAGCACGGGCACGCCGTCACGGGGGCGCAGCGTCACCGTACGGAGGACCCCGCGCACCGTCACCCGCTCACGGTCGGGCGCCTCAGCGATCACCGCGTGCCCGGCCTCCTCGTGCGTGGCGCGCAGGTCGCGCGCCTCCTGGTCGGAGGTGTCGGCCCACCGGTCCAGGGCGCGGCGCCACCGTGCCTGGGCCACGGTCAGCGCACCCGGCGGGCGTCCGCGGGCAGCACCACCGGGAGCTGCTCACCGACCGGCATCGCACCGTCACCGCGGTGCACGACGACCTGGCTGAGGGCGTCCTCCCACTCACCTGCCTTCTCGGGGTCGGTGGCGGGGACACCCATGAAGGTGGCGCGCAGGAGCCAGCGGGGGCCGTTGACCCCCACGATCCGCGACGGCTGGACGGCCGGGGTGCCGTCGGGGCGCTGCACCGGCAGCTGGCAGACCAGCTCGGTGCCCCAGCGGCCCTCCCGCTCGGAGTGCTCGGCACCCCGGCGGGTCAGGTCCTCGGCGATCTGGGGACGGACGGTGCCCCACAGGTCCCCGTTGCGCGGCGCGGCGAACACCTGCAGCTCCACGGCACCCTCGGGGCCGGCGAGGAGGACCGAACGGACGTTCCCGCTCTTCTCGTCGACCTGCAGCCGCACCTCGAGCCCCTCCAACGGAGGAAGCAGCAGGGCCCCGAGGTCCACCCGCTCGACCCCGTCCTCGCGCACGTCGGCGCTGTCCCAGGGGCCGGGCTCACGGGCAGCGACCGCCTCGGACTCGGCGACCTCGGCCGCGGTCGAGGTCTTGCGGCGGAACTTCACGTCTGATCTCCCATCATCGCTGTCGGCTCGTCGTGGCGGCGCCACGCTCAGGCGCCGACGAACCCACCCGTAGAACCGTAACCCCCGTCACCACGCACCGAGTCAGGCAGTTCGTCCACGGCGACGAAGTCGGCCCGTTCGTACCGCTGCACGACGAGCTGCGCGACCCGGTCACCACGGCGCAGCTCGACCGGTTCGACCAGGTCGTGGTTGACCAGCAGCACCTTGACCTCGCCCCGGTAGCCGGAGTCCACGGTGCCGGGCGTGTTGACGATGGAGACGCCGTGCCGGGCCGCGAGCCCGGAGCGTGGGTGCACCAGGGCCACGTACCCCTCGGGAAGGGCGATCGCGATCCCTGTCGGCACCAGGGCCCGCTCACCGGGCCCCAGCCGTACGTCGACCGTGGTGCACAGGTCGGCGCCCGCGTCGCCGGGGTGGGCGTACGAGGGCAGCGGCAGGTCGGGGTCGAGCCGGCGGACGGCGACGCGCAGCGCGCCGGGGGTCTCGAGGCGGGGGTCGGGCGTCACGGGGCGCGAATCTACCCTCCGGACGGCGACGGGCACACGCGAGGACCGCCCGTCGTTCGTTGTGCGCCCTCGCCTAGGCTCATGCCCGTGGAGCGGCACCGATTCGACGAACGCCTGACCCTTCCCCTGCGCTGGTGGGTCCA
>NZ_JBJEHY010000019.1:0-18244 GCF_051876515.1 Nocardioides sp. | reverse complement strand
ACGCCTTCTTGGCGGGGGCCTTCTTCGCCACCGCCTTCGTGGCCGCTGACTTCTTGGGAACCGTCTTCTTGGTCGCTGCCTTCTTCGCGGTTGCCTTCCTGGTGGCTGCCGCCGGCTTGTCGGCCGTCTCGGACCGGACCGCCCGCGGCGCACCGGGCTGCTTGGCCTGACGGCCCTCCAGGACCGGCACCAGGAAGCGTCCGGTGTGGCTGCGTGGCTCGGCCGCGACCGCCTCCGGGGTGCCCTCGATGACGACGCTGCCGCCGCCCGACCCGCCCTCGGGTCCCATGTCGATGATCCAGTCGGCCGTCTTGATGACGTCGAGGTTGTGCTCGATCACCAGCACCGTGTTGCCCTTGTCGACCAGGCTGGACAGCACCCCGAGGAGCTTGCGGATGTCCTCGAAGTGCAGGCCCGTGGTGGGCTCGTCGAGGACGTACAGGGTGCGGCCGGTGGACCGCTTCTGCAGCTCGCTGGCGAGCTTGACGCGCTGCGCCTCGCCGCCGGAGAGGGTGGTGGCCGGCTGGCCGAGACGTACGTACCCCAGTCCGACCTCGACCAGCGTCTTCATGTGCCGTGCGATGGCCGGCACGGCGCCGAAGAAGTCGACGGCCTCCTCGATCGGCATGTCGAGGACCTCCGCGATGGTCTTGCCCTTGTAGTGGACCTCGAGCGTCTCGCGGTTGTAGCGCGCACCGTGGCACACCTCGCAGGGGACGTAGACGTCCGGGAGGAAGTTCATCTCGATCTTGAGCGTGCCGTCGCCGGCGCAGGCCTCGCAGCGGCCGCCCTTGACGTTGAACGAGAACCGGCCGGGCTGGTAGCCGCGCACCTTGGCCTCGGGCGTCTGCGCGAACAGCTTGCGCACGTGGTCGAAGACCCCGGTGTACGTCGCCGGGTTGGACCGGGGCGTGCGGCCGATCGGCGACTGATCGACGTGGATCACCTTGTCGACGTGGTCGAGGCCGGTCACCTTGGTGTGGCGCCCGGGCACGGTCTTGGCGTTGTACAGCTCCTTGGCCAGCGACGTGTAGAGGATGTCGTTGACCAGGGTGGACTTGCCGGAGCCCGAGACGCCGGTGACGGCGGTCAGGACGCCGAGCGGGAACGCCACGTCGATGTCGCGGAGGTTGTTCTCGCGGGCGCCGTGCACGACGAGCTCGCGCCCCTTGGTGCGAGGACGGCGGACCGGCGGCACCGGGATCTCACGGCGCCCGGACAGGTAGAGGCCGGTCGGCGAGTCGGGGTGCGCGAGCAGCTCCTCGACGGTGCCGCTGTGCACGACCTGGCCGCCGTGCTCGCCGGCCCCGGGGCCGATGTCGACCACCCAGTCGGCGGTACGGATGGTGTCCTCGTCGTGCTCCACGACGATGAGCGTGTTGCCGAGGTCCTTGAGGCGCACGAGGGTCTCGATCAGGCGCTCGTTGTCGCGCTGGTGCAGGCCGATGGAGGGCTCGTCGAGGACGTACAGGACGCCCACCAGACCGGCACCGATCTGGGTGGCCAGCCGGATCCGCTGCGCCTCCCCGCCCGACAGCGACCCGCTGGGCCGGTCGAGCGAGAGGTAGTCGAGCCCCACGTCGAGGAGGAACTGCAGGCGGTCCTGGATCTCCTTGAGGACCCGCTCGCCGATCTGCCGCTCGCGGGCGTTGAGGTCGAGGTGCTTGAGGTGCTCGGCCGTGTCACGGATCGACATGGCGCAGACCTGGGCGATGTTGAGACCACCGCCCTGCTTGGAGCCCAGGGTCACGGCCAACGGCACCGACTTGAGCCGGGTGCCCGAGCAGGTGGGGCACGCGACCTCGCGCATGAATCCCTCGAACCGCTCACGGCTGGTGTCGGACTCCGCGTCGCGGTGCTTGCGCTCGATGTACGGGCGGACGCCCTCGAAGGCCGCGTAGTACGACCGCTGGCGGCCGTACCGGTTGCGGGCGACGACGTGGACCTTGGTCGCGTGGCCCTCGATGATCGCTTTGCGCGCCTTGGCAGGCAGGTCACGCCACGGCGTGTTGAGGTCGAAGCCCATCTCCTCGCCGAGCGCGTTCATCAGGCGCAGGAAGTAGTCCGCGACGGACGCCCCGGACCACGGCTGGACGGCCCCCTCGCCGAGGGTCGCGCCGGGGTCGGGAATGAGCAGCTCGGGGTCGACCTCCATGCGCGTGCCGATGCCGTGGCAGGCGGTGCAGGCGCCGAAGGGCGAGTTGAACGAGAACGAGCGCGGCTCGAGCTCGTCGGTGTCGATCACGTGGTCGTTGGGGCACGCCATCCGCTCGGAGAAGCGCATCTCACGACCGGGGTCGCCCTCGTCGAGGTCGACGAAGTCGAAGACGACGAGCCCGCCGGTCAGCCCGAGCGCGGTCTCGACCGAGTCGGTCAGGCGGCGCTTGGAGGACTCCTTGACCGCCAGCCGGTCGACAACGACCTCGATGGTGTGCTTGAGCTTCTTGTCGAGCGTGGGAGGCGCGTCCAACGTGTGGGTCTGGCCGTCGACCCGAGCACGCGAGAACCCCTGCGTCTGCAGGTCCTTGAACAGCTCGACGTACTCGCCCTTGCGGCCGCGGATGACCGGGGCCAGCACCTGGAAGCGCCGCCCCTCCTCGAGCCCGAGGACGCGGTCGACGATCTGCTGCGGCGTCTGCCGCTGGATCTGGGCCCCGCAGGTCGGGCAGTGCGGCCGCCCGGCGCGGGCGTACAGCAGCCGGAGGTAGTCGTACACCTCGGTGATGGTCCCGACGGTGGAGCGCGGGTTCTTCGAGGTGGACTTCTGGTCGATCGAGACGGCCGGCGACAGCCCCTCGATGAAGTCGACGTCGGGCTTGTCCATCTGGCCCAGGAACTGGCGGGCGTACGCGGAGAGCGACTCCACGTAACGGCGCTGCCCCTCGGCGAAGATCGTGTCGAAGGCGAGGCTCGACTTGCCGGAGCCCGACAGGCCCGTGAACACGATGAGCGAGTCACGTGGCAGGTCGATCGAGACGTCCTTCAGGTTGTGCTCCCGGGCTCCCCGGATCACCAGCTGCTCGATCAACTTCGTACCCCATCCACGTTCGAACACGTGTTCGTCATCGTAGCGCCCCGACGTCCGGGACGCACGCCACCCGACACGTTCTCACGCCGGGACCGGATCACCCACGTCCACGTGCGGCCGGTAGCGTCGGACGGACGCGACACGGGTCGCGCGAACCAGGAGGAGATCCGATGACGTACACCGGCCACGTGGTGCCCGGCGGTGAGGCACAGGTGCTCGAGCTCCCGGGGCTGCGGGTGACCAAGGTCGCCGTCGACCCGAAGATGTCCAACAACGCCTACCTCCTGCAGTGCACCAGCACCGGCGACCAGCTCCTCGTCGACGCCGCGGCGGAGGGCGAGCGGCTCCTCGAGCTGGTCGGCGAGGCCGGCCTGACCACCGTGGTCACCACCCACCAGCACTGGGACCACCACCGCGCCCTGGCCGAGGTCGTCGCGGCGACCGGTGCGGTCGTGGCCGCCGGCATCGCGGACGCTGAGGCGATCACCGAGCAGACCGGTGTCGGCGTGGGTCGCGCCCTGGACCACACCGACCAGGTCGCCGTCGGTCAGGTCCTGCTCGACGTCATCGCGGTCGCGGGCCACACCCCCGGTTCGATCTGCCTGCTCGTACGCCCCGAGGGCGCGGCACCGCACCTCTTCACCGGGGACAGCCTCTTCCCGGGTGGCGTGGGCGCGACGTTCGGCAACGCCGAGGCATTCGCCCAGCTGATCGACGAGGTCGAGACCAAGATCTTCGGCACGCTGCCCGACGAGACCGTCTTCCACCCCGGTCACGGGGACGACGGCGTGCTGGGCGACGAGCGCCCCCACCTGGCGGAGTGGCGCGAGCGCGGCTGGTGACTCAGCCGTAGCGCTTGACGGCAAGCGCTACGAGCTGCGGGAACACGAGCATCGAGCCGGAGAACACCGCCGCTGAGCCGAGGAACAGTTCAAGGCCTCCGTCCGCGAAAGCGATCTGAGCGAGGCCGACGAAGGCCATGAACGTTCCGGAAAAGACGAGGATCCGCTGTTCGAGACTGGGGCGTACGTCAGCACTCATGGCCGCATGCTCGCACTCCGCGGGCTCGCGCGGGACCCAGTTGGCCAAGGCGTTGCACGGTGTTGCCCAGGCGGCAGCCTGCGTGCGGATGGCGACCTGACGTACGGTCCGGGCGCGGACCGGTCCCCCGGCCCGCGCCCGCACGGTCAGCGGTAGGTGTAGAACCCCTCGCCCGAGGCGATGCCGAGCTTGCCCTGGTCGAGGTAGTCACGCTTGAGGATCGCGGCGAACTCCTGCTGCACCGGCTCCTCCTTGGTGACGGCGATGTTGTACGCCGTGGTGAGGCCGACGACGTCGAAGATCTGGAACGGCCCCATCGGCGCCCCCGTACCGAGCCGCCACGTCCGGTCGACCGTCTCCACGTCCGCGTACCCGCCGGCGAGGAGCTCCCCGGCCGCGTTGAGCAGAGGGACGAGGAGCGAGTTGAGGACGTACCCGGCCTTCTCCTTCTTCAGGACGATCGGGACCATGCCGATCTCCTCGGCGAAGGCGGCCACCTCCGCCAGCACCTCGGAGTCGGTCTCGGGGCCGGGCATCACCTCGGCGGTGTTGCGCTTCCAGATCTCGTTGGCGAAGTGCAGCGCCAGGAACCGGTCGGGGCGTCCCGTCGACGGAGCGATGTCGGAGGGCAGCAGGGTCGAGGAGTTGCTCGCGAAGATCGTCGAGGCGTCGGCGACGGCCGCCAGCTTCTCGTAGGTGGAGGTCTTGATCTCCAGCTTCTCGGGAACTGCCTCGATGACGAGGTCCGCTCCGCTGACCGCCTCTGCCAGGTCGCTGGTGGCGCGGATCCTGGCGGGCACCTCCCCGGCCTGCGCGGCTGCGTCGCCGAGGTCCTGCTGGTAGCGCTCCACGAGGGCGTCGAGCTTGGCGCGACCGGCCGCGACCGCCTCGTCGGAGATGTCGTACGCCGTCACCTCCTTGCCCCGGAAGGCCGACTGGAAGGCGATCTGCGAACCCAACACTCCCATGCCCAGGACGGTGACCTTGGTGATGCGACTCATCTCTGCTCCTCAGCGACGTTGGCTGCGGTGCCGTCCGTCCCGAGTGCGGGTGGCAACCCTGGGGGCTCCGTGCCCCACCCTGATCGAACACCCCCCGACGCGCAGGCCTTCCCTCAACACGCGGAGAAGTGACCGACCAGACACGGCTGAACACCTCAGTGGGTCGACCAACCCGGGTGTGACGGCGGGCGCCCCTGGGGCACCGGAGGCGGCCACGGCGTGCGCGAACGAGCCCGCGCAGCGTCCGGAAGACCGCCACCGTGCGCTGCCCGCTGCTCGGACGTGATCCTCCGGACCACCAGCACCCAGAGCACCCCCGCCAGCAGCGCCAGGACCGCGTTGAACGTCTCGATGCCGCCGAGCTGGGCAACCTCGTCCGGGCCGGTGGACGGGTCGGCGCGCAGGAACGGACCGAACTGGATGGTGCTCACGTAGAGCAGGAACGCGAACCACCACGAGAGGAGCAGCGGCTTGACCCCTCGCGGGGCCGTCGCGCGCCGGACGTCACGCACGAAGACGTACGGGAACCACAGGGCGACGACTGGCACGAACCAGCCCACCCAGGCCCACTCCTTCTCGTGCTCCTGCCGGGCACCGGGGTTCAGCACCTCGGCGTTGCTGCGCGCCCTCGCCAGCCAGGACGCGACGGCCACCCAGCCTGCGCACAGTGCGACAAGCCCAGCCACGAGCACGACGTCGTAGGCGGTGACCAGCTGGTACCGCGGGATCCCGCGCTCCGCCGCATCGACGAGTCGGTCGCGGCCCACCCACGCTGACGCGGCCTGAGCACCCTGCCGAATCGGCCAGATCGTCGGCGCAGGAACGTGAGACGCCCCCGACCCGCTCGGGTCAGGGGCGTCGCACGATGAGCGAACGGCGTCAGCCGTTGTAGGTGACGCGGACCTTCTCGGTCAGGGCGCGGGCCTGGCACGACAGGCGGATGCCGTCCTCCAGGTCCTCCTTCTCGAGCACGTCGTTGCGGGTCATCGAGAGGTCGCCCTCCAGGATCATGCAGGCGCACGCGCTGCACTCACCCTCACGGCACGAGAACGGCGCGTTGACGCCCTTGGACTCCAGGAAGTCCAGCAGGTGCTGGCGTCCGTCCCAGTCGACGAAGCTGAACTGCTCGCCGTCCAGCTCGACCTCCACAGCCACGGGACCGGCCACGGCCGGCTCGTCCTCCGGAGCACCCTCGGCGTTCTCGGCGTCGTCCGCCTCGGCGATGGTCGCCTGCGCGGCCAGCACCTCCTCGACGTCACCGAACGGGTTGCCACCCAGGGAGATGAACTTCTCCTGGTGACGACGCTCGCGCGGTACCTCGAGCTCCTTGAGAGCCGTCTGCACCATCTTCATGAACGGCGCGGGGCCGCAGCAGAAGGAGGTCCAGCCGTCGTACTGCGCCAGGAACGCCTTCAGCTGCTCGGCCGTGGGCAGCCCCTGGACCGACTCCAGCCAGTGGATGACCTGCAGACGCTCAGGGTTGGCCGCCGCCAGCTCACGCAGCTTCTCGGCGAAGATGACCGAGTTCTCGTCGCGGTTCGCGTAGAAGACGGTGATCCGCCCTTCACCGTGCTCCAGGGCGTGACGGGCGATCGACATGATCGGCGTGACGCCGGAGCCGCCCGCGAGCAGCAGCAGGTCGGTGTCCAGGGACTTCGGGGTGAAGATGCCCGAGGGCGGCAGCACCCGGAGGGTGTCGCCGGCCTTGAGGTTGTCGTTGATCCAGTTCGACGCGTAGCCCTCGGCCGTCCGCTTCACCGTGACGGCCAGGCCGTCGCCGGGAGGGGTGCAGATCGAGTAGGCACGGGCGACCAGACCGGTCTGGTCGCTCGGGACGCCCAAGGTCAGGAACTGCCCCGGCTTGAAGTCGAACGTGGCGGACTCCCCCGAGGGAACCTCGAAGACGACCGAGACGGCGTCCGCGGTCTCGCGGACGATCTCGGCAACCTTCAGCAGGTAGGAATCCTCAGTAGCCATCCTCGGCTCCGATCGTGACAGTGCCCTCCTTGACCGCGGCGT
The DNA here is from genome assembly GCF_051876515.1 of Nocardioides sp. Taxonomy (GTDB): domain Bacteria; phylum Actinomycetota; class Actinomycetes; order Propionibacteriales; family Nocardioidaceae; genus Nocardioides. The sequence goes on along the minus strand of NZ_JBJEHY010000019.1, from coordinate 11,155 downwards.
CGATCGACGCGGAGAGACGGGGGCAGGTTGCGTACACCTTGCGGCCACCGGGCTCGGACTCGAGCTTGGCGAACTCCGCACAGTTTGCCTCAGCGCCGTGGTTCCACTGCACCGAGGTCTGGTGCTGCGAGTTCTTCTTGACCCGCACCGTGGCGAGGCAGTCGAGGCACGCGACCTCGACGAGCCTCGCCTCGGTGTAGAGACGCTGGTCCTCCCGGGTCTCGGCCCGGTCCGGAACGATGTACGACATCAGTGGTGGACGGGGGTGCCGGCCGCGGCGTCCTCGGCAGCCTTGCGCGCCAGGTTCTCCTCGACCTCCGCACGCCAGTACTCGTTGGCCTTGGTCGTGTCGACCTCGAACTCGAAGCGGTCGGTCATCTCCGCGGTGACGTCGGCCTTGTCCACGTAGAACTGCTCGTACCAACGACGCAGCTGGTAGACCGGGCCGTCCTCCTCGCACAGGAGCGGGTTCTGGACCGGCGCCTTGTTGAGCCAGATGTGGACGTCCTGCTCGAAGCCCTCGGCGAACATCGTCGAGTACTTCTCGGCGATGTAGTTCATCGTCTTGTCGTCCATCTCGGGGCCGCGCTCGACGGCGACGCCGTACTGCAGCTTGAACGAGTTGGGACCCGTCGGGATGTGGCAGTTGATGAGGATCGACTTGGTCTCGTAGCCCTTGTAGTCGGTCACCAGCCAGTTGACCATGAACGACGGACCGAAGTACGTCGCCTCGGACTTCAGCACGAGCGACTCGTCGCCGTAGCCCTGGCCGGCCATGTCGGGGCGACCGGTCGACTCCATGAACTGCGTGGCCTGCTCGCCCTCGAACACGTTGCGGAAGTTCGTCGGGAAGGCGAAGTGGATGTAGAAGAAGTGGGCCATGTCGACGATGTTGTCGACGATCTCGCGGCAGTGCGCGGTGGGCACGTCCAGCGTCTTCCAGGTCCAGCCCGAGTACTCCCCGGTGCCGACGCCCGCGAGCTCCGGCGGGAGCGCGTCCATGTCGGCGGCGGAACCCTCGGGGTCGTGCCAGATCATGATGAGGTCGTTGCGGACGACGGTCTCGAACTTCTGCGTACGGGCACGCATCGGCACGCGACGGGCGTACGGGATGGACTTGCAGCGACCGTCGCCGCCCCAGCGCCAGTCGTGGAAGGGGCAGGCGATCTCGTCGCCCTTGACCGTGCCCTGGGTGAGGTCCCCACCGAGGTGACGGCAGTACGCGTCGAGGACGTTGATCTCGCCCTTCGAGTCAGCCCAGACGACCAGCTTGCCACCGAAGGCCTCAATGGAGTGCGGCTTGCCGTCGTTGAAATCGCCCACACGCCCCAAGCAGTGCCACCCTCGGGCGAATCGCTCCGGAACGCTACCTGTGTCAAGAAGTCGTGCTTCGCTCATGAACACAGTATGGACCAAAACGAGAACACGTTCTAGTGTCCGTCCCATGCATGTGGCCCTCAGCACATCTCAACAGGACCTTCGTACCCAGTTGACTGAGTACTTCGACCGCCTTGTCACGCCCGAGCGACGACGAGCCCTGGCCGCCGCGAGCGGCGAGTTCGGCGACGCCGACGTGTACCGCGAGGTGATCCGCGAGATCGGCAAGGACGGCTGGCTCGGCATCGGTTGGCCGACAGAGTACGGCGGCCAGAACCGGTCCATGGTCGAGCAGCTGATCTTCACCGACGTGGCGGCCGTGGCCGGCGTCCCGATCCCCTACCTGACGCTGAACACCGTCGGCCCCACGATCATGCGCTACGGCACCCAGGAGCAGAAGGACTACTTCCTGCCCAAGATCCTCGCCGGCGACCTGCACTTCTCGATCGGCTACTCCGAGCCCGAGTCCGGCACCGACCTCGCCTCCCTGCGCACGCGGGCGGTGGCCGAGGGCGACGAGTGGGTGATCAACGGCCAGAAGATGTGGACCTCGCTCATCCAGTACGCCGACTGGATCTGGCTGGCCTGCCGCACCGATCCCGACCTCCCCCGCCACAAGGGCGTCAGCATGATCCTGGTGCCGGCCGACCACCCCGGCGTCTCGTACACGCCCGTCCACACCGTGGCCGGCGTCGGGACAAGCGCGACCTACTACACCGACGTCCGGGTGCCGCAGGAGAACCTCGTCGGCGGCCTCAACGGCGGCTGGGCACTCATGACCAACCAGCTCAACCACGAGCGCGTCGCGCTCACCTCCGCCGCCCCGCTCACGTACTCGTTGGGGCTGGTCAGGCAGTGGGCGCGCGACACCGTGCTGCCGGACGGGCGCCGCGTGATCGACCAGGAGTGGGTGCAGGCGACGCTGGGGCGCGCGCACGCGCGCGTGGAGATGCTGAGCCTGATGAACTGGCGCCTCGCCTCGCAGGCGGACGCCGGGGTCGACCTCTCCCCCGCCGATGCGTCGGCGACCAAGGTGTACGGCTCCGAGCTCGCCACCGAGGTCTACCGCTCCCTCATGGAGGTGGTGGGCCCCGGCGCCACGGTGACCGGGGACTCCCCCGGCGCCGAGCTCGCCGGGCGCCTCGAGCGCTACTTCCGCTCCTCGCTGGTCATGACGTTCGGTGGCGGCACCAACGAGATCCAGCGCGACATCATCGGCTACGTCGCCCTCGGCCTGCCGGCCGCGAAGCGCTGACCCCTCACCGGTACCGGAGGAAACCATGGACTTCACCTTCACCCCCGAGGCCGACGAGGCCGCCGCACTCGCGGCCCAGATCCTCACCGACCACGCGACCACCGAGCGGATGACCTCGGTCGAGCGCGACGGCGACCGCTTCGACCCCACCTTGTGGTCCGCACTCGGCGACGCCGGGCTGCTCTCGCTCGCCCTCCCCGAGGCCGATGGCGGCGCCGGTCTGGGCCTGCTCGAGGCGTGCCGCGTGGCCGTCGAGATCGGGCGCACGGTCGCGCCCGTCCCGTACGCCACGCACGTGGCCGCGAGCCTGCTGATCTCGTCCGCCGAACCTTCCACTCACCGGGACGAGCTGCTCTCCGGGGCGGCCGACGGGACCCGTCTGCTGACCCTCGCGCTGGCCGAGCCGTTGCAGTTCCTGCCCGAGGTGCCCCAGGTCCTGGCCACCCCGGACGGCGAGAGCTGGACGCTCACCGGCACGAAGACGCTGGTCCGTGCCGGGACGCGCGCCGACACCGTCCTGGTCACCGCCACTGGCCCCGACGGCGCCGGCGTCTTCGCGGTGCGGACCACGGACGCCCAGGTCGCGGCGCAGCGCACCAGTGACGGAGACGCCACCGCGCAGCTCACCCTCGACGGCTGCCCCGCCGTACGCCTCGGTGGCGCCGGGAGCGCGCAGCACCTGCAGGACCTCGCCGTGCTGCTCGCCTGCGCCGAGCAGCTGGGCGTGACGCAGGGGGCCACCCGCCTCACGGCCGACTACGCGCGGACCCGTGAGCAGTTCGGACGCCCGATCGGCACCTTCCAGGCAGTGGGACAACGGCTCGCCGACGCGTACATCGCCACCCTGGGCCAGGAGCTCACCCTCTGGCAGGCCGCGTGGCGGCTCCAGGAGGGACTCCCCGCGACCCAGGAGCTCGCGAGCGCGGCCGTGTGGTGCGCCGATGCCGGCCACACGATCGCGCACACGACCGTGCACGTGCACGGCGGCGTCGGCATCGACCTCGACGGGCCCGCGCACCGCTACTTCACCGCGGCCAAGCGGTGGGAGCTGACGTACGGCGGCGCCGGCGAGCACGCGCGCCGCATCGGTCGCGAGTACGCCGCCGGCTGAGGGGAACGTCACGAAGGGCCCGGCACCACCGCCAGGTGGTGCCGGGCCCTTCGGGCGTACGGGGTGCGCTCAGCGCAGCGCGAGGCAGCCGTGCGTCGGCATGTCGAGGGTGATCGTCTCGTGCTCGGCGATGCGCGCGTCGAGCTTGGCCGCCACCTCGCTCGGCCACGGGGCCGTCTTGCGGGTCTCCAGGTCGATGTGGAGGAAGATCTCCTCCATCACGAAGGACACCTCCTTGCTCGTGTCGTCCAGGAGGTAGACCAGGGCGTGGGCTGCGCGCTCCGAGCGGCCCACGAGGCGGACCCGCGCCGACATCTGGCTGCCGGTGCGCAGCTCGCTGATGTAGGTGCAGTGGTGCTCGGCGGAGAAGACGGCGTGGCCGTCGGTGAGCGGCCACGTCTGCGGGATGCCGCAGTCGACGAGCGACTCGTCGAGCCCCTCGCTGGCGATCCCGATGTAGTGGCGCACGTTGAGGTGGCCGTTGATGTCCTCGAAGGCCATCGGCACGGGCTGCTCGATGTACGCGGGCAGCGCGGCGAGCTGGTCGTAGGTCGGATGCTGGTGAGTCACGCCTGAGACGATATCGGCTGGCGCGCCCACTGCTCCACACAACCCGCCTGACAATCTGTGGCCCGCACGGTCCCCGCCGCAGGTGCGGACCTGCGGCGGGGACCTGCCGTCACCACCCCGGGGGCAAGGAGGTGAAGTCGGCGGGGCGTCCCTCGGCGAAGGCCGAGAGCGCCTCGAGGTTCGCGGGACCGCCCATGAGCTCGGCGAACGCCGCGTTCTCGCGCTCGCGCGCCTGGGCGACGGCCTCACGGTGGGGAGCGGTCATGGTCCGCTTGACCGCGACCAGGCTGGAGATGGGCCGGGCGGCCAGCACCTCGGCGTGCTTGCGGGCGGTGGCCAGTAGGTCCTCGGGCTCGGCCAGGGCGTACACGAGCCCCATGTCCAGCGCCTGCTGAGCCGTGATCCACTCGGCGGAGAGCAGGATCCATGCCGCGTTCTGCCGGCCGACCAGCTGGGGGAACAGCAGGCTGGAAGCGGCCTCAGGAGCGACCCCGAGGCTCGTGAAGGGGCACTTCAGCCGAGCAGCGGTCGACATGAACCCGAGGTCCGCGAACCCCAGGACCGTGGCCCCGATGCCCAGCCCCAGCCCGTTGACCGCGACGACCAGCGGCTTGGGGAAGGCGGCGAGGGCGTCGATGAGCCCGAGGAAGCCGTACTCCCCCCGCTCGAAGGTCGGGTCGGTGGCGAGCTGGTGCATCTCGAGCAGGTCCGTCCCGGCGCTGAACGCCCGGCCCGCTCCCGTCAGCAGCACCACCGCGACCGACGGGTCCTCGGCCGCCTCGTTGAGGGCACGCGCCGTGGCGTCGTACAGGGCCTCGTTGAAGGCGTTCAGCGCGTCCGGACGGTTCAGGGTGAGTGTCCGGACGCGCTGCTCGTCCTCGACCTGGAGGATCGTCATGCCCCCGCGATCTTCCCCAGGCGCTCGGTCGCCTCCTGGAACTCCGCGACCATCCGGGCCATCAGGTCCGCGACCGGCTCGACCGCGTTCATGCGGCCCACGATCTGGCCGACGGGCATGGAGATGGTGTCGGGGTTGTCGCCGGAGTTCATCCGGTTGTGCGCGTCGGCCACCAGCAGGTTCTGCAGCGGCATCGGCAGGGGCGCCGGGGCGTCCTCGGCGTTCCATGCCTCGGTCCACCGCGTCTTGAGCAGACGGGCCGGCTTGCCGGTGTACACGCGGCTGCGGACCGTGTCGCTGGACCCGGCACGGAGCAGTGCCTCGCGGATGCCGGTGCCGGTGGACAGGTCGTACTCCGCGGCGGTCAGCCACATGGAGCCGGTCCACACGCCCTGGGCGCCGAGCGCCATCGACGCGGCCATCTGCCGGCCACTGCCGATGCCACCCGCGCCGAGCACCGGGACGTCGGGGCCCACGGCGTCGACGACCTCCGGGGTGAGCACCATGCCGGCGATCTCGCCGGTGTGGCCGCCGGCCTCGTAACCCTGGGCGACGATGATGTCGACGCCGTTGGCCACGTGGTTGAGCGCGTGCTTGGCCGTGCCAGCCAGCGCCGCCACCTTGACGCCGTGCTCGTGGGCCTTCTCGATCACGTCCACCGGCGGCGAGCCGAGCGCGTTCGCGATCAGCACCGGACGGTGGCCCAGCGCCACGTCGACGTGGCTGCGAGCCACGGAGTGGAGCCAGCCGAGCACACCCTCGCGACCCTCGCCCTCGGGAAGCGGGGGTACACCGAGCTGGGTGAGCGTGCGGTCGACGAACGCCTTGTGCTCGGCCGGGATCAGGGCGTCGAGGTCGACGGCCTTGCCCTCGGTGGGCACCTTCATCGGCATGACGACGTCGACGCCGTACGGCTTGCCGTCGGTGTTCTCGTCGAGCCAGGTCAGGGTGCGGTCCAGGTCCTCGGTGTCGTTGAACCGGACGCAGCCCAGGACGCCGAGACCACCGGCGCGGGAGACGGCCGCGGCGACCTTCTCCGAGGGGGTGAACGCGAAGATCGGGTACTCGATCCCGAACAGTTCGCAGATGTCGGTGTGCATCAGTTGCCTTCCGTGACGAGCTCGCGGGCGCGGGGGTAGTTGGCCTTGCCGGTGGCGCTGCGCGGGATCTCGTCCACGTAGGTGATCGCGCGCGGCATCTTGTAACCCGACAGCAGGGGACGCAGGTACTCCTTGAGCTCCTCGAGCGTCGGGCGGGCCTCGCCGCGGGGCTGGATCACGGCGGAGACGGACTGGCCGTACGTCTCGTCGGCGACGCCCACCACCAGGACGTCGTACACGTCCGGGTGGCCCTTGAGGGTCATCTCGACCTCCTCGGGGTACACCTTCTCGCCGCCGGTGTTGATGCAGTTCGAGCCGCGGCCGAGCAGGCGCACCATGCCGCCCTCCTCGACGCGGGCGAAGTCGCCAGGAACGGAGTAGCGCTCGCCGTTGACGGTGATGAAGGTCTCCGCGGTCTTGACCGGGTCCTTGTAGTAGCCGATCGGGATGCAGCCCGAGCGTCCGACGCGTCCGATCGCACCCACCTCGGTGAGCTCGATGACCTTGTTCTCCTCGTCGAGCAGCACCGTCTGGGCGCCGAGGTTGACCAGTGGACCCTGGCCCTGGATGTTCTCGTCCGACTGGACCGCGGTGCCGGAGAAGCCGGTCTCGCTGGCGCCGATCGAGTCGGTGAAGATCGCGTTGGGGAACGCCGCCATCCAGCGCTCCTTCACCGGACGGCTGAAGATCGCCGCGCTGCTCGCCACGACGAAGAGCGATGAGGCGTCGTAGTCTCCGCGCTCGTACTCCTCGATGAGCGGGCGTGCCATCGCGTCGCCCGTCATGAAGATGCCCTGGACCTTGGCGTCCTCGACCAGGCGCCAGGCCTCGGCGGGGTCGAACTTCGGGGCCAGGACCGTGACCTCGCCCGCGAAGAGGTGCATGAGCAGCGCCGCCTGGGCGCCGCCGTGCATGAGGGGGCTCAGCGGGAACATCACCATCGGGAACTCGGTGGCGGCGGCGGTCTTGGACTGGTCGTACTCCTCGAGCCACTCACCCGTCATCACGTCGATGCCGCGGCCGAGCACGCGCCAGAAGTCCTCGTGGCGCCACATGACGCCCTTGGGGAACCCGGTGGTCCCTCCGGTGTAGACGATGTAGACGTCGTCGGGACTGCGCTCGGCGAAGTCGCGCTCGGCGGACTGGCCTGCCAGGGCCTCCGTCCAGGTGACGCCGCCGAAGGCGCTGACGTCGGTCTGGAGGTCCGGCTCGGTCGCGTCGGGCATGGAGATGATCGTGCGCAGCTCGGGCCGCTTGGGGGCCGTCAGCGCCACCATCGGGGCGTACGGCTCCTCGAAGAGCAGCCCGACCATGTCGGAGTTCTCGAAGATGTAGTCGAGCTCGCCCTCGACGTAGCGGTAGTTCACGTTGATCGCGACGGCGCGGATCTTGAAGATCGCGAGCAGCGCGACCACGTGCTCGACGCTGTTCTTGGCGTAGATGCCGATGTGGTCGCCCGGGCCGTGGCCCTGCGCCTGGAGGTAGTGGGCGAGCTGGTTCGCCTCCGCCTCGAGCTCGGAGTAGGTGACGGTCCGGTTCGCGACGCGCAGCACGGTGCGGTCCGGAACGACATCGACGGCGTGTTCGAAGAGATCTGCAATGTTATGGGCCACGAGGCGGAGACTAGAACAGGTTCCTCTTTTGTGGCTAGAGTCACATACCATGAGTTTGGAAAATTCTTCCGAGGCCGTTTCCGGCCCCGACGCACTGGTCGAGCAGGACGGCCACGTGCTCACCGTGACCCTCAACCGACCCCACGCCCGCAACGCGCTGTCGACCGAGATGCTGGCCATCCTCGGCGAGACCTGGGAGCGGGTGAACTCCGACGACTCCATCCGGGCCGTCATCCTCACCGGGGCGGGCGGATACTTCTGCGCCGGCGCCGACCTCAAGGCGATGTCGCGCAAGGCCCCCAGCGAGAGCTTCGAGTCCGGCGAGTACGACCCCACGGTCATCAAGCCGCTGCTCAAGGGCTACCGGCTGACCAAGCCGCTGATCGCCGCCGTCGAGGGTCCGGCCATCGCCGGCGGCACCGAGATCCTGACCGCCACCGACATCCGGGTGGCGGGCGAGTCGGCCAAGTTCGGCGTCTCGGAGGCACGGTGGAGCCTGTACCCGCTCGGCGGCTCCGTGGTGCGCCTCCCCCGCCAGATCCCGGCCACCGTGGCCGCCGAGATGCTCCTGACCGGCCGCCACATCACCGCGACCGAGGCCAAGGAGTACGGCCTGATCGGGCACGTGGTGCCCGACGGCCAGGCCCTGGCCAAGGCCCGCGAGATCGCGGACATGATCGTCACCAACGGCCCGCTGGCCGTCCAGGCGATCCTCGCGACGATCCGCGAGTCCGAGGGCAAGCACGAGGACGACTGCTGGGCCGACGACGCCCGGCGCGGCGCGGCAGTCTTCGCCTCCGCGGACGCCAAGGAAGGCCCGCGGGCCTTCGCCGAGAAGCGGTCCCCGCAGTTCGAGGGCCGCTGACCCCGCTGCCGACCAGCCACACCCGATCCCCCTGGGGGGATGTTGGGATCGGGTGTGGCGGCAGGTAGCGTGACGCCATGAGCACACGCGACCTGACCCTGGCCGACTTCGAGACCACCGTCACCGGCGACGGCATCGTCCTGGTCGACCTCTGGGCCGAGTGGTGCGGCCCCTGCAAGCAGTTCGCCCCCACGTTCGAGGCCTCTTCCGAGAAGCACCCCGACGTCGTGCACGCCAAGGTCGACACCGAGGCGGAGCAGGAGCTGGCCGGCATGCTGCAGGTCCGCTCCATCCCGACCCTGATGCTCTTCCGCGACGGCGTGCTGCTGTTCAACCAGGCGGGAGCCCTGCCCGCCGCCGCGCTCGACGACGTCATCTCCCAGGCCAAGGCCCTCGACATGGACGAGGTCCGCCGCCAGATCGCCGAGGCCGACGCCCACCCCGACGAGCTCGACCTCGACACCTTCGCCGCCGCCCACGCGCAGGGCGCCTTCGTGCTCGACGTGCGCCAGGCCGACGAGTACGCCAGCGGCCACGTCCCCGGCGCCGTCCACATCGCCATGGGCGACCTGCCCGCCCACCTCGCGGAGCTCCCCGAGGGCGAGCGGGTCCACGTCATCTGCCAGTCCGGTGGCCGCAGTCGGCAGGCTGTCGGCTACCTGCAGTCCCAGGGCATCGACGCTGTGAACGTCACCGACGGCACCGGGGGCTGGATCCAGCGCGGCTGGCCCGTCGAGAGCTGAGCGGGGTGCGACCCCTCTCCTCGCCCGCCGCTGGGAGCCGGGAGGGTCGGTACCCTGTCGGCGTGAGCGAGGTGTGGGACCGGTTCAGTGACGACCCCCGCACGCCCGACAACGCGGGGCTGCGGGCGGGCGACGTCGATCGTGACATCGTGCAGGACGTCCTGAGCCAGGCGTACGCCGAGGGGCGTCTCGCGCCCGACGAGCACGCCGAGCGCAGCGCCCGGCTGGCGGCCTCCCGCACGCTCGGCGAGCTCGTGCCCCTGCTCGAGGGCCTCGTCCGGCGTCCCACCTCCAACCTGCCCGCGCTGGCAGAGGAGAAGTACCGCCGCGACCTCCGCGAGGCGCTGATGGGCTTCCTCACCGTCAACATCATCTGCTGGGGGATCTGGCTGATCACCAGCGGGATCGACTCCTTCCCCTGGCCCGCGTTCGTGAGCCTGGTCAGTGCTGTCAACCTCCTGCGCGTACGGCTGGAGCGCAACAGCCGTGTCGAGCGCAGCATCCGCAAGCTGCAGAAGCGACAGCGCACGGAGCTGCCCGGCTCCGAGGACTGACCACCGGGCGGACGCCGGCTCCACCTTGCGGTCAGCTGCCCGGTACCTCCGGTGGATGTGCGGACCACGTCAGCGTTCCTACCGTCGGAGCATGACCCTCCTGCTCAGCGATCCGCGCGTGCGCGCGGTGCCGCTCGCCGAGAACGGCGAGCCCCTGGTCGCGCTCTCCGCCTCCCTGTCACCCGACCTGTGCCCGGTACGCCTGGGCGTGGCGCAGCGCCTCGAACTCGCCCGGCAACTGCTGCCCACCGGTTTCCACCTGCTCGTCCGGGAGGGCCACCGCAGCATGGAGAGCCAGCGCGCGATCATCGCCCGCTACACGGCGGAGGTGTGCGCGCACCACCCGGGCGTAGGGCCCGCGGAGCTCGAGTCGCTGGTGAGTCGGTTCGTCGCACCCGCCGACGTGGCCGGGCACGTGTCCGGCTCCGCCGTCGACGTGACGCTGCGCGACGGTCTTGGCCGGGAACTCGACCTCGGCTGCCCACTCGACGCCACCCCGGAGCAGTCGGGCGGCAGGTGCTTCACCGATTCGCGGGACGTACGGGGCGAGGCCCGGCGCAACCGGCGGCTGTTGGGCGAGGTGCTCGGGGAGGTCGGCTTCGTCAACTACCCCACCGAGTGGTGGCACTGGTCCTGGGGCGACCGCTACTGGGCGATCACGACCGGCGCGCCCAGCGCCCTGCACGGCCCTGTCGGACAGCTCGATGTCGTCCACCACGTGACGGTCTCGCAGGACGTCGCGTGAGGGCGCCACTGACCAGGCCGCGGCTGGTCGTCGACGCCGACGCCGTCGCGCACAACGTGGGCGTCCTGCGGGGCCCCCGGTCGTCGCCTCTGATGGCCGTGGTCAAGGCCGACGGCTTCGGGCTCGGCGCACGCACCGTGGCCGCGGCCGCGCTGGCTGCGGGCGCCACCCGCCTCGGCACCGCGACGCTGGACGAGGCCTACGAGGTCGTCGACCTCGGCGCGCCCGTGCTCGCGTGGCTCACGACGCCGGACGAGCTCGCCGCCCGGCGTGCCGGGCTGGCCTCCTCTCCGAAGGTCGAGGTCGCCGTTGGTTCACTCGAGC
>NZ_JBJEHY010000018.1:0-18281 GCF_051876515.1 Nocardioides sp. | reverse complement strand
TACTTCGAGAAGAACGCCGACTCCACGTCGTCGCGGGAGAAGCCCCACGCCATCTGGGTCAGGTCGTTGGTGCCGAAGGAGAAGAACTCGGCGGACTTCGCGATCCGGTCGGCCAGGAACGCCGCGCGCGGCAGCTCGATCATGGTCCCGACCTTGACGTTGATGGTCACACCACGCTCGCGCTGCACCTCGTCGAGGACGGCGAGGATGTCGGCCTTGACCACGTCGAGCTCGCGGACGCTGGCGACCAGGGGCACCATGATCTCCGGCTGCGGGTCGCCACCGGCCTCGACCCGGTCGGCGGCCGCCTCCAGGATCGCCCGGGCCTGCATCACGAAGAGGCCGGGGATGGCGATGCCCAGACGTACACCGCGGAGTCCCAGCATCGGGTTCTGCTCGTGCAGTCGCCGGACGTGCTCGAGCAGCACCGTGTCGTGCTCGTCGGCGCCTCCGGCGGCCTCGGCCAGCGCGACCTTCACCGACAGCTCGGTGTAGTCGGGCAGGAACTCGTGCAGCGGCGGGTCGATGAGGCGGATCGTGACGGGCAGCCCGTCCATCGCGGCGAGGATCTCGGTGAAGTCCTGGCGCTGCAGCGGCAGCAGGGCGTCGAGCGCCTCCTGCTGGGCCGCCTCGTCGGTGGCCACGATGAGGCGCTCGACCAGGCCGCGGCGCTCGCCCAGGAACATGTGCTCGGTGCGGCACAGGCCGATGCCCTCGGCCCCGAACCGGCGGGCGCGGGCCGCGTCCTCGGGCGTGTCGGCGTTGGCACGCACCCGGAGGCGTCGCGTCGCGTCGGCCGTGGCCATCACGGCCGCCACGGCGCGTACGACCTCCTCGTCGACCTCCTCGCCCTCGAAGTGGCGCACCACGTGCGAGGCGACCACGGGGACCTCGCCGGCGAACACCTCGCCGGTGGCGCCGTCGATGGAGATGGTGTCGCCCTCGCGGATCTCGCCGCCGTCGCGGACCCGGGCGACCTTGGCTCGGGCGTCCACGTCGAGCGCCTCGGCGCCGCACACGCAGGTGCGGCCCATGCCGCGCGCCACCACCGCCGCGTGGCTGGTCTTGCCGCCGCGGCTGGTCAGGATGCCCTCGGCCACGACCATGCCGGCCAGGTCGTCGGGGTTGGTCTCCTTGCGCAGCAGGATGACCTTCTCGCCGCGCTCGGCCCACTCGACCGCGGTGGGGGAGTCGAAGACGACGCGGCCCACGGCGGCGCCGGGCGAGGCGTTCATGCCGACGGTGAGCAGCTGCTTGTCGGCGTCGGCGTCGAAGCGGGGGAACATCAGGCTCGCCAGCTGGTCACCGGTGACCCGGTCGAGCTGCTCGGCGGCGTCGATCATGCCCTCGTCGACCATGTGCTCGGAGATCCGGAACGCGGCCTCGGGCGTGCGCTTGCCGACGCGGGTCTGCAGCATCCACAGCTTGCCCGTCTCGACGGTGAACTCGATGTCGCACATGTCGTGGTAGTGGTTCTCGAGTTGCTCCATGATGGCGAGCAGCGCGTCGTACGAGGTCTTGTCGATGCGCTCCATGTCGGCCAGGGAGACCGTGTTGCGGATGCCCGCGACCACGTCCTCGCCCTGGGCGTTCTGCAGGTAGTCGCCGTACACGCCCTGGTTGCCCGAGGCGGGGTCGCGCGTGAACGCGACGCCCGAACCGGAGTCCATCCCGAAGTTGCCGAACACCATCGCCTGCACGTTGACCGCCGTGCCGAGGTCCTCGGGGATGCGCTCGCGGCGGCGGTACAGCCGGGCGCGGTCGGTGTTCCAGGAGTTGAAGACGGCGCGCACCGCCAGGTCGAGCTGCTCGCGCGGGTCCTGCGGGAACTCGCGCCCGGCGTGGGTGCGGATGACCTCCTTGTACGTCTCGACCAGCCCGGCGAGGTCGTCGGCGTCCAGGTCGAGGTCGGCGGTGGTTCCCTTGGCCGCCTTGGCGGCGTCGAGCGCGGCGGCGAAGTGCTCGGAGTCGACGTGGAGGACGGTCGCGCCGAACATCTGCAGCAGGCGGCGGTAGGAGTCCTGGGCGAAGCGGGCGTTGCCGCTGCGCTCGGTCAGGCCCACGACGGAGGCGTCGTTGAGGCCGATGTTGAGGACCGTCTCCATCATCCCGGGCATCGAGAACTTGGCGCCCGAGCGGACGCTGACCAGCAGCGGGTCACCGGCGTCCCCGAGACGGCGACCCATCGCGGACTCCAGGGCGGCCAGTCGGGTGGAGACCTGCTCGGCGAGCCCCTCGGGCTCGTGCCCGGCCGACAGGTAGGCGCGGCAGGCGTCGGTGGTGATGGTGAATCCCGGTGGCACCGGCAGTCCCAGCCGGGTCATCTCGGCGAGGTTGGCACCCTTGCCGCCGAGCAGGTCCTTGAGGTCCTTGTTGCCGTCACCGAAGTCGTACACCCAGGCATTCATGCAGGCCATCTTCCGTGTTCGCGGCACCAATTGCACCGGCCGCCCCCAAACGTGGGACAAACAGGGGCCGTTGGTCCCACACAGTGGAAGAGAGGCGGCCTCAGCGCCCGGACTCGGTGAAGCGGCCGCCGCCGCGCAGCGCCGCCTCGATGCGGCGGGCGGTGAAGTCGGCGGTGCGTTCGTGGACCTGCTCGAGCGTGCAGAACTCGGCGGACCGGATCTCGCGGTCCTGCTTGACGACCTCGTCCAGGATGCTGCTCGGCGCCGTCCCGCCGTCGAAGACCAGGCAGACGGCGTCGTCCCACCCGCCCCAGGGCGGCAGCCAGTCGGTCACCAGCAGCTCACCGGCCGCCACGCCCAGACCCAGCTCCTCCTCGACCTCCCGCTCCACCGCCAACCGGGGCGACTCACCGACCTCGACGACACCGCCGGGCAGGTCCCAGTCGCGCTTGTACGTCAGCTGGCACAGCAGGACCCGGCCGGCCTCGTCACGCACCAGCATCTGGGAGATGGCCCGCTTGCGCGGGAGGAAGGAGTTGAGCAGGGACCGGAACGCCACCGGGTCGCTCAGCGGGGGGTCGGTGGACAGGCGGGCGAAGACGACCTTCTCCGCGGTGTCCGCACGCTCGCCGGTGCCCGGGGCCAGCCGCGCCACACCCTCGCGGCGCAGGCCCGCCCGCGTCGCCACGCGCAGGCTGCGCGAGTTGCCGGGCTCGATGCGGGCCTCGACCCGGCCCAGGCCGAGGCCGCCCTGGTCGAGGTCACTCAGCGCCCAGTCGCCCAGGACCCGGACGGCGCGGGTGGCGTGGCCGACGCCGCGGTGGTCGGGGAAGAGGAGCCAGGTGAGCTCGCCGGTGCCGGGCGCGGTGGCGCGTACGGAGCACAGGCCGACCGCGGTGGCGGGGTCGCGGACCTCGACCACGAACGTGCGCCGCCCGTCCGCGTCCCACGCGACGTCCCCGAGCCAGTGGGCGATCGCCTCGTCGTGCCCGGCCTCGATCGCGTCGCGGTCCGTCTCCCGCACAGGTCGAAGCGTGATCTGGCCGTCGGTCAGGAGAGGCTCGGGGGTCACGGCGTCAGCCTAGCCACGCGCGCCCCGACCGGGCGCGTGGGCGGGACCAGAGTCCCGACGGGCGGGCACCAGGACCGGGGCCGACGTGGAGTCAGCCCTCGTGGCGCAGCCACACGGTGCTCAGCGGACCGACCCGCACCCGCGCGCTGGCCGGCTGGGACAGGTGGGGGTGGGCGTCGGCGGTCACGGAACCGAGGTTGCCCACCCCGGAGCCCGTGTACGTCTCGGCGTCGGTGTTGACCACCTCGCGCCAGGTGCCCGCGGACGGCAGGCCCAGCAGGTACGACTCGTGCGGCACGGCCGAGAAGTTCGACACGCAGACCAGGTCGGGCTGTCCGGGGGCGTGCCGGGCGAACGCGAGGACGTTGGCTCCCGCGTCGTCGGCCACCAGCCACGAGAACCCCTCGGGGACGGTGTCGCGCGCCCACAGGGCCTCGGTGCCGCGGTACACGGCGTTGAGGTCGACCACCAGCCGGCGGACGCCGTCGTGCTCCGGGTGGGCCAGGAGCCACCAGTCGAGCTCACGGCCCTCCGCCCACTCCGACTCCTGGCCGAACTCGCCGCCCATGAAGAGCAGCTGCTTGCCGGGGTGGGCCCACATGAAGGCGAGGTACGCCCGCAGGGTGGCCAGCTGGCGCCAGCGGTCCCCGGGCATCTTGCGCAGCAGCGACCCCTTGCCGTGGACCACCTCGTCGTGGCTCAGTGGCAGCACGTAGTTCTCGCTGAAGGCGTACGCCAGCGAGAAGGTCATCTCGCCGTGGTGGTGCGCGCGGTGCACGGGGTCGTGGCGCAGGTAGCCGAGGGTGTCGTGCATCCAGCCCATGTTCCACTTGAACCCGAAGCCCAGACCGCCCGCGTCGGTCGGCGCCGTCACGCCCGGCCACGCGGTGGACTCCTCGGCGACGGTCACGATCCCGGGAACCCTGCGGTACGCGGTCGCGTTCATCTCCTGCAGCAGGGCGACGGCCTCGAGGTTCTCGCGGCCGCCGTGCACGTTGGGCTCCCAGGCGCCCTCCTCGCGGCCGTAGTCGAGGTAGAGCATCGAGGCCACCCCGTCGACGCGCAGGCCGTCGGCGTGGAACTCCTCCAGCCAGTACACGGCGTTGGCCACGAGGAAGTTGCGCACCTCGGGACGGCCGAAGTCGAAGATGTGCGAGCCCCACTCCTCGTGCCACCCGCGGCGCGGGTCGGGGTGCTCGTACAGCGGGGCCCCGTCGAACCGGGCCAGCGCCCACTCGTCGGTGGCGAAGTGTCCCGGCACCCAGTCGAGGATGACGCCCACCCCGGCGTGGTGGAACGCCTCGACGAGGCGCTTGAGCCCGTCGGGGTCGCCCAGACGCGGGTCGGGGGCGTAGTAGGAGGTCACGTGGTAGCCCCACGAGCCGCCGAAGGGGTGCGCCATCACCGGCATCAGCTCGACGTGGGTGAACCCCTGCCCGGCGACGTAGGGGACCAGGGTGGTGACGAGGTCGTCGTAGGAGTACAGGCGGCCGTCGAGGTGCTTGCGCCACGAGGCCAGGTGCACCTCGTACACCGACATCGGGGCCTCCACGGGGTTGCGGTCGCCGCGGTGGGCCAGCCACTCCTCGTCGGTCCACGCGTGGGACGAGGTCCACAGCACCGAGGCCCCGCCGGGGGCGTGCTCGGCGCGGCGTGCCACGGGGTCGGCCTTGTCGCGCCACACCCCGTCGGCGCCGCGGATCCGGAACGTGTACAGCTGCCCCGCAGCGGCGCCGGGGACGTACGCCTCCCAGACGTCGCCACCGCCGGCCCGGGCCATCGGGTGGCGCGAGGCGTCCCACCCGGACCACTCGCCGGCCACCTGGACCTCCAGCGCGTTCGGGGCCCACACCCGGAAGACCGCTCCGTCGGTGTCCGGGTGGGCGCCCAGCACCTGCCACAGGTTCTCGTGGCGCCCCTCGGCGAGCAGGTGCAGGTCCAGGGGGCCGAGGGCCTCGTGCCCGGCGCTCACGACGCCTCCCAGCGGCGGATGCCCTCGAGGGGGATCTGCACCCAGCCGGGACGGTTGCGGGTCTCGTACACGGTCTCGTAGACGGCCTTGTCCAGCACGTACGCGCGCAGCAGCGTCGACTCCTGGGCGGTCAGCGGGCGTCCGGCGTACCCGAGCAGGAACGCCTGGCCGTTGCGTGCGGCCCACTCGGCGGCCCGGTACGCCTGCTGCTCGGCCTCGTCCCCGGAGTCGGCGGTACGGCCGGTGAGCGAGGCCGCGCTCGGGGCGTAGTCGAAGGAGCGCAGCATCCCGGCGACGTCGCGCCAGGCCGAGTCGGGGCGCGAGCGCTCGGCCAGCGGCTTGGCGGGCTCGCCCTCGAAGTCGACGATCTTCCACCCCTTCACGGTGCGCAGGGTCTGGCCCAGGTGCAGGTCGCCGTGGATGCGCTGGACCTCGACCTCGCCGCCCTCCGCCAGGGAGCGCACGGCGTCGAAGGTGGCCAGGACCGCGTCGCGGTGCGCGGCCAGGTCGGGCACCACGGCGACGGCGTCGTCCAGCCGTGCCGTCATGGTGTCGGCGAGCGCCGCCAGCTCGGGGCCACTCAGGCGGGTGGTGCCGAACTGCTCCGCCAGACTCCCGTGGACCTCGGCCAGGGCCTCGCCGAGCCGACCGGCCTCGGCGGCGAAGTCGCCCCCGACCTCGTCGGCGCGCAGGTCGGCCTCCACGTACAGGTTGCGCACGCTGGCCAGGGCGAGCTCCCAGCCGTCGGTGGCGGTGCGCAGGAACTGCTGCAGCATCGCCAGCTGGAGCGTCTCCCCGCCGAACGGGTCCTCGGCCTCCAACCAGCCGTACAGGGCGGCGACGTGGTCGCTGCCGCTGGCGGTGAGCACCTCGTGGATCTCGATGTCGGGGTTGGTGCCCGGCGTCAGACGGCGGAACACCTTGAGCAGCGCGTCCTCACCGAACGCCACCGAGGAGTTCGACTGCTCCCCGGTGAACAGCGTCGAGTGGGTGGTGAGGTCGAGGTCGTGGCCCTCCAACCGGTGGAAGACCGGGCCCGCCGCCGCGCCCGGGGGAGCGGAGGCGGGGCCGGCGGCGGCGTCGAAGGCGCCCAGCCACAGCGCCATGGCGTCACGGTCGTGCACCGCGTCGTACGCGTGGAGCGGCGCCCCGTCGGCCGTGGTCCACGTCCCCACCCGCGCGTGCTCGAGGTGGTCGGCGGTCTCGGACCGCAGCGAGAGGGGCAGCTGGTAGAACTCCCGTGCGTCCCCGCCGCCCCCGGCGTCGGCGTACAGCACCTCGACGAGGTCGACCACCGCGGTCACCGCTGGCGTCGACCCGGGGAGCACGCCGACGCGGCGCACCTCTCCCACCGTCCACTCCCGCCCCTTGCCTCCGAACCACCGCGCCCCGGCGAGCAGGGCGTGCAGGTCCTCGCGGTCGTGCGGGAGCGCGACGGTCATCGTGCGGCCTCCTCCATGGTGGGCGGTGCGACGAGCCGGAGCCACAGGAACCCGTGGCCTCCGAGGGTGAGCAGGTACGGGAGCTCGCCGACCGCGGGGAACGGGACCCCGCCGAGCAGCTCCACCGGGATCAACCCCTCGTACGCACGCAGGTCGAGCTCGACCGGCTGGGCGAAGCGCGAGAGGTTGTTGACGCAGAGGATCACCTCGCGCTCGCCGTCGGCGGGGGTGTACTCGCGGACGTACGACAGGACGCTCGGGTTGGAGCCGCCCAGGTCGGTGAAGGTGCCCAGGCCGAACGCCTGGTGCCGCCGGCGCGCGTGCAGCATGGTGCGGGTCCAGTGCAGCAGGGAGGCCGAGGTCTCCATCTGCGCCTCGACGTTGACCGACTGGTGGCCGTACACCGGGTCCTGGACGACGGGCAGGTGCAGCTTGCCGGGGTTGGCGGAGGAGTACCCCGCGTTGCGGTCGGGCGTCCACTGCATCGGGGTACGCACCCCGTCGCGGTCGCCGAGCCAGATGTTGTCGCCCATGCCGATCTCGTCGCCGTAGTAGAGCACCGGCGAGCCGGGCAGCGAGAGCAGCATCGCGGTGAACAGCTCGATCTGGTCGGTGTCGTTGTCGAGCAGCGGAGCCAGGCGCCGGCGGATGCCGATGTTGGCCTTCATCCGCGGGTCCTTGGCGTACTCGGCCCACATGTAGTCGCGGTCCTCGTCGGTGACCATCTCGAGGGTCAGCTCGTCGTGGTTGCGCAGGAAGATGCCCCACTGGCACCCGTCAGGGATGGCGGGGGTCTGCTCGAGGATCTCCGAGATCGGGTAGCGCGACTCGCGCCGCACCGCCATGAACAGGCGCGGCATCACCGGGAAGTGGAACGCCATGTGGCACTCGGTGCCCACCCAGCGCCCGTCCCCGGTCTGCTCGGGGCCGAAGTACTCCACGACGTCGGCGGGCCACTGGTTGGCCTCGCACAGCAGCACCGTGCCGGGGTATTTCTCGTCGACGAACCGGCGCACCTTCTTGA
The DNA here is from genome assembly GCF_051876515.1 of Nocardioides sp. Lineage (GTDB taxonomy): Bacteria > Actinomycetota > Actinomycetes > Propionibacteriales > Nocardioidaceae > Nocardioides. The sequence continues at coordinate 10,363 of NZ_JBJEHY010000018.1, read as the reverse complement.
GCATCTCGTGCGTCTCGGGGAGGTTCTCGCCGTTGGTGCCGGGACGCTCGTAGAGGTACGGGACGGCGTCCAGGCGGAACCCGTCGATCCCCTTGTCGAGCCAGAAGGCGATCGCGTCCAGCATCGCGTCGTGGACGGCGGGGTTGTCGAAGTTGAGGTCGGGCTGGTGGTGGAAGAAGCGGTGCCAGAAGTACTGCCCGCGCACCGGGTCCCAGGTCCAGTTCGACGGCTCGGTGTCGACGAAGATGACCCGCGCGTCGGCGTAGTCCTCGTTGGTGTCCGACCACACGTAGAAGTCGCCGTACGGGCCCTCGGGGTCGCTGCGCGAGGACTGGAACCACGGGTGCGCGTCGGAGGTGTGGTTCATGACGAAGTCGATGATCACGCGGATGCCGCGCTCGTGGGCGGCGGCGACGAACTCCTCGAAGTCCATCATCGTGCCGACCTCGGGGAGGATCCCGGTGTAGTCGGCCACGTCGTAGCCGCCGTCGCGCAGCGGCGAGGTGAAGAACGGCGGCACCCACAGGCAGTCGACGCCCAGCCAGGCGAGGTAGTCGAGCTTCTCGGTCAGACCGCGGAAGTCACCGACCCCGTCGCTGTCGGAGTCCCGGAACGAGCGCACCAGCACCTCGTAGAAGACCGCCGTGCGGAACCACTCGGGCTGCTCGGCGGGGACAGGGGTGGTGATCTCGGTCAACGGGGACCTCCTGGGGGGTGGGGAGAACTGCGGGGGTGTGGCGCGGTCTCAGCGGACCACGAGGACGTGCGCGACCTCGCCGCCCGGGTCGAGGCGTACGTAGTTGTGCTGGTTCCACGTCCAGTCGGCGCCGGTGAGCTCGTCGTGGACGGTGAAGGAGTCCGACCACGCCTTGCCCAGTGCCGGGAGGTCGAGGTGGACCATCGTCTCGCGGGCTCCGTGCGGGTCGAGGTTGAGGACCACCAGCACGGTGTCGTCGTTGCCCTGCTCGTCGACGTGGCGCTTGCTGACCACGAGCACGTGGTCGTCGTCGCTGGCGTGCACCGTGAGGTTGCGCAGCAGCCCGAGCGCCGGGTGGGCGCGCCGGATCTCGTTGAGGCGGGTGAGGTACGGCGCCAGGGAGCGCCCCTCCTTCTCGGCACCGTCCCAGTCGCGCACCCGGACCTGGTACTTCTCCGAGTCCAGGTACTCCTCGCTGCCCGGACGCACGGCCACGTGCTCGTACAGCTCGAAGCCGGCGTACACGCCCCAGCTCGGCGAGGTCAGGGCGGCCAGCGTCGCCCGGATCCGGAACGCGGCCGGGCCGCCGTACTGCAGGAACTCGTGCAGGATGTCGGGGGTGTTGACGAAGAAGTTGGGCCGCAGCAGGTGGTCGCTGCGGGTGGCCAGCTCGGTCAGGTAGTCGGCGATCTCGTCCTTGCCGGTGCGCCAGGTGAAGTACGTGTACGACTGGTGGAAGCCGACCGCCCCGAGCGCGTGCATCATCGCGGGCCGGGTGAACGCCTCGGAGAGGAAGACCACGTCGGGGTCGGTGCTGCGGACCTCGGCCAGCAGCCACTCCCAGAACGCCAGCGGCTTGGTGTGCGGGTTGTCGACGCGGAAGATCCGCACCCCGTGGTCCATCCAGTGCCGCACGACCCGCAGCACCTCGGCGCGGATGCCCTCGGGGTCGTTGTCGAAGTTGACCGGGTAGATGTCCTGGTACTTCTTCGGAGGGTTCTCGGCGTACGCGATGGAGCCGTCGGCGCGGGTGGTGAAGAACTCCGGGTGCTCGGTGACCCACGGGTGGTCAGGAGCAGCCTGCAGGGCCAGGTCGAGGGCGACCTCCAGGCCGAGCTCGCCGGCGCGCGCGACGAACGCGTCGAAGTCGGCCAGGGTGCCCAGACCGGGGTGGACCGCGTCGTGACCGCCGTCCTTGCTGCCGATCGCCCACGGCGAGCCGGCCCACTCCTTCGGGGTCGGTTCGCCGTCGGGCAGGACCGTGTTGTTGGGTCCCTTGCGGTTGACCTCGCCGATCGGGTGGATCGGCGGCAGGTAGACGACGTCGAACCCCATGGCGGCGACGGCGTCGAGCCGTCGGGTGGCCGTACGGAACGTGCCCGCGACGACGGTGCCGTCGGCGGTGGTGCGGGCACCCTCCGAGCGGGGGAAGAACTCGTACCAGCTGCCGCGCAGGGCGCGGGGGCGGTCGACGCGCAGCGGGTGCGGGCCGTGCACGGTCAGCAGGTCGCGCAGCGGGCGGGTCCTCATGAGGGCGACCGACTCGGGGGAGGTGAGCACCGCCAGCCGGGCCGCGACGGGGCGGGACCGGTCGCCGGCCGCCTCGATCCCGGCGGCCACCGTGCGGCGCTCGGCGGCGGTGAGCCGGTGGGTGTCGGCCAGGCGCCGCAGCACCAGCGCGCCCTCGGTGAGCATCAGCTCGACGTCCACGCCCGCCTCGACCTTGATCACCGCGTCGTGCAGCCACGTCGCGCAGGTGTCGGAGTAGGACTGGATCTCGAAGTGCCACGTGCCCTCGGTGTCCGGGGTCACCCACGCCTCGTACCGGTCGGGGCCGTCGGCGGCCGGCGTCATGCGGACGGGGGCGCGGCGGGTGCCGGTCGGGTCCACGAGGACGACGTCGGCGCCCAGCTGGTCGTGGCCCTCGCGGAAGACCGTCGCCCGGACCGGCAGCGGCTCACCGACGGTGGCCTTGGCAGCCAGGCGTCCGGCGTCGACCACGGGGGAGACGTCCATGACGGGGATTCGTCCGACCATGGCACCAGCCTCCCCGACGCGACCGGGTGTGCGCAAACGGATCGCCCAACAAGGTTGGAACGATCCAATTCCTGTTCTACGGTGGGCGGGTGCGAGCGATCCGACGATTCACCGTCCGTCCCGTCCTGCCGGCCTCCCTGTCCGCGTTGGGGGTGCTGGCCGGCAACCTGCGCTGGTCCTGGCACCCGCCCACCCAGGAGCTGTTCGCCTCCATCGATCCCCAGGCGTGGGAGGCGGTGCACCGTGACCCCGTCCGGCTGCTCGCGGCCCTGGCCCCCGAACGGCTCGACGAGCTCGCCGCGGACGAGGCCTTCGCCTCCCGGCTCGACGCCCTGGCCGCCGACCTCGACGCGTACCTCACCTCCGAGCGGTGGTACGCGCGCCAGAGCGGCGACCTGCCCCGGTCGGTCGCCTACTTCTCCCCGGAGTACGGCATCACCGCCGTGCTGCCGCAGTACTCCGGCGGTCTGGGCATCCTGGCCGGCGACCACCTCAAGGCCGCCTCCGACCTCGGCATCCCGGTGATCGGCGTGGGGCTGCTCTACCGCCACGGCTACTTCAAGCAGTCCCTCAACCGCGACGGCTGGCAGCAGGAGACGTACCCCGTCCTCGACCCCGACGAGCTGCCGCTGTCCGTGCTGCGCGAGGCGGACGGGTCGCGTGCCGAGGTCCGGCTGCCGCTGCCCGACGGCCCCGACCTGCTCGCCCACGTGTACGTCGCCCAGGTCGGCCGGGTGCCGCTGCTGCTGCTCGACACCGACGTGGAGGAGAACAGCCAGCACTACCGCGACGTCACCGACCGCCTCTACGGCGGCAACTCCGAGCACCGCCTGCGCCAGGAGCTGCTGCTCGGCGTCGGCGGCGTCAAGGCGCTGCGGGCCTGGTCCCGCCTCACCGGCGCGCCCGAGCCCGAGGTGTTCCACACCAACGAGGGCCACGCCGGTTTCCTCGGTGTGGAGCGGATCCGGGAGCTCACCGTCGCGCCTGAGGGCCCGCACCTCGACTTCGACACCGCCCTGGAGATCTCGCGGGCCAGCACCGTCTTCACCACGCACACCCCGGTGCCCGCCGGCATCGACCGGTTCCCGCGCGACCTCGTCGCCCAGTACTTCGGTGGCACCGGTTCGCCCACCCCCGACGTCCCGCTGGAGCGGGTGCTCGCGCTCGGCGCCGAGGACTACGAGGGCGGCGACCCCGGGGTGTTCAACATGGCGGTGATGGGGTTCCGCCTCGCCCAGCGCGCCAACGGCGTCTCCCAGCTGCACGGCCACGTGAGCCGCGGCATGTTCAACGGCCTGTGGCCGGCCTTCGACGAGGCCGAGGTGCCGATCACCTCCATCACCAACGGCGTCCACGCCCCGACCTGGGTGGCGCCCGAGATCCTCGACCTGGTCAGCGGGCGCGGCGTCGACCTCGACTCCGACGACACCGACCCGGCGTTCGCGGTCGTCGACCAGATCGGTGACCGCGAGGTCTGGGATCTCAAGCGGACCCTGCGCGAGCGGCTCGTGCTCGAGGCCCGCCGCCGTCTGGACGCCTCCGCCGCCAAGCGCGGGTTCGCGACCGCCGAGCGCAGCTGGACGCAGATGGCGCTCGACCCCGACGTGCTCACCATCGGGTTCGCGCGACGGGTGCCGACGTACAAGCGGCTCACCCTCATGCTGCGCGACCCCGCGCGTCTCAAGCGGCTCCTGCTCGACCCGGAGCGCCCGATCCAGCTGGTCATCGCGGGCAAGTCGCACCCGGCCGACGAGACCGGTAAGCGCCTCATCCAGGAGATGGTGCGCTTCGCGGACGACCCCGAGGTGCGTCACCGCATCGCGTTCCTGCCCAACTACGACATCGCGATGGCCCAGCCGCTGTACCCGGGCTGCGACGTGTGGCTCAACAACCCGCTGCGACCGTACGAGGCGTGCGGCACCTCCGGCATGAAGGCCGCGCTCAACGGTGGGCTCAACCTCTCCATCCTCGACGGCTGGTGGGACGAGTGGTTCGACGGGGAGAACGGCTGGGCGATCCCGTCCGCCGACGGCCTCGACGACGCCGACCGCCGCGACGACCTCGAGGCCACCGCGCTGTACGACCTCATCGAGAACGAGGTCGCCCCGCGGTTCTACGAGCGCAACGACGACGGCGTGCCCGAGCGGTGGCTGCAGATGGTGCGGCACACCCTGCGCACGCTCGGGCCCAAGGTGCTGGCCACGCGCCAGGTGCGCGATTACGTCCGCCAGCTGTACGCCCCCGCCGCGGCGTCCGCGCACGCCCTCAACGGCGACCACGCCGGCGCCCGCGAGGCGGCCGGGTGGAAGCAGCGCGTGCGTGCCGGCTGGCCCGGGGTCCGGGTCGAGCACGTCGAGTCGCACGGGGTGGGTGACTCGCCCCAGGTCGGGGCCCGCGTCAACGTCCGCGCCTTCGTCGCGCTCGGTGACCTGGTGCCCGAGGACGTGGTCGTCCAGGTCGTCCACGGTCGCGTGACCGGTGACGACGAGCTGGTCGGCACCAGCCTGGCGCCGATGGCGCGCGTGGAGTCGTACGAGGGGAACCGGCACCGCTTCGACGTGGACCTTCCCCTGGACCGCTCCGGCTCGTTCGGTTACACGGTGCGCGTGGTGCCGCAGCACCCGTCGCTGGCCTCGGTGGCCGAGCTGGGGCTGGTCGCCGTACCCGCCTGAGGGTGGGTGTCGGGGTTCGGTATGGTCCCGCCATGGAGCCCGCCGACCCCGACCTCGTCCCCGACCCACGGGACTTCCTCGTCGGCGACGACGTGGTGGAGGTCGACCACCCCGACGTACGAGCCCTCGCCGCCACGCTGAGGGCCACCAGTGGGGCCGACGACGAGGCGTACGCCCGGGCAGCCTTCGAGTGGGTGCGCGACGAGGTGGCCCACTCGTGGGACGCCCGGGACCCGCGCGTCACCGTGTCGGCCTCCGAGGTGCTGGGCGAGCGGGTCGGCCTCTGCTACGCCAAGTCGCACCTGCTCGCCGCCCTGCTGCGGGCCGAGGGCGTACCGACCGGCCTGTGCTACCAGCGGCTGCGCGACGACGACTACCTCATGCTGCACGGTCTGGTCGCGGTCCACCTCCGGGGCGCGTGGCACCGGCAGGACCCGCGCGGCAACAAGCCGGGCGTCGACGCCCAGTTCTCCCTCGAGGGCGAGCGGTTGGCGTGGCCGGTGGACCCGGCGCTGGGGGAGGAGGACCTGCCCGGTCTGCACGTCCACCCCGACCCCGGCGTCGTGACGGCCCTGCGCGGCACCGTCGACGTGCTGTCCCTGTGCCGGAACGGGCTCCCGGGGGCGCTGCAGGCACCGTGAGCCTGCCGTACGCCTTGCTCCCCTCAGCCTGGACAGGGGCGGTCCCGGGAAGAACGCCCGGCATGTCGGGACACCGGGCCGTGGCGCCCGGGACGCCGGGACCGCCAAGGTGACTCCTCCGAACCGAACAAGGGGGAACACGATGCACGTGAACATGGAGTCAGACCTGACCGCCCAGCCGGCAGCGCCGGCCGCAGAACGCCCGGGCCGCGGCTGGGCCTGGACCGGGGTGGCCGCCGGCCTCACCGGGATCCTCGCCATCTACGCCTCGATGGGGGTGGACGGTGTGTACCGCCCAGAGTTGGCGGGCAACGCGGAGGGGATCACGGCCGCACTCGCCGAGGACGTCTCCAGCCTGCTGGTCTTCCACGTCGCCACCATGGTGACGGTGGTCCTGGTGCCCGTCTTCGCCGCCGGGCTGCGGCGTCGCCTGGCGGGCCAGACGCCCGCCGGGAGCCTGGTGCCCGACGTGGCCGCGTTCGGGCTCCTGCTGGTGGCGGTCGCGGGCCTGATGGGGACGGCCCTCAACACCGAGTTCATCTTCGGCCTCTCCGAACCCGACCAGCTGGTGCCGGAGGTCGCGGTCCTGTACGGCCACTGGGTCGGCACCGTCAGCTGGCTGTGGGTCGGCGCGGGCCTGACGGGTCTTGCCGTCGGCGTCGCCGCGCTGAGGCACGGCGCCGCCGCGAGGTGGCTGGGGTGGGTCTGCGGCGTCCTGGGGGCTCTGACCGCGCTGCTCGGTGTCTCGCCGCTGCAGTACATGGCCGGCTTCACCGGGCCCGTCCTGCTGCTCGTCATGGCCTGCGGTTTCGCCCTGGGTGACCGCACGCAGATCCGCTGAATTGCGGATGCGCAGCGCCCGCGGCCCTCACTAGATTCGCGGCCATGGGACAACGGGGAGCGGTCAGGCCACGGCTGGGTGCGTGCGTGGGTGCCACCTGCTGGGGCCTGGCCGCGCTCTCGGCCGTGATCCTGCTGCAGGCCCGACCGCGCGTCGACGGGACGCTGTGGTTCTACCTGGTCGACGCCACGGTGGCCTGCGTGTACGGCACCGTGGCGTCGACGCTGCTGGCTCGACGGCTGCACCCGGTGACCTGGCTCGTCACGCTCACCGGGCTGGGAGGAGCGGTTGCCGCGGTGGCGTTCGCCGGTGAGGCGTGGTGGGTACGTACCCACGCCGACGGCCGGGACTCCCTCCCAGTGGCCCTCGACCTGCTCAACGCGACTGCGTGGGTGCCGGGCACCCTTGCCCTCTTCCTGGTCGTGCCGTGGCTGGTGCGCGACCACGCTCCCGGCGTGGGAGCGAGGGCCGGCGCGGCAGGCGGAGCGCTGATCGCGGTCGCCACGACCGTGGGCGGTCTGCTGGGGCTGGACCTCCTCGTCCTGGTCGGACTCCTCGCCTGCATCCCGTACGGCCTGGTGACCGCCGCCGCGGTCCAGCGGCGGCGGCGCCGGGGTCCGGTCCGCGAGCGCACCGGGTTGGGGTGGTTGGCGCTGGGCACCACCGTCATGGCCCTTTCGTTCGTCCCCGTCCTCCTCCCGGTGGGCCCCGTGTGGGCCACTCCGGTGCTGCACCTCGTGGCCCAGACACTCTTCCCCGCAGCCATCCTGGTCGCGGTGCTGCGTGGACGCATGTGGGACCTCGACCTCGTCGTCAGCCGGACCACGGTCGTCGGTCTCGTCGGTGTCGTCCTGCTCGTCGCGTACGTGAGCGTGGTCGTCGTGGTGGGACGGGTGCTGCCCGGGGAGGGTGTCGCGCCGGCCGTCGCGGCGGGGACGGTGGCGCTGGCCGTGCAGCCGGTACGCCTGTGGGCCACGCGCCGGGTCCGGGTGCTCGTCCACGGGACGGCCGCCGACCCGGCACTGGCGGTGCGCGCGCTGGGAGTCGAGCTCGGACGCGGCACCGACGACCTCCTGCCGGACCTGGCCCGGGCCCTGGCCGAGGCGCTGCGGCTGGAGTCGGTGCGGGTCCTCGACGCCGCGGGAGCCGTGCTCGCCCGCCACCCCGACGCACGCGACCACGCGTTGCCGCTGGTCGGGTCGGGCAGGGGGACGGAGGAGAGGCCCCTGCTGCACCGGGGTGTCGCGGTGGGAACCCTGCGTGTGGTCGCGCCGGGCGGCGAGACCCTGTCCGGCAAGGACCGGCAGGTGCTCGACGAGCTCTCCGGTGTGCTCGCCGCGGCGGTGGCCGTGCACCGGGCGGGGGAGGAGGTGGTCCGCCTGCGCGGCGACCTGTCCCAGGCCCGGCTCGCCGAGCGACGACTCATCCGCCGCGAGATCCACGACGGGTTGGGGCCGTCCCTGGCAGGTCTGCGGCTTGGCCTGCAGGGAGTGCAGAACCTGCTGACCCGTGACCCGAAGGCTGCCACGGCGCTGCTGGAGGCCCTCCAGATCGAGGTGGACGAGCGGGTGGTCGCCGTCCGCGAGCTCTCCCACCACCTGTTGCCGCCCGTGCTGGACGAGCTGGGGCTCGGGGCCGCACTGTCCGAGCTGGGCCTGCGCCACGCCAGCGCTGGCCTGCAGGTCGAGGTGGACCTCGACGCCCGGTCCCACGACCTCCCGGCGGTCGTCGCCACGGCGGCGTACGGGATCGTGGCCGAGGCCGTTGCCAACGTCGCCCGCCACGCACGCGCCACCGGGTGCCGGGTGGAGGTGCGTGAGCGGGCCGGATGGCTCGAGGTGACCGTCGTCGACGACGGCCGCGGCATCGGGAGTGACGCGGTCGCGGGGGTGGGCACGCACTCGATGGCCGAGCGGGCCGAGAGCGTCGGGGGACGCACCCGGGTGGGGCCTGCGTCCGGTGGAGGCACCCTCGTACGGGCGGTGCTGCCGGTGGCCGGGCCCCAGGAGCGCGACCTGGTGCCCTCCCGCCCGGAGGTGGCCCGTGGGTGAGCAGGAGTGGTGTGCTCCGCCCGTCGTGCGTGTGGGGGTCGTCGACGACCACCCGGTGTTCCGGCTGGGCCTGGTGTCGATGCTGAACTCGCTGGCCGGGATGGAGGTGGTCTGTGAGGCGAGCACCGCTGCGGAGGCGCTGGAGCGGGTGGGGCCACAGGTGGACGTCGTGGTGATGGACCTGCACCTCCCCGACGGGTCGGGGATCGAGGTGACCAGGGACCTCGTGGGCCGCCGGCCGGACCTCAAGGTCCTGGTGGTGACGATGCAGGAGGACGACGAGTCGGTCGCCGCCGCGATGCGCGCCGGGGCGCACGGCTACCTGCTCAAGTCGGCGACCCCTGCGGCGATCGAACGGGCTGTGCGGGCCGTGGTCGACGGCGAGATGATCCTGGGGCCCGCCGTGGCGCGACGAGCCATCGACCGCGTGCTGGCCGGACGCACCGCCGTACGCGTGCCGTTCCCCGAGCTCACCGACCGGGAGCGCGAGGTGCTCGACCTCGTGGCACACGGGTACGACAACACGGCGATCTCGCGGCGGCTGGTGCTGAGCCCCAAGACGGTGCGCAACCACGTCTCCAACGTGCTCGCCAAGGTGGGTGCGCGCGACCGCGCCGACGCGATGCTGCGGGCGCGCGCCGCCGGGCTGGGAGGGGCCCCCGCGCCGACGCGTTGAGCCCACGTGCCGCAGGCCCGGTGCCTCAGGTCTCGCGCAGCACCACCACGGAGCGCCCCTCGACGTGCAGGCTGGAACCTGCCTGCACGGGCGTGCCCACCTCGCACGTGGCGCTTGTGGACAGCACCACCTCGCCGGTGCGGACCCACTCGTTGTCGGGCAGGTGCACCTCGACGTCGTCCGCCGCTGCGTTGAACCACATCACGAACGACGCGTCGTGCAGCTGCTCGCCGTGGGGTCCGGGCGAACGCAGGGGGGAGCCGGAGAGGAACATGCCGATCACCCGCGAGGAGTCGTCGGCCCAGTCCTCGGCGGTCATCTCCCGGCCCGACGGGTGCAGCCAGGCCAGGTCCTTGGGGCCGCCGACGATCGCCGGGCGCCCCTCGAACCAGTGCCGCTGGCGCAACGCGGGGTGCTCGCGGCGCAGACGCAGCGCCGCCTTGGCGACCTCGTACACGTCGAGCCAGGCGTCGTCGATGCGCCAGTCCATCCAGGAGATCTCGTTGTCCTGGCAGTACGCGTTGTTGTTGCCCCGCTGCGTACGACCCCGCTCGTCGCCCGCGGTCAGCATCGGCACGCCCGCCGAGAGGCACAGCGTGGCCATCAGGTTCGCCGCCTGGCGCCGCCGCAGCGCGACGATCTCGGCGTCGTCGGTGGGACCCTCGGCGCCGCAGTTCCAGGAACGGTTGTTGTCGGTGCCGTCGCGGTTGTCCTCGCCGTTGTCCTCGTTGTGCTTCTCGTCGTACGA
>NZ_JBJEHY010000017.1:0-4343 GCF_051876515.1 Nocardioides sp. | reverse complement strand
TGAGCTGTACGAACGAGCCGATAGACGCGCCCATTCTGGGCGAAAAGCCGCACCCCCCGTCAGGCTCACGCCCCTGTCCAGGCTGCCCCAAAACGCAAAGAGCCGGCACGGATGCATCCGTACCGGCCCTTCACGCGTTCACCCTCAGGCGTACGACATGCCCATCGCGGTGCGCACCTCGGCCAGGGTGGCCTCGGCGACCTCGTTGGCGCGCTCGTTGCCGCGGCGCAGGACGTCGGCCACGAAGCCGGGGTCCTTCTCGAGCTCGGCGCGGCGCTCGCGCAGCGGGGCGAGCTCGGTGTTGATCGCCTCGGTGACGCGCTTCTTGAGCGCGCCGCCACCGCCGTCGCCGATCTCCTCGGCCACCGCGGCCGGGTCGACGCCCTCGCACAGGCCGATCAGCTCGAGCAGGTTGGCGACCTCGGGACGGTTCTCGGGGTCGTAGGTGATGTTGCGGTCCGAGTCGGTCTTGGCGCCCTTGATCTTCTTGGCGGTCTCGTCGGCCGTCATCCGCAGCTCGACGACGTTGCCCTTCGACTTGCTCATCTTGGTGCCGTCGGTGCCCAGGATCATCGGCACCTCCGCCAGCAGCGCGTCCGGCTCGGGGAACGTCTGGCCGTACTTGTCGTTGAAGCGACGCGCGACCACGCGGGTCTGCTCGATGTGGGGGAGCTGGTCGCGGCCGACCGGCACCACGTTGCCCTTGCAGAACAGGATGTCCGCCGCCTGGTGCACCGGGTAGGTCAGCATCAGGCCGCTGATCGCCTTGATCCCGGCGGTGGCGGCCTCGTCCTTGACCGTGGGGTTGCGCTGCAGCTCCGCGACGCTGACCAGGCTCAGGAACGGCAGCAGCAGCTGGTTGAGCGCCGGCACCGAGGAGTGGGTGAAGAAGGTCGCCCGCTCCGGGTCGATCCCCGCGGCCAGCGAGTCGAGCATCAGGTTGCGGACGTTGCCGACGATGTCGCCGGCGATCTCGCGGTCGGTGATGACCTGGTAGTCGGCGATGATCTGCCAGATCTCCGCGCCGAGCTCCTGCAACTTGAGGCGGTTGCGGATGGAGCCGAAGTAGTGCCCGATGTGCAGGGAGCCGGTCGGGCGGTCGCCGGTGAGCATCCGGAACTTCTCCGGGTTCGCGGCGATCTGGGCCTCGACCTCGGCGCTGCGGGCGACGGAGGCGCGGTACGAGTCAGTCACGCCCGACAGTCTAGGTGGGACCAGGCGCGGGGGAGCGGGACGGGGCGGCGGTCGGGGGCGGGTAGGCTCGCCCGCGTGCCGACCATCGGAGTAGCCGTTGCGATCCCTGAGCCCTGGGCATCCGGGCTCCAGGAGTACCGCACCGACCTCGGCGACCTCACGGCCCTGCTCATCCCGACGCACGTCACCCTGATCCCGCCGACGGAGATCTCCGAGGAGCAGTTCAGCGAGATCGAGGAGCACCTGGCGGCCGTCGCCGCCTCGCGGTCCTCCTTCCGGGTGCACCTGCGTGGCACCGGCACCTTCCGCCCGGTCTCCCCGGTCGTGTTCATCGCGGTCGCCGAGGGGATCGCCGGCTTCGAGCAGCTGGCAGACGCCGTACGCACCGGCCCGCTCGCCGTCGAGCTGGACTTCCCGTACCACCCGCACGTGACGGTGGCGCACAACCTGGCCGACGACCTGCTCGACCGGGCGTACGACGAACTGGCAGAGTTCGAGTGCGTCTTTGATGCCGACGCGTTCCACCTGTACCGCCACGACGAGACCCTGGGGTGGCAGGCCACCCGCGCCTTCGAACTGGAGTGAGCATGTCGACCCGCGCTGACGAGGAACGGTCCACGGTCGAGGAGGTGCGCGAGAGGGCCAGCCAGGCCCGCAGTCGCGCGGAGGAGCTCCGTCGCAAGCACCCACGGCTCAGCCGGGTCATCGCGACCGGCGAGCAGTTCGGCGCCGCCCAGGCCACCCAGCACGCCGGGGCCGTCACGTACTTCGGCCTCCTGTCGTTCTTCCCGCTGCTGGCCATCGCCTTCTTCGCCGTGGGCTACATCTCCCAGGCGTACCCCGACGCGGAGAACACGCTCCTCTCGGTCCTCAACGGCGTCCTCCCGGACGTGTTCGGGCCCGAGGAAGACGGCAAGATCCCGCTCTCCTTCGTCCAGGACGCCGGCTCCGCGGTCGGCGCGATCGGCCTCGTCGCCCTGCTCTACTCGGGTCTCGGCTGGCTGTCGGCCATGCGCAAGGCGGTCGCCGCCTGCTTCGACGAGTCGTACGACGAGCAGCCCGGCTTCGTCGTGGGCAAGCTCCGCGACCTCGTCTCCATGGTTGTCCTCGGCCTGGTGCTCCTGGTCAGCGTCGCGGCCTCCAGCCTGCTGCGCGCCTTCGGTGAGGAGGTGCTCGACTTCCTCAGCTGGTCCAGCAGCCTGGGCTGGGTGGTCCAGGTCGTCACCTGGCTGCTGGGTCTGGCGACCAGCGTCCTGCTGTTCTGGGCGATCTTCCGGGTGCTGGCCCGGCCGAAGGTGCCCGGGCGGGCCCTGCTCCAGGGCGCGCTCGTCGGTGGCGTCGGCTTCGAGCTCCTCAAGTGGCTGTCGGGCTACCTGCTCGCCGCGACCCGCGAACAGCCCGCCTTCCAGGCGTTCGGGATCGCGTTGATCCTGCTGGTCTGGATCAACTGGTTCGCACGCGTCGCCCTCTTCGCGGCCTGCTGGGCGTACACCGCTCCCGAGGCCGTCAGTGCGCGGGCCGCCGACCCGCGTCCTGAGGCCAAGGTCGAGGGACCGCACCTGGGGCCCGCCGCCGTACGCGGCATCCCCGCAGGCACGCGGGCGCAGGACGAGCCGTGGACGCCGGGCGCCGCCTTCGCGGTCGGCGCGGGCGCCATGCTCGGCCTGGTGGCCGTGCTGCGACGCATCGGTCGCTGACCGGCTCTGTTGCTGCGGACGAAGGGGTGGCCGGTCCGGCCGTCCCTCACCCAGCCCGCCGTCTCGCATGGTGACAGGATTTGCCGGGTACATTAAGTCGATTAAAACAGTGTAGTAACGTCACTTACGTGACTCAGACACTCCTGGTTCCCGAGACAGCGCCCGCGGTGGCGCGCGACGCCATCCCAGTCGCGCCCGCTGCCCGACGCGCAGGCGGGCGCGGCCCGTCGTCCCGCTTCCTGACCGCCCTGCGCCTGCTGAGCCCGGTCTTCGTGCTGGTCGCCTGGCAGCTCGCCTCCAGTACGGGGCTGCTGGCCGAGAGGACGCTCGCCTCGCCGCTCAGCCTCGTGGACACCTTCACCGCGCTGTGGAGCAGCGGGGAGCTGCAGGAGGCCGTCCTGGTCTCGCTGCGCCGCGCGGCGATCGGCTTCGCCATCGGCGGTGCGGTCGCCGTCGTCCTGGGGGCCGTCGTTGGCCTCAGCCGCCTGGGTGACGCGCTGGTCGACCCGCTCGTGCAGATGCTGCGGATGCTGCCCCTGCTCGGCCTGGTTCCGCTGTTCATCATCTGGTTCGGCATCAAGGAGGAGCCCAAGATCTACCTGGTCGCGCTCTTCGTGATCGTGCCGCTGTACCTCAACCTCGTGGCCGCCCTGCGCGGCGTCGACCCCGACCTGCGGGAGGCGGCCGGCACCCTGCAGCTGACCCGCACCGAACGGTTCCGCCACCTGTACGTCCCCGCGGTTACCCCCGGCCTCCTCGTCGGGCTGCGCCAGGCGCTGGGCATGGCCTGGATCGCCCTCATCGTGGCCGAGCAGGTCAACGCTGGCGCGGGCCTGGGATACCTGATCAACAACGCCCGCGACTTCCTCCGTACGGACGTGATCGTGGTCGGTCTCATCTGCTACGCGGCACTGGGGCTGGTGACCGACTCGGCCGTACGTCTGCTCGAGCGACGCGCCCTGCGCTGGCGGGGGGACGTGGCATGAGTGAGATCGTCAGCGACCTGAAGGGCGTCGGACGCGCCTTCGGCGACCAGACCGTGCTGTCCGGCATCGACCTGACCATCCGCCGCGGCGAGTTCATCGCGCTGCTGGGCCACTCCGGCTGCGGCAAGTCGACGCTCCTGCGCATCGTCGGGGGGATCGACCGCGAGGCCACCGGCCAGGTCAGCACCGACCCCAACACCGCGGTCGCCTTCCAGGACCCGCGCCTCTTCCCCTGGCGCTCGGTCCTCGACAACGTGACCCTCGGCCTGCGTGGGCCCGACCCCGCTGGGCGGGGCCGGGCGCTCCTGGAGGAGGTGGGGCTCGGTGGTCGCGAGGACGCCTGGCCGCGCGAGCTCTCCGGGGGTCAGAGGCAGCGGGTCGCCCTGGCTCGGGCGCTGGTCCGCGAGCCGGCCCTGCTGCTGCTCGACGAGCCGTTCAGCGCCCTCGATCCCGCGATCCGTGGCGA
>NZ_JBJEHY010000016.1:0-18532 GCF_051876515.1 Nocardioides sp. | reverse complement strand
GACGGCTCCGGTGCCGGCCTCGACGACCGCGTGCTGGCCGGCTGCCCGTGACGTCGCGGTGGCCTCGTCCAGCACCCGGGCGGAGGCCGCCGGGCTCGTGCTGAGGAGCGTGGTGAGGGCCAGCGCGACGACGGCGGCCGCGCGGCTGGAGGGTCGCGGGGTGGTGACAGCCATGGTGCGACCCTACGCCGGGATGTGACCCGTTCGACGCCTCCGAACCATCGCGCCCGGGCCGCCGGACACCTAGCCTGTCCCTCATGCGTGCCACGAGCCCCGACGCTCCGATCGGGATCTTCGACTCCGGCTTCGGTGGACTCACCGTGGCCCGTTCGGTGATCGACCAGCTCCCGCACGAGTCGGTGCGCTACCTGGGCGACACCGCCCGCCAGCCGTACGGCCCCAAGCCGATCAGCGCCGTGCGCGAGTACGCCCTGGAGTGCCTCGACCACCTCTACGAGGCGGGCGTCAAGGCGCTGGTGATCGCCTGCAACTCCGCGAGCGCCGCCATGCTGCGTGACGCCCGCGAGCGGTACGACGTGCCGGTGGTCGAGGTGATCCTGCCGGCGGCCCGCCGTGCGGTGGCGGCGACCCGCAACAACCGGATCGGCGTGATCTGCACCCGCGCGACCGCCGACTCCCTGGCGTACCAGGACGCGCTGGCCGCGGTGCCCGACCTCGAGGTCCACGTCACCGCGTGCCCCCTGTTCGTCGACTTCGTGGAGCGTGGGGTGACCAGCGGCGAGGAGCTGCTGGCCGCCGCCCACGCGTACCTCGACCCGCTGGTCGAGGCCGGCGTCGACACCCTGATCCTCGGGTGCACCCACTACCCGCTGCTGACCGGCGTGATCTCGTACGTCATGGGCGACCGCGTCACCCTGGTCAGCTCGGCGGAGGAGTGCGGCAAGGACGTCTACAAGATGCTGGTGCGCAACGACATGATCCGTGCCGGCGGCGACCCCGAGTACGTCTTCTCCACCACGGGCAGCCCCGACGAGTTCGCCACCCTGGGGCGGCGCTTCCTCGGCGCGGAGCTGCTGAGCGCTTCACAGTTCGCGGGAGGTCTTGCGTGAGGCTCACTGTCGTCGGCTGCTCCGGGTCGTACCCCGGGCCGGACTCCCCGGCCAGCTCGTACCTGGTCGAGGAGGAGCACGAGGGCCGCACGTGGCGGATCCTGCTGGACCTGGGCAACGGTGCCCTCGGGCAGCTGCACCGGTACGTCGACCCGCTCGCCGTCGACGGCGTCTTCCTGTCGCACCTGCACGCCGACCACTGCCTCGACATGTGCGGCTACTACGTCCTGCGCAAGTACCACCCCACCGGACCGGCTCCGCGGATCCCGGTCTGGGGTCCCGAGGGCACCCCGGCGCGGATGGCGTCCGCGTACGACCTGCCCGAGGACCCGGGGATGACGGAGGAGTTCGACTTCCGGCTGCTGGGCACGCCCGTCGAGTTCGGCCCGTTCCGCGTCGAGAGCGTCCAGGTGGCGCACCCGGTCACCGCGTACGCCCTGCGCGTGAGCGCGGGTGGACGGACGCTCGTGTACACGGGCGACACCGGACCGTGCGCCGCGATCGACGAGCTCGCGGTCGGCGCGGACGTGCTGCTCGCCGAGGCGTCGTTCGAGTCGGGCAAGGTGAACCCGCCGGACCTGCACCTGACCGGCGCCGAGTGCGGCGAGCTGGCCACGCGGGCCGGTGTGGGCGGGCTGCTGCTCACCCACATCCCGCCGTGGCACGACGCTGCCGTCGTGATGGAGGAGGCCCGGGCCGCCTGGACCGGGCCGCTCGGCCAGGCGACAGCCGGGGCGGTCTTCGAGATCTGATCCCGGTACGCCGGCCCGACGGGGGCGGGCATGCCCGAGGAGGCAGGTCAGGCGAGACCGGCGTCGTGCACGACCATCGCGATCTGCACCCGGTTCGCCACCCCCAGCTTCTCCAGGAGCTTGGAGACGTGGGCCTTCACGGTGGGGATCGACAGGTGCAGCTCGGTGGCGATCTCGGCGTTGCTGAGCCCGCGCCCCACGCAGATCGCGACCTCCTGCTCGCGCGCGGTCAGCGCGGCCAGACGGTCCACGGCCGCCAGGGTGCGCGGGTGGGGTGAGGAGCCACCGCTGCGGATCTGGTCGAGCAGGCTGCGGGTGGCGGCGGGGGAGACGACGGCGTCGCCGGCAGCGACCTGACGGACCGCGGCCACGATCTCGGCCGGCGGGGTGTTCTTGAGAAGGAACCCGTTGGCTCCCGCGGCCACCGCCTCCACGACGTACTCGTCGGCGTCGAACGTGGTCAGCACCAGCACGGCGGGCGGGTCGTCCTGCTCGTGCAGCAGCCGGGTGGCCGCCAGCCCGCTCATGACCGGCATGCGTACGTCGAGCAGGACCACGTCGGGGGAGAGCGCCCGCGCGGCGGCGACACCCTGGGCGCCGTCCTCGGCCTCGCCGATGACCTCGATGTCGGGCTGTCCGCCGAGCATCAGTGTGAGCGCCGAGCGGACGAGGGCGTCGTCGTCGACGATGAGGACGGTGATCGGGGTCAGTTCTGCCACGGCAGCCAGCCTTCCAGGACGAAGTGGTCGTCCTCGACGCGTTGCTCGAGGCGTCCGGCGCTGAGCTCGGCCCGCTCCCGGAGACCGACCAGCCCGAGGCCGGAACCGGGGGCGGCGCTCGCCCCGGGATGCAGGGGGTTGCGCAGCACCACGGTGATCCCTTCCTGGGGGCCGCCCCGCAGCAGCACGTGCAGCGGGTGGCCCGGGGCGTGCTTGCGGGCGTTGGTGGTGCCCTCCTGGACGATCCGGTACAGCGTCCGGCCGACGGTCGTGGGCACCAGCACCGGGTCCGCGACCCGGTCGACGCGGGTGATCCGCATGCCCGACTCCCGGGCCTCCTCGAGCAGCGTCCGGATGTCCGCGTACGTCGGCTGGGGCGCCAGTGTGCCCCCGTCGCCGGACTCCTCCCGCAGCACGCCCAGCACGCCGCGCAGCTCGTCGAGCGCCGTGTTGGCCAGACCCTGGATCTCCTCCAGCCCGGCCCGCAGCCGCGGCGCCTCGAGGTCCTCGCGGAACGCGAGCGCCCCTGCCTGGAGTGACACGAGGCTGATCCGGTGGGCGACGACGTCGTGCATCTCCCGGGCGATCCGGGTCCGCTCGGTGGCCCGCGCCCGCCCCAGACGGAGCTCCTGCTCGGCCTCGGCGCGCAGGGCCCGCTGCTCGAGGTTGGCGACGAGCTCACGGCGTGAGCCGATGAACATGCCCCAGCCCACGAGGGCGACGTTGAGCCCGATGGTCGAGCTCATCGCCACGAGCGTGTCCTCCGGGCCAGCGATGGGGAAGGGGGCGACGAAGCCGTAGGCCAGACCGGCCGCAGTGTTCGCCGAGCCGACGAGCAGCACCTCGCGCCAGCGGCGGCGGGTGGACGCGGAGACGGCGGCGAGCGAGGCGGGGCCGGCGGCCACGCCCGAGACCGTGCTCAGGAGCGCGACGACCACGGCGATCAGGACCGGGTGGCGGCGACGGAAGACGACCAGGACGTACGCGAGGACGCCCACGCTGATCTCGGTCCACCACATGAACCGGTGGGACTCCCACTCCTGCTGGGCAACGCTGCCGAACAGGGCCGCCGAGAAGACCAGGCACAGGGCCAGACGCCACGCGTGGTCCCTCACGCGCAGCGGCGGGGGTACCCCGGGGGTCGGCTGGCTCACGGCCCGAGAGTAGTGAACGGACCCCTACTTAGGTAGGGGGACGAGTCGGGCCCTGTGGATGATGTGTCCCGGGTGGGGGTCAGGACAGACTGTGTCACGGACATTCCCTCAGCGGGGGCGAGGACTGTCCACCGCCCTCCGCTTGTCTCCCTTCCCATCCTCCGATGGCCGGGTCGAGACACGCGGAGGGCCTTTACGTGTCAGCTGAGCCCGGCGTCGCGCACGCACAGCGCGATCTGCACGCGGTTGGTGGCGTGCAGCTTGTCGAACAGGCGTGAGACGTGCGCCTTGACGGTGGGGACGGAGAGATGCAGCGTACGGGCGATCTCCGCGTTGGTGAGGCCGCGGGCCACCTCGAGGGCGACCTCGCGCTCCCGCTCGGTGAGGGCCTCCAGACGCTGCACGGCAGCGTCGCTGCGGTCGTCGGGGGCGTTGCGCACCCGACGGATCAGGGACGCGGTCGCGGTGGGGGAGAGCATGGGGTCGCCGTCCACGACCCGACGTACGGCGGCCACGATGTCGGCAGGGTCGGTGTCCTTGAGCAGGAACCCGTCGGCACCGGCGGCGACCGCCTCCACCACGTTGTCGTCCGCGTCGAAGGTGGTCAGGACGATCACGTGCGGCGGGTCCGGCCGGGCGTGCAGGGCGCGCGTCGCCTCGAGGCCGTCCATCCGCGGCATCCGGATGTCCATCAGCACCACGTCGGGGCCGTGCTCGCGGGCGACCTCGAGCGCCTCCGCACCGTCGCCGGCCTCGGCGACGATGGTGACGTCGTCGTGCCCCCCGAGCATGAGGCGCAGGGCACCGCGCACGATGGGGTCGTCGTCGACGAGGAGCACGCGGATCGGGACGCTCGGACTCACGCCTCCCACGGTATCCACCCGCGCAGGACGTACTCGTCGCCGACCTCGCCGGCAGCGAGCTCGCCGTCGGCACGCTCGAGGCGTTCGCGGAGCCCGATCAGCCCGAGGCCGGCGCCGGGGACGGCATGGGCCCGGGTGAAGCCGAGCCGGTTGCGCACCTCGACCTGGATGCCCCCCTCCTCCTCGCCGGTGACCCGGACCCGGACCTTGGCGCCGGGGGCGTGCTTGTGGGCGTTGGTCAGAGCCTCCTGGACCACGCGGTACGCGGTCCGGCTCGCGCCCTGGGGAGCGGCGCCGCCGGTCGGCAGGAGGAGGTCCACCTCGACCGACTGTCCCGCGGCGCGGGCGCCGGCGACCAGCTCGTCCAGGTCGGCCAGCGTCGGCTGCGGACGGTGGACGCGGTCGCCCGAGTCGGGGTCGCGCAGCACCCCGAGGACGCTTCGCAGGTCGGTGAGGGCCTCGTTGGCCTTCTGCTGGATCAGCGCCGCCGCCTCGTGCACCTCCGCCTCGGAGAGACCGTCGCGGTAGCTCAGCGCTCCGGCGTACATCGAGACCTGGGAGATCTTGTGGGCCAGCACGTCGTGCATCTCGTGGGCGATCCTCGCCCGCTCGTCACTGCGTGCCTTCTCGCCGCGCAGGGCCGTCTCCGCCTCCGCCCGGCGCGCCCGGTCCTGGAGGGTCGCCAGCAGCTCGCGGCGCGAGCCGATGTACATGCCCCAGCCCATGAGCGCCGCGGTGACCACGGCGAAGAGCGCGGCGTTGGCCCACCAGGGGAGCTCGTCGGGCACCGGGATCCACCAGGTGAAGACCATCCCCGCGGCGACGCCCAGCACCCCGACCGGGAGCATCTCGACCCACCGCCGACGGGTGGCGAGTGAGATGGTCACCAGCAGCGCGGGGCCGGCGGCCGCGCTCGAGAACGCCGAGGCGAGGGTGACCAGGACCGCGACCGACACCGGTCGGCTGCGTCGCAGGAGCACCAGCACGAAGGCGGCCGCCCCCAGCACCAGGTCGAGGAGCACCTGCCCCGGAGTCGGGTACGCCCAGCCGCCCTCGACCGCGGGGATGACGGTCAGCAGCAGGGCGACGAAGCTGACCAGCGCGCAGACCACGATCCGCCAGGTGTGGCTCCACCAGGGCAGGGGGACGGCGCTGGGCTGGGGGGTCAGTGGCACGCTCGTCAGCCTAGTTTCGAGGGTGCCGGCGCGGACCGTGCCCAGGTCTGGACCGCACCCCTACTTTGGTCGCCGCGCGGTCGACCAGGGTTGGTTCTGGCGAGCTGCCCGGACGGGCAGGATGGTGGCCATGATCAGAGTCCAAGGAGTCACCAAGCGGTACGGCGAGTTCGTCGCCGTCGACGACGTGACGTTCGAGTGCAAGCCCGGCAAGGTGACCGGCTTTCTCGGACCCAACGGCGCCGGCAAGTCCACCACCATGCGGATGATGGTCGGCCTGACGCCGCCCACCAGCGGCACGATCACGATCGGCGGCCACGCGTACGCCGACATCCCCAACCCGGGCCGGCACGTCGGTGTCCTCCTGGACGCCAGCGCCCAGCACGCCGGTCGTACGGGCCGGGAGGTCCTCGCCATCGGTGCGCGGACGATGGGGCTGCCCGACTCCCGGGTCGACGAGATCCTCGCCCTGGTCAGCCTGAGCGCCGACGAGGCCAAGCGTCGGGTGCGGGACTACTCGCTGGGGATGCGGCAGCGTCTCGGCATCGCGCACGCGCTGCTCGGTGACCCGCAGGTGCTGATCCTCGACGAGCCCGCCAACGGTCTCGACCCCGCCGGCATCCGGTGGATGCGCGGCCTGCTCAAGGGCTACGCCGACCGGGGTGGCTCGGTGCTGCTCTCCAGCCACCTGCTCAACGAGGTGGAGCTGATCGCCGACGAGCTCATCCTCATCGGTCACGGACGCATCGTCGCGCAGGGGACCAAGGACGAGCTGCTCTCCCAGGGCGGGACCGTGGAGACCCTCGTGACCGCCGAGGTGCCCGACGCCCTGGTCGCGGCACTGGACGCCGCGGGCCTGCCGTGGACGCGTGCCGGCGTGGGCTTCCGCGTGGGCGCCGAGGCGCTGCAGGTCGGCCGCGCGGCCGCCCAGCACCAGGTGGTGCTCAGCGACCTGCGCACGTCGACGGGCGACCTGGAGAGCCTGTTCCTGACCCTGACCTCCGACACCCAGCGCGACACGGTTCTCGAAGGGAGCCAGGCATGAGCACCACGACCGCTCCCCAGTGGGAGCTCGACGTCTCGGGCACCGCCACGGTGCCGTTCTCCCGGCTGGTGCGGGTCGAGCTGCGCAAGATGCTCGACACCCGTGGCGGCTTCTGGCTGCTGCTGCTCACCGGTCTGCTGCTGACGCTGGTGGCGGTGATCGTCCTCATCGTCGTCGCCACCACCGACGGTGAGTGGGCGCCCAGCCTCATGACGTGGTCCACGGAGATCCTGCTGGTGCCGCTGTCGGTGCTGCTGCCGGTCTTCCCGATCCTCGCGGTGACCAGCGAGTGGGGCCAGCGCACCGGCCTGACCACCTTCACGCTGGAGTCCAACCGGCTGAAGGTGCTCGGGGCCAAGCTGGTCGCGGTCCTGGCGCTGGCGGTCGGGACGAGCGTGCTCGCGGTGCTGCTGGCCCTGGTCGGGACGCCGCTCGGTGCCGCGCTGGACGGCAGCTCCCCGGTGTGGGAGGTCGACTGGGCCGTGGTGGGCGGGACGCTCGTCAGCCAGCTGCTCTTCTTCCTGATGGCCTTCGCCCTGGCCTCGGCGATCCTCTCGACGCCCGGCGCGATCTCGGTCTTCTACGTGATGGGGCTGATGGTGCCCTTCCTCGTCTACTCGACGCTGATGTTCGCGTTCGAGTGGGGGCCGAAGGTGATCCCGTACTTCGACCTCACCTTCGCCAGCACGCCGCTGATGGGTGGCGAGGCGATGACGGGCCGTGAGGCCGCCCAGCTCGCCTCTGCGGTGCTGATCTGGATCGTGGCCCCGCTGGCCTTCGGTGTGCGCCGTCTGCTGCGCGCCGAGATCAAGTAGCCCCAGCAGCCCGACCCGTGCGACGGCCGGTGCCCAGCGGGCGCCGGCCGTCGGTGCGCGTACGGGACCGTCAGTGGCCGCGACTAAGGTGCCAACCATGACTGAGACCCCCACGCCGCGCGCCGACGGCCGCGCCGACGACGAGCTCCGCCCCATCACGATCACCCGCAACTGGCTCGACCACGCGGCCGGATCGGTCCTGGTGGAGTTCGGCGGCACCAAGGTCCTGTGCGCCGCCTCGGCCACCCAGGGCGTGCCGCGCTGGCGCAAGGGGTCGGGCCTGGGCTGGGTCACCGCCGAGTACGCGATGCTCCCCGCGGCCACCAACACCCGCTCGGACCGCGAGTCGGTCAAGGGCCGCATCGGTGGTCGTACGCACGAGATCTCGCGCCTCATCGGGCGCTCGCTGCGTGCCGTCGTCGACTACAGCGCCCTCGGCGAGAACACGATCGTGCTCGACTGCGACGTGCTCCAGGCCGACGGTGGCACGCGCACCGCCGCCATCACGGGGGCGTACGTCGCCCTCGCCGACGCCGTGGCGCACCTGCGCGAGGCCGGCGCCCTGGCCGGGGAGCCGCTGACCGGGTCGGTGGCCGCGGTCAGCGTCGGCATCATCGACGGCACCCCGCGCCTCGACCTGCCGTACGTCGAGGACGTGCGCGCCGAGACCGACATGAACGTCGTGATGACCGGGGACGGCAAGTTCGTCGAGGTGCAGGGCACCGCCGAGGGCGCGGCGTTCGACCGGTCCGAGCTCGACGCGCTGCTGGCGCTGGCCGAGAAGGGCTGCGCCGACCTGACCCGCCTGCAGCGCGAGGCGCTGGCCGGTGGCTGAGCAGGCCGGTCCGGCGATCTTCCTGGCCTCGCGCAACGCCAAGAAGATCGCCGAGATGGAGCGGATCCTCGCCGAGCACGTCCCCGGCGTACGGGTGCTGGGGCTCGACGACGTCGAGGCGTACGACGAGCCCGTCGAGGACCAGCCGACCTTCGAGGGCAACGCGCTGCTCAAGGCGCGGGCCGGCGTCGCCGCCACCGGCCTCCCGTCGATCGCCGACGACTCCGGACTGTGCGTCGACGAGCTCAACGGGATGCCGGGAGTCCTCTCGGCCCGCTGGGCAGGGCGCGCCAAGAGCGACGCGGCCAACAACGCGCTCCTGCTCGACCAGCTCCACGACACCCCTGACGAGCGACGCGGGGCACACTTCCGCTGCTCGGTCGCCTGGGTCATGCCCGACGGCTCCGAGCGGGTCGT
Organism: Nocardioides sp.; assembly: GCF_051876515.1. Classification (GTDB taxonomy): domain Bacteria; phylum Actinomycetota; class Actinomycetes; order Propionibacteriales; family Nocardioidaceae; genus Nocardioides. The sequence goes on along the minus strand of NZ_JBJEHY010000016.1, from coordinate 9,687 downwards.
CGACGGGCGCATGCACGGACGCGTGATCCGCGAGCTGCGGGGAAGCGGCGGGTTCGGGTACGACGTCCTCTTCGTCGCCGACGAGCACGCCGGAGAGGGGCTGACCTCCGCCGAGCTGTCCCCGCAGGAGAAGGACCGCATCTCGCACCGGGGGCGCGCCCTGCGCGAGCTCGCGTCACTGGTGGCAGCCGACCTCGCCTGAGCCGAGGACGGTGCGGCCCTCAACGCGCCTGCGCCAGCAGGGCCCGCACCTCCCGCTCGTCGTCGTCGGAGAGCCCGGCGCCGCTCGGGCCGCCTCGCAGCTCCTCGTACGCCAGGCAGCGGGCCAGGGTCTCCTCGAGGGGTCGCGTGCGCAGCCCGTGCTCGCGGGCGCGGGTGGTCTCGAGCGTGGCGAACCACCGCCACTGCGGGTCGTCGATCCACAGCGGCAGGGAGCGCGGTCCCATCCAGGCGGCGATCCCGGACTGTGCCACCACGCCCTCGGGGACCGGGGTGAAGCTCACGTCGCTTCCGGCCACCCGACGGGCCGCCTCGAGGACCGCGCCGACGGTCGTGCTCGGTCCGGTGACGTTGAACGTTCCGTCCAGCCGTTGCTCGGCGGCCAGGACGACCCAGGCCGCCAGGTCGTCCACGTCGATCAGCGCCGCGGGGAAGTCCAGGTCGGGCGGCACCAGCACATCGTCCCCGGTCGGGTGGGCGCACCGCCACGGGTAGTAGCCGACACGGCCGGCGACGTCGCCGGGGCCGGTGATCAGCCCTGACCGCACCACGGTCGCGGTCCCGTCCGCGCCGCGTACTGCGTCCTCGCACGCGACCTTCGCGGGTCCGTACTGCTCCATGTCGTCCAGCACGTCGGCGGCCAACGGCTCGTGGACGGGGGACTGCTCGTCCTGCTCGGGGGCGTCGAAATGCAGGTAGGCGTTGCCGCTGGAGACCAGCACCCAGTGCGTCGCGTCGAGGTCGGCCACCGCCCGGCGCGCGTGGCCGGGGTGCCGGGTCACGTCGACCACGACGTCCCAACGACGCCCGCGGACGCCGTCGAGCCCGTCCTCAGCGTCACGGTCGCCACGGACGAGGTCGGCGCCCTCGGGCGGTGGGGCCGACCCGCGGGCCAGACAGGTGACGCGGTGGCCGCGGCTCATCGCCTCGCTGGCCACGGCACGTCCGAGGAAGGCGGTTCCGCCGAGCAGGAGCAGGTCCATCGACCCAGCCAAGCCCGCCGTTCCGGCCAGGGCAACGGTGTTCGCCGAGCGCGTACCTCGCGCCTGCTGGGCGCGTCGAGGGGATCAGGCGTCGACCGTGGCGCTGACGCGCTGCGTCTCGCGCGACGACACCCACTTGCCCCACCCGGCGGCGAAGATGAACATGATGATCGAGTACACGGCCGCCGGGATGGACATCTCGACGCTGTCCATGACCTCGACGGCCACCACGATCGCCAGCGTCGAGTTGTGGACCCCGATCTCCATCGAGGAGGCGATCGCCTGCGGCCCGGGGACGCCGAACGCCTTGGGGACGACGTACCCGATCACCAGGCTGACCGCGCAGAACAGGGCCGCCGCGACGCCGATGTCGGCGATGTACTCGCCGATGTTGTCGCGCTCGGAGAGGATCACACCGAGGATCAGGATCGCGAGGATCACCGCAGAGGCGATGCGGACCGTCTTGTCCATGCGAGCGGCGAAGCCGGGCGCCTTGGCCTTGACCAGCATGCCCAGTCCGACGGGGATCAGGATCAGCGCGAACACGTTGACCAGCTCACCGAACGGCAGCGAGACGTCGACGTCCTTGCCGTAGTGGTTGATCGCGAACCCGGTGATGAGCGGCAGCGTCACGATCGCCACCACCGTGTTGATCGCCGTCAGCGAGATGTTGAGCGCCACGTCACCGCGGAACAGGTGGCTGAACAGAGCTGCGGTGGTGCCGCCCGGCGAGGAGGCGAGGAGCATCATGCCGATGCCGAGCAGCGGGGGCAGGTCGAGCGCCAGGACCAGCCCGAAGCAGATCGCGGGCAGCAGCACCAGTTGGCACGCCAGGGCGATGACCGCGGCCTTGGGGTTGCGACCGACGCGCTTGAAGTCATCGAGACCCAGGTCCAGGCCCAGGCCGAACATGATGATGGCGAGGGCGACGGGCAGGCCGATGGTGGTCAACGCGGAGTCCATGCGCGGACCCTAGGGGTGATCCACGTCACTCGCGAGGGGTCGGTCGTCCCGGACCTGCTCCCGTTACCGAAACGTGACGTCTCGCCTGTCGGTGCCGAAGGGGGGACTCGAACCCCCACGCCCACAGGGCACAGGAACCTAAATCCTGCGTGTCTGCCAATTCCACCACTCCGGCCTGTTGAGAGAGTGTAGGTATGACCATCCATGCACCTCCGTCCGGGATGCCCATCCAGATCAGGGGTCTCACGAAGACCTTCAAGACCGTCCGAGCGGTCGACGACCTGAGCTTCGACGTCGAGCCGGGCCGGGTCACCGGCTTCCTGGGGCCCAACGGCTCCGGCAAGACCACGACCCTGCGGATGCTGCTCGGGCTCATGTCCGCAGACTCCGGCACGGCCCTCATCGGCGGCCGCCCGTACATCGAGTTCACGCGACCGGCCGCCCAGATCGGCGCCTCGCTGGACGCCACGTTCCACCCCGGCCGTACGGCCGAGGGGCACCTCAACGCCCTAGCCCCGCTGATCGGGGTCGACCGCAGCCGCGTCGACGCCGTGCTCGAGCAGGTCGGCCTCAGCGACGCCGCGGACCGCAAGGTCGGCGGGTACAGCCTCGGCATGCGCCAGCGCCTCGGTCTGGCCACGACGCTCCTCGGCAACCCCGGGGTCCTCATCCTCGACGAGCCGGCCAACGGCCTCGACCCGCACGGCATCATCTGGCTGCGCGACCTGCTGCGCCACCTGGCGGGGGAGGGTCGTACCGTCCTCGTCTCCAGCCACGTGCTGGCCGAGGTGCAGGCCACCGTCGACGACGTCGTCGTCATCTCCAGCGGCCGCCTCGTGCACGCCTCCCCGCTCGCCGACATGGTGCGGCTGGCCGACTCCCACGTGGTGCTCGCCGGCCCCGACCTGGCCGGCATGGCCGCCCTCGCCGCCAGCCGCGGGTGGACGGTCGAGGAGCGCCCCGGCGCCCTGGCCGTACGCGGCGCGAGCGCCCCCGAGATCGGCGCCGCCTGCTTCGCGGCCGGTCTGGAGATCCACGCCCTGGAGACCGTGGGCGCCAACCTCGAGGAGACCTTCCTGGGCATGGTGCGCGGTGAGTACGAAGGCACCGTGCCGCCCACCACGGTCGTCGATGAGGAGGACGTCGCATGAGGGCCAACATCGTCTCCGAGTTCCGCAAGGTCACCGCCACCTCGCTGTGGTGGATCCTCGCCCTCGGCATCGCCGGCTACATGGCCTTCATCGCCGCCGCCCTCGGCTTCGGGGCCGGCACGCCCGTCGACGAGGGCGGGCTCGCCGTACCCGGTGCCGACCCGGCAGCCGTCGCCACCTCCATCTACGGGCTGGCGCCCACCCTGGGGTACGTCTTCCCGCTCGTCATGGGTGCGCTCGCCATCACCACCGAGTACCGCCACCGCACCATCAGCGCGACCTTCTTGGCCGAGCCGCGCCGCGGTCGGGTGCTGGCCGCCAAGCTGATCGTCCAGTGTGGGCTGGGAGCGCTGTACGGACTCCTCGGGACCGCCGCGGCCGTCGGCGTCGGCGCCCTCGTCCTCAACGTGGTCGACGTCGACCCGATGCTGGGCAGCAGCGAGGTCTGGACCGCCATCGGCATGTCCGTCGTCGCCCTCGCTGTCTGGGGCATGGTCGGGGTCGGGTTCGGCACGCTCGTGCCCAACCAGGTCGCCTCGATCGTGCTGATCCTCGCGTTCACCCAGTTCCTCGAGCCGATGGTCCGCGTCGGGCTCACCCTCGTCGACGCCCTCGCACCGGTCGCGAAGTTCCTCCCCGGCGCCGCCGCCGAGGCGATGGTCGGCTCAAGCCTGTACAGCACCAGCGCCGGGCTCGACCTGCTCGAGCGCTGGCAGGGCAGCTTGGTGATGCTGGCCTACGTGGTCGTCTTCGCCGTGATCGGCAACTACCTCACGCTGCGGCGCGACGTCAGCTGAGCCCCGCCGAGGCTCCGCCGCCCCGGCACAAGTAGCGCGCAGTTATCACCAGGTCACCCGGTCAATAGCGGGTCATCAGAGGAGATAACTGCGCGTTACTAGGGGAGAGGGCCGGACCTGCCCTCCGCTCGCTGCGCTCGCTCCGGTCAGTCCAACCCCACCTTGACGGGGCCCGGACCTGCCCTCCGCTCGCTGCGCTCGCTCCGGTCAGTCCAGCCCCAGGTCCCGCCGCAGCTTGGCCACGTGCCCCGTCGCCTTCACGTTGTACTGCGCGAGCTCGACCGTGCCGTCCTCGCCGACCACCACGGTCGACCGGATCACGCCGGTCACGACCTTCCCGTACAGCTTCTTCTCCCCGAACGCGCCCCAGGCCGTCATCACCGACTTGTCGACGTCGGAGAGGAGCGTGATGCCCAGGTGCTCCTTCTCGCGGAACTTCGCCAGCTTCTCCGGCTTGTCGGGGGAGACGCCCAGCACCTCGTACCCCGCGCCGCGGAGCGACTCGATCGAGTCGGTGAAGTCGCACGCCTGCTTCGTGCAGCCCGGGGTCATGGCGGCCGGGTAGAAGTACACGATCACCTTCCGCCCGCGCAGGGACGACAGGGTGACCTCCTCGCCGGTGTCGGAGGGGAGGGTGAAGTCCGGGGCGGTGTCCCCGACGGTCAAACGTTCACTCATCGGTCACTCCAAAGTGTGGTTGTTGCGAGAAACATGCAATAAACTGGCGCGGTTGCCGGTCTCCGGACCGCGACCACCCATCATTCCTGACCCGTGGGAGAACCCATGCACGTGCCTGACGGATTCCTCGACGCCCCCACCTCGGTGGCGACCGGCGTCGTGGCCGCGGCTGCCGTGGGCGTGGCCCTGCGCGGCGCCCGCCGAGAGCTCGACGACCGTACGGCGCCGATGGCCGGGCTCGTGGCCACGTTCATCTTCGCCGCCCAGATGATCAACTTCCCCGTCGCCGGCGGCACGAGTGGCCACCTCATGGGCGGGGCGCTCGCGGTGGCGCTGGTCGGCCCGTGGACCGGCGTGCTGTGCGTCAGCGTGGTCCTCATCGTCCAAGCCCTGCTGATGGCCGACGGTGGCATCACCGCGCTCGGCACCAACGTCGTGCTGATCGCGGTCGTGACTGTCGGCGTCAGCTGGCTGGTGATCCGTGGCCTGCAGCTCGTGATGCCCAAGCGTGCGGGGCTCGTACCCGTCCAGGCCGCGGTCGGCGCCCTGCTGTCCGTGCCTGCCGCCGCAGCCGTCTTCACCGGACTGTTCGCGGTCGGCGGTGTCGCGCCGATCGACGCGTCCACGATCCTCGCCCCGATGCTGGGATGGCACACCGTCATCGGCATCGGTGAGGCGGTCGTGACGGGACTCGTGGTGGGCAGCGTGGTTGCCGCACGCCCCGACCTGGTCCACGCCGCCCGCTCCGCCATGGCGCGGCGCACCCTCGAGATCCGCACCCCGGAGGTGGCCCGATGAGCCGCAGGACGTTCCTCCTCGTCGGCCTCCTGGCCGCGTTCCTGATCGCCGGCGTCGGCAGCTACTACGCCAGCAGCCACCCCGACGGCCTCGAGTACGTGGCCGAGCAGGTCGGCTTCGGCCACACCGCCGAGGACTCGGCGACGGTCGACAGCCCGCTGGCCGACTACCAGACCAGCGGCGTCGAGAACTCCCGCCTCAGCGGTGGCCTGGCCGGCGTGATCGGCTGCGCCGTCGTCCTGCTCGCCGCGGGTGGCCTGTTCTGGGGCGTTCGCCGTCGCGGGGACCACGCCTCCGACGAGCAGCCCGTCGACGCGCGCGGCTGACCGCCGTGGGTGCGGGGCACGGCCACACGCTGCACTACCACGGCCACAGCCGGGTGCACCGGGCTCCGGCGCACCTCAAGGTCGTCGCGCTGGTCGTCTTCATGCTCGTGGTGGTCGCGACGCCGTGGGGCTGGTGGCCCGCCTTCACGGCGTACGCACTGCTCCTCGCCGGCGTGATCGCCGCGTCGCGGGTGCCCGTGGGCTACCTCGCTCCGCGGATGGTGGTCGAGGTGCCGTTCGCGGTCTTCGCGCTGCTGATGCCGTTCATCGCGACGGGGGAGCGGGTCGAGGTGCTCGGCCTCAGCGTCTCCGAGGCGGGCCTGCACGCCGGCGCCGCGCTGCTGGTCAAGGGCACCCTGGGCGTCCTCGCCTCACTGACGCTGGCCGCCACGACCGAGGCGGACGAGTTGCTGCGCGGGCTGCAGCGGCTGCGTGTGCCGGAGCTGATCGTGCAGATCATGGGCTTCATGCTGCGGTACCTCGATGTGGTGACCGGCGAGCTGGGGCGGATGATGGTGGCCATGCGTTCGCGTGGTTGTGATCCCCGCTCGCCGCGCCACTGGCCGGCGATGGCCCGGTCGCTGGGTGCGTTGTTCATCCGCTCGTACGAGCGCGGCGAGCGCGTGCACCTGGCGATGCTGTCGCGCGGGTACGACGGGAGGCTCCCGCAGTGAGCACCCCGGTCCTCGACGTCAGCGGGCTCGCGTACGCCTACCCCGACGGCCACCAGGCGCTGTACGGCGTCGACCTGCACGTCCACGCCGGCGAACGGGTCGCACTGCTGGGGCCCAACGGCGCCGGCAAGACGACGCTGGTGCTGCACCTCAACGGGATCCTGGCCGCGGGCAGCGGCAGCGTGCAGGTGAGCGGGCTGGGCGTGGAGAAGAAGAACCTCAAGGAGATCCGGCGTCGCGTCGGCGTCGTCTTCCAGGACCCCGACGACCAGTTGTTCCTCGGCTCGGTACGCCAGGACGTCGCCTTCGGGCCGGCCAACCTGGGCATCAAGGGCGCCGAGCTGGACCGACGGGTGATGGAGGCGCTGGAGAAGGTCGGCATGGCCGACTTCGTCGACCGCCCGCCGCACCACCTGTCGTTCGGCCAGCGCCGCCGCGTCGCCGTGGCCACGGTGCTGGCGATGGAGCCCGAGATCCTGGTGCTCGACGAGCCCAGCTCCAACCTCGACCCGGCGAGCCGCCGGGAGCTCGCGGACATCCTGCGCGGCCTCGACGTGACCGTCCTCATGGTCACCCACGACCTGCCGTACGCGCTCGAGCTCTGCGGCCGCGCCGTGGTGCTGAGCGAGGGCGTGGTCGTCGCGGACCGGCCGACGATGGACGTGCTGACCGACGCGGAGCTGATGGCTGCCCACCGGCTGGAACTGCCGTGGGGATTCGACCCGCACCGGGTTGGTAGCCTTCCCGGGTGACCCAGGACCAGAGCCAGCTCGAGCGTGAGGTCGAGGAGGCGCGCGTGCGCCTCGCCGCGACCATCGACCAGCTCGCGTACCGCGCCCACCCCAAGACCATCGTCAACCGCGAGGTCGACCAGGTGAAGGCGTACTTCGTCGACCCGGCCACCGGTGCCCCGCGCACCGACAACATCCTCCGCGTGGCAGGTGGCGTGGTGGGTGTGCTGGTGACTCTTGCGGTGATCCGCAAGATCGTCCGCTGAGCACCGTGGCAGCGCCGGAGGGCAGCGCCCCGGTCAAGATGCTGCACGACCGGATCCTGGTCGAGGTCGACAAGGAGGCCGGCGAGCGGCGCTCCACCGGCGGCATCGTGATCCCGGCGACCGCCGCGATGGGCGCCCGTCGACTGGCGTGGTCCAAGGTCATTGCGACCGGGCCGCAGGCGCGAGCGGTCGAGGTGGGGGACCGGGTCCTCTTCGACCCCGAGGACAAGGCCGAGGTCGAGGTCCAGGGAGCTCTCTACGTGGTCATGCGGGAGCGTGACGTCCACGCGGTGGCCGCCGAGCGCCTCGAGGGCAGCTCGACCGGCCTCTACCTCTGACCGCCGGGCGTTTTAGAACCTGTTCCATTGTTGGCTCGGGGTCCCTAGGGTGACGCCATGAAGCAGCGCGCCCAGATCGTGATGAACGACGCCGAGGTCGACGAGTTCCTGCGTACGCAGCGGAGCTCGACCGTCGCCACCATCGGCAAGGACGGCCAGGTCCACCTCGTCGGCATGTGGTACGCGTGGTTCGACGGCCACGTGTGGTTCGAGACGAAGCCGAAGTCGCAGAAGGTGGTGAACCTGCGTCGCGACCCGCGGATGACGTTCCTGGTCGAGGCGGGTCACACCTACGACCAGCTGCGCGGGGTGTCGCTGGAGGGCACCGCCGAGGTCATCGACGACGCGGAGTTGCTGGAGAAGGTCTGCCTCGACATGTTCGAGCGATACACCGGGCCGTACACGCCCGAGCTGCGGCCGTTCCTGGACGCGATGATGCACAACCGCTTCGTCGTACGCCTCGACGTGCAGCGCACGCGTTCGTGGGACCACCGCAAGCTGGGGCTCCCGGCGATGGAGATCGGCGGCACCACAGCGGACTCCGTGACCACCTGACGTACCCACTGTGGGTCAATTCGTTACCGTTGCGGTTCTTGACGAGTGGGCGCCAGTCACGACAACGTGGAGGGTCTCCGTTCCGTTGGACGGGGAATTCTTCTCTCGGAAGGACGTACAACGAATGACTCTTCTGCTCTGGATCCTTGCCGTGATTCTCGTCGTCAGCGGCATCTTCGCCCTCGTGAGGGGCCAGATGCTCTGGGGGATCGTGCTGATCATCGTCGGGCTGCTGGTCGGCCCGGGTGGAACGAGCATCTTCTAGCGAGTACACCGTTCTGACGAGGCGGGGAGGTCGGACCCACGGGGGCCGGCCTCCCCGCCTCGTTGCGTGTCAGGAGTCGCTGTCCGAGGTGGTCGACGGCAGCGCTGCCCGCATGCCGAGCATGACGCCGAAGCCGATGACCGCGACACCGAACGCCGCTCCGCCCCCGATGGTGACGAGGCTGCTCACAACGATGCCCACGATGGCGTCGCCGCCCACCTCGCCAGCGGCCGACCTGAACATCGCCAGACCCGCGACCTGGGCCAGCGCGCCGCAGAGGAGCAGGGTCCACAGCAGCGAGTGGGGGCCGGCGACGTCGGCCGGTTGCGCGTCCGCCGTTGCGTCCTGGAGGTAGGGTGCGGGGGCCTCCTCGACGTGCACCGAACGGCGACGCAGCTCCTCGCCGAGCTCGCGCACGTAGTCGGCCTTCGCGAGGTGCAGCACGACTGGGTCGTCGGCCGAGGCCAGCTCGAGCTCGATGCTCTCGGGGGTGACCCAGGCCCGCTGCAGATCCACCCACGCGTACGTGAGGTCGTTGCCGGTGGTGAACGTGCGCACCCCCTCGTCGGTGAGCGCGACGACCGCCCGGCCACCCTCGGAGTCCCTCACGGGCCACACGTCGTCGTGCAGCCCCGCGGCGGCGACGGCCCTTCGGACGTCGTGATCGGTCGTGAACTGGTCGATCTTCACGGGCGGGTCCCTCTCGCGGCTGGTCGTGGGCGTGGAACACCGAAGGCTGGCTGGTGGGTCCGCAGCGGGCTCCGAACCGGACCCTAGCCCAGGGGACCTCCGTTCCGAGGGTGCTCCGAGACGCTTCCGCGCGCGCCAGAGGAGGTCCGGAAACGACAGAACCGCCGGTCACGATGTGACCGGCGGTTCCTGGTTTGTACGCCATCAGGGACTCGAACCCCGAACCCGCTGATTAAGAGTCAGCTGCTCTGCC
>NZ_JBJEHY010000015.1:0-4368 GCF_051876515.1 Nocardioides sp. | reverse complement strand
ACTGGTGGCTCAAGGGCCACGAGGTGCTCAACCCGATGGGGTGGGACTCCTTCGGCCTGCCCGCCGAGAACGCCGCCATCAAGAACGACGAGCACCCGGCGACCTACACGTACGGCAACATCGAGACCCAGTACCAGTCCTTCAAGAAGTACGCGACCAGCTTCGACTGGACGCGGCGCTTCAACACCTCCGACCCGGAGTACTACCGCTGGACCCAGTGGCTGTTCACCCGGTTCCACGAGAAGGGGCTGGCGTACCGCAAGAACTCGCCGGTCAACTGGTGCCCGGTCGACCAGACCGTGCTGGCCAACGAGCAGGTCGTCGACGGCGCCTGCGAGCGGTGCGGCGCCGAGGTCACCAAGCGCGAGCTGACCCAGTGGTACTTCCGCACCACCGCGTACGCCCAGGAGCTGCTGGACAGCCTGGACGACCTGGCGCCGACCTGGCCGTCCAAGGTCGTCAACGCCCAGCGCAACTGGATCGGGCGCTCGGAGGGTGCGCACGTCCGGTTCGCCGTCGAGGGGCACGAGGACGTCACCGTCTTCACCACCCGTCCGGACACCCTGTGGGGCGCGACCTTCATGGTCGTGGCCGCGGACTCGCCGCTGGCGGCCTCGCTGGTCGCCGACGACCGCAAGCAGGCGCTGGAGGACTACCTGGTCGAGGTCCGCAAGGCCTCCGACATCGACCGCCTGGCCACCGACCGCCCCAAGACCGGCGTCGACCTGGGCGTCACGGCGACCAACCCGGTCAACGGCGAGCAGGTCCCTGTCTGGGCCTCCGACTACGTCCTGGCCGACTACGGCACCGGCGCCATCATGGCCGTGCCCGCCCACGACCAGCGCGACCTGGACTTCGCCAAGGCGATGGGGCTGCCCGTGCGCCGCGTCGTCGACACCGGTGAGGACAACCCGGAGGAGACGTACGTCGCCACCACCGGCAACGGGGCGTACGTCAACTCCGGCCCGCTGGACGGGCTGGAGGACAAGGAGGCCGGCATCCGCCAGGCCATCGAGATCCTGGAGGCCGACGACCGCGGCACCGGCACCGTCAACTTCCGCCTGCGCGACTGGCTGCTGAGCCGGCAGCGCTACTGGGGCGCGCCGATCCCAATCGTGCACTGCCCGGTCGACGGCGAGGTGGCCGTGCCTGACGACCAGCTGCCGGTGCTGCTGCCGGAGCTGAAGGGCGCCGACCTGAAGCCGAAGGGGACCTCGCCGCTGGGCGGGGCCACCGAGTGGGTCAACACGACCTGCCCGACCTGCGGCGGCCCGGCCACCCGCGACACCGACACGATGGACACGTTCGTCGACTCGTCGTGGTACTTCTTCCGTTACGTGTCGCCGCACGACGACACGCAGGCCTTCTCGACCGAGCTGGCCAACGCGTGGGGTCCGGTCGACCTGTACGTCGGTGGCGACGAGCACGCGGTGCTGCACCTGCTGTACTCGCGCTTCTTCACCAAGGCGCTGCGCGACATGGGCATGGTCGACTGGGACGAGCCGTTCTCGGCGTACCTGTCGCAGGGCAAGGTCCTGAACCAGGGCCGCAAGATGAGCAAGTCGCTGGGCAACGGCGTCAGTCTGGGGGACCAACTTGCCGAGTTCGGCGTGGACGCGGTGCGTCTGACCCTGGTGTTCGCCTCCCCGCCGGAGGACAACATCGACTGGGCCGACGTCTCGCCCGCCGGTTCGCTGCGCTTCCTGCAGCGCGCCTGGCGGCTGTCCGGTGACGTGGAGTCCCCGGCCGGCACTCCCGCCGACGGCGGGGACGTCGCGCTGCGCCGGATCACCCACCGCACCGCGCACGAGGGCGCCGCCCTGGTCGAGTCGCACCGCTTCAACGTGATGGTCGCCCGGGTCATGGAGCTGGTCAACGCGACCCGCAAGGCGATCGACTCGGGCTGCGGCCCGGCCGACCCGGCCGTGCGTGAGGCCGCCGAGGTGGTCGCCCAGCTGCTGTCGCTGGTCGCCCCGTACACGGCCGAGGAGATGTGGGAGCGGCTGGGTCACGAGCCGGGTATCGCCCGTGTCCAGTGGCCGGTCGTCGACGAGGCGCTGCTGGTCGAGGAGTCCGTGACCGCGGTCGTCCAGATCCAGGGCAAGGTGAAGGCGCGTCTGGAGGTCGCTCCCGACATCAGCGAGGCCGACCTCGAGGCCGCCGCGCTGGCCGACGAGGGTGTCCAGCGCGCCCTGGACGGCAAGACGGTGCGCAAGGTCATCGTGCGTGCGCCCAAGCTGGTCAACATCGTGGCCGGCTGAGGCCGCGGGGAGCAGAATCCGGTTAGGGTGCCGCCATGCCTGTCGCCCTCGTCGCCGACTCCACGGCGCAGCTGTCCGTGGCCACGGCCGCAGACCGCGGGATCACGGTCGTACCGCTCAACGTGGTGGTCGACCAGGAGGTGCACGAGGAGGGCGTCGACGGCGCCTCCCCGGAGTTCGTCGCGCAGGCGTTGACGGAGCACCGGGCGGTCTCCACGTCGAGGCCCGTCCCGGCGGTCTTCGAGGAGCTGTACGCGCGGCTCGCGGCCGAGGGGGCCGACGAGATCGTGTCGGTCCACATCTCCGGCGAGATGAGCGGCACGCTCGAGTCGGCGCAGGTCGCAGCCCGGACGGCACCGGTGCCGGTGCACGTCGTCGACACCCGGCAGGTCGGCCCGGCCACCGGGTACGCCGTGCTGAGCGCCGCCGACGTCCGTGACGCCGGCGGCAGCGGCGAGGAGATGGCCCGGGCCGCGCGGGCACGGGCTGAGGGCGCGTCGTCGCTCTTCTACGTCGACACCCTGGAGTACCTGCGCCGCGGGGGCCGGATCGGCGCCGCCGCGGCACTGCTCGGCAGTGCCCTGTCGGTGAAGCCGTTGCTGACCATCTCCGACGGCAAGGTCGCCACCGCCGAACGTGTGCGGACCTCGTCCAAGGCGTTGGCGCGCCTGGCCGACCTGGCCGTGGAGGCCGCCGGCGACGCGCCCGTCGACGTCGTCGTCGCCCACCTGGCCAATCCCGAGCGTGCCCAGGGTCTGGCCGACGTCCTGACCGAGCGTCTGGTCGACGGTCTGGAGGGGCGCGAGGTCATGTTGTCCGAGATCAGCGCCGTGCTGGGGGCCCACGTGGGGCCGGGCATGGTGTCGGTCTGCGTGGCGCCCCGCGCCTGATCTCCCGCCCCGTCGGTCGAGCCAGTCGAGACCGGTCGCCGTGCGTTGGTCGAGCCTGTCGAGACCAGTCGGCTCTCCACAGCCCCGCTGCGTCAGCGTTCTCCACAGCCCGGCCGCGGACCGGCCAGCACGTCCCTGATCCTTCCTAGGGTCGAGCCATGCGCCGACACCGCCCCAGCCCTGAGCACGCCGACGCCGTCGCGCGTCGACTGGCCACGCTGAGCGCGGAGCTCGCGGCTCTGCGCACGGACGCCGGGCCCGGTGGCGGCCTTCCTGCCGCGGACGGTGCGCCGGGCCCGTCGAGCGCGAGCACGTCAGACGGACCGACCTGGGCGGGGTTGACCCCGGTCCCGGACCCGCCTGCCGTCCATCCGCCCGGAGTGGTGGCTGCCCCGGCGTTCGTGCCCGACGTCGACGGCCACACCCGGATCCGCGGTGCCGTGCCCTTGGCGGCCGTGGAGCCGCCGGCCCCGGTCGTCGTCCGGGCACCGGGCCGGCACGCGCACCGACGAGGACCGGCCGGCGCCACGGTCGGTCGCCGGTGGACGATGGGACCGGCTCACCTCGCGGTGGTCCTCACCGTGCTCCTGGTCGGCCTGCTGGGCACCACCTGGGTGCTGCTGGCCGGGCGCGGGGTTGAGCAGACCCCGCCCGTCGCGGGCGAGGAGCCGGTCTCCTTCGTGCCCGTGGAGCCTCAGGGTGCTTCCGCCGACGCCGCAGAGGCCGGAGCTGCGACAGGGGAGGCGGGTGCCGGGGAGGCCGCAGCGACGGTGACGGTCGACGTCGCCGGCAAGGTACGTCGCCCCGGGATCGCGGTGCTGCCGGTGGGCTCGCGGGTCACCGACGCCATCGAGTCTGCCGGTGGGGCGCGCCGTGGGGTCGACCTGAGCAACCTCAATCTCGCCCGCGTGCTCGTGGACGGCGAGCAGGTGCTGGTCGGGAGCTCAGCAGCACCGGGGACGTCGGCCGCTCCCGCGCCCTCGGGTGCCACCGGTGCCCTGGTCAACATCAACACCGCCGACCAGGTGACGTTGGAGACGCTGCCCGGTGTCGGTCCGGTCACCGCCGCGGCGATCATCGGCTGGCGCACCGACAACGGCTCCTTCACAGCGGTCGACGAGCTCGTCGAGGTCGACGGCATCGGCGAGGCCACCCTGGCCAAGCTGGCGCCGTTGGTCACGGTCTGACGCCGGCGTGACGTACGACCTGCGGCTGCT
>NZ_JBJEHY010000014.1:0-4379 GCF_051876515.1 Nocardioides sp. | reverse complement strand
AGAGCTGGTCGTACTTGCCGAACGGGTACGGGAAGTCGAACTGCTCCTCGAAGAACGCGAAGCTCTGCTTGGTCGTGTTGACCACGTTCTCGGTGTCCATGTGCTCGACCAGTGACTGGCGGCAGTAGTGGCCCAGCGGGATGGTGCCGAACTTGCCCTCGTAGGTGTCGAGGACCTCGTGGTACTCGCCCGCGATGATCGCGGTGATGTACGTGGACATCCGCTCCGTGGTCGGGAAGCGCCACACGGCCTTGCCCTCGCCGAGGGGCTCCGGCGTCGGGGTGGCCGCGTTGGAGACGACCTTCCAGTGCTCGGGAGCGGTCACGGTGAAGGTGAACACCGACTTGAGGTCGGGCTGCTCAAAGGTGGTGAAGACGCGACGGGCGTCGGGGACCTCGAACTGGGAGTAGAGGTAGACGCGGCCGTCGGCGGGGTCGACGAACCGGTGCAGGCCCTGGCCGATGTTGGTGTACGCGCACGCGGCGACCACCACGAGGGTGTTCTCCGCGGCGAGGTCGTCCAGCTGGATCCGGCTGTCGGCGTACACGACGGCGGGGTCGAGCTCGCGGCCGTTGAGCGTGATCGAGGAGATCTCCGCGTCGACGAGGTCGGCGAACGTGGAGGCTCCGGGGGTGGTGCTGGTGAACTCCAGTGTGGTGGTGGAGCCGAAGCGGTTCTCGCCCGTGGTGAGGTCGAGGACGATGTCGTACGAGGTGACGTCGAGGAGGGAGGCGCGAGTGGCGGCCTCGTCCCTCGTGAGGTTGGTTCCTGGCATGCACGGCAGTCAACCACCTCAGCCCCCGTGGTGGCACACCCGTTGTGACACCCCTGCACCTCGTTGGCCCGGGCGTGGCATCGTTTTCCCATGAGCAAGGACGCTGCTGACTTCTGGTTCGACCCGCTGTGCCCGTTCGTCTGGATCACCTCGCGGTGGATCCTGGAGGTGGAGAAGGTGCGCGACATCGAGGTGCGCTGGCACGTGATGAGCCTGGCCTACCTCAACAAGGACAAGGACATCCCCGACTCCTACCGGGAGCTGCTGGCCCCGGCGTGGGGACCGGTGCGGGTGCTGATGGCGGCCCAGGCCCGCCACGGCGCCGGCGTCCTGGCCGACGCGTACACCGCTTTCGGTGAGCGGATCCACCACGACAAGCGTGCGATCGACCGGGGTCTGGTCGAGGAGGTGCTCGCGGCCGTGGGGCTGGAGGCCGACCTCGCGGACGCGATGGACGACTCCTCCTGGGACGAGGCCGTGGCGGCCTCCCACCACGAGGGGATGGACCCCGTGGGCGACGACGTGGGCACGCCCACGATCCACGTCAACGGTGCCGCGTTCTTCGGCCCGGTGCTCAGCGCGATCCCGCGCGGCGAGGACGCCGGGGAGCTGTGGGACGGGGTCGTGAAGGTCGCGAAGTTCCCCTACTTCTACGAGCTCAAGCGCAGCCGTACGGGCGACCTCGACTTCTCCTGAGGGCGATTTCGGCGCATCCTTGAGTGATGTTCCGTCTCGGGAGTCACTCCAGTCACACCGTTCCCACGCTCGCGCGAGCGTCCGCGGCCGGCGTCGTGGGCCTGCTCGGGGTCGCGGTCCTGAGCGTCCCACCGGCCGTCGGGAGCGGGGTCGCGCACGCGGCACCCGCCCCGGTCAGCGAGGTGGGGCTGTCCCCGGTCGGGGGCGGCCTGCGCTCGGCCGAGGTGCCGCTCGGTTCCGACTCGCCGACGGGCGCGTCGCTGCGCGCGGGGGCGGCGGCCAGGACGGTGGCCACCGACGGGTTCACCATGGTCGGCGCCACCTGGCGCGGAGCGCGCGATCCCGGGCTGCAGGTACGGGTCCGCCAGGGCGGGACCTGGGGAACCTGGCAGGACCTCGAACCCTTGGGCGACGGCCCCGACGCGGACACCGCCGAGGGCCGACGTACCGAGGGGAGCGGCGCCACCGACCTGCTCTGGGTCGGGCGCAGCCGCGACCTGCAGGTCCGGGCGGGAGGCTCGGTGCCCGCGGGTGCCGAGCTCGTGCTCACCGACACCTCAGCGGTGCCGGCGACGACGCAGACCCGGGCCCCGGCGTCCGCGGCGGCGCGGTCGACCGTCTCGGCGGCACCGCGCTCGGCGAAGAGCGACGGGGCTCCTCGTCCGAGGATCCGCTCACGCAAGGTGTGGGGAGCCAACGAGAAGTGGCGCGACGGGGAGCCGACGTACGGCAAGAACATCAAGCAGGTGCACGTGCACCACACCGTCAACAGCAACGACTACGACCGCGACGACGTCGCCGGCATCATCCGCGGGATCTACCGGTACCACACCAAGAGCCTGGGCTGGTCCGACATCGGGTACAACGTGCTGGTCGACCGGTTCGGGCGGGCCTGGGTGGGCCGCTGGGGCGGGATCGCCAAGCGGGTCCAGGGCGCCCACACCCTCGGCTTCAACCACAACTCCACCGGCATCGCCGTGATCGGCAACTTCGAGACGACCGAGCCGCGCAAGTCCGTACGCCGCCGGATCGCGCGGATCTCCGCCTGGCTGCTGGACCGCGAGGGCCGCCGCGCCACGGGGACCGTGGTGCGGATCTCGCACGGTTCCGACAAGTTCCCCGAGGGCCGCAAGGTGCGGCTGGCGGTCATCGACGGGCACCGCGACACCAACGACACCGCCTGCCCCGGTCAGGAGCTGTACGACGTGCTGTCCCGGATCCGCGGGGCCGCCCAGTTCCGGATCAACCGCTACTGAGGGCTCCTCGCCGCACCCACGTCAGGAGGAGACGACCACGGTGGTCGCCGTGGTCGTGGCGATCATCGCCGCGACGTACGCGTCGATCGCCGCCTTGACCGCGGCGGCGGCCCACTGGCCGCGGGCGATCTCCTTGGCCCGGGCCTTCACCTGGGCCGTGGAGCCCTCGGTCGCGACCACCTTGTGCGCCCACCCGATCGAGTGCAGCAGGGCGATCACCGCACCCGTGTGCGGGTCCGGTTCGAGGCCGTGCACGAGGACCCCGACGAGCCGCTCGCGCACCGCGTCCTCGTGGCTGCTGTCGGCGGCCGGGTGCCGGGTGTACGGGAAGAGGCCGAGGACCTTGCGCTGCTCCCGGCGCAGGACGCCGCGCTCGACGAGCCGGTCGGCCACCACCGTGCGGGTGCCGCGGCCGAGCCGCTCGACCAGGGCCTCGGGGGTCCGCTGCTTGGCGAGCACGGTGGTCAGCGCCTCGGCGAGGACGGGGTCCTCAGGGCCGGGCCCGTCCTGACCGGTGACCTTGGGGGAGTGCCAGAAGCCGCGCTTGTCCTCGATCTCGACGAGGCCGCGCTCGGCCAGCTCGACGAGCAGCGCCCCGCCCATGAGCACGTCGAGGTAGGTCGACGCCTCGGTGCGGCCGTCCTCGTCGCAGGTGAGCAGGAGGAACACGTCCTCGGCGATCAGGTAGTCCATCGGTCTCTCCGTCCGTGCGGTACGCCCTGTCCACGGTAGCGGCCGGGTCACGCGGTGTGCGGTGGTCCGCGGAGGCTGAATAGACTCGCGCCCATGAGCAAGGTCCTCTCCGCAGTCGCCTGGCCGTACGCCAACGGCCCGCGCCACATCGGCCACGTCGCCGGTTTCGGCGTTCCCTCCGACGTCTTCAGCCGGTACATGCGGATGGCGGGCCACGACGTGCTCATGGTGTCGGGCTCCGACGAGCACGGCACCCCGATCCTGGTGGCCTCCGACAAGCTCGGCGAGACCGCTGGCGAGTTCGTCAACCGCAACCACTCGATCATCGCCCACGAGCTGCGCGACCTGGGGTGCTCGTACGACCTCTACACCCGGACGACGACCGGCAACCACTACGAGGTGGTGCGCGAGCTGTTCACCCGCTGCCTCGACAACGGCTACTTCATCGTGGAGCCGCAGCAGGTGGCTCTCGACCCCAACACCGGTCGTACGCTCCCGGACCGCTACATCGAGGGCACCTGCCCCAAGTGCGGCTACAAGGAGGCCCGCGGTGACCAGTGCGACAACTGCGGCAACCAGCTCGACCCCACCGACCTGATCGACCCGCGGTCCAAGATCGACGGCGCCGTCCCGCAGTTCGGCGAGACCGACCACTTCTTCCTCGACCTGCCCGCGGTGGCCGACGCCCTGCGGACCTACCTCGAGGAGCGCGACGCGTCGGGCACCTGGCGGCCCAACGTCATCAAGTTCTCCCTCAACATCCTCGACGACATCCGTCCGCGCGCCATGACGCGTGACATCGACTGGGGCATCCCGCTGCCCGGCGAGCTCGCCACGACGTACCCGGGCAAGCGGCTCTACGTCTGGTTCGACGCCGTGATCGGCTACCTGTCAGCCTCGATCGAGTGGGCGCGCCGCACCGGCAACCCCGACGCCTGGCGCGAGTGGTGGAACGACCC
>NZ_JBJEHY010000013.1:0-4403 GCF_051876515.1 Nocardioides sp. | reverse complement strand
GTCGGCGTCGGAGACGTCCTTGATAGAGAAGGAGTCCAGGGTCAGGCCCTGGCCCGACAGCGAGGCCTCGGCGGCCTCGGCGACGCGGGACGCGAACGCGCCACGGTCCTGGATGATCTGCTCGACGGTCAGGGTGCCGACGATCGCGCGGAGCTCGCCCTCGAGGACCTCGGTGGTGAACGAGTGGATGGCCTGGGTCTGGCCCAGGAAGCGCTGCGCGGCGGCCCGGATGTGCGACTCGTCGCCGCCGACCTTCACCACGGCGACGGCCTGCACGTTGAGGCTGACGCCCTGCTGCGAGGGGGCCCGGGAGACCTGCAGGTGGATCTGGGTGGACGACAGCGGCAGCTTCGCGAGCGCCTGGACGAACGGCACGATGAAGGCGCCGCCGCCGACGACGACGCGCTGGCCGCTGAGGTCAGCGGCGCCCTTGCCCTTGCGTCCGGTGATGATGAACGCCTCGTTGGGACCGGCCACCTTGTACCTGGTCGCCACGAAGGCTCCGATCAGGACGAGGAGGGCGACGAGTCCTCCGATGGCGATGATGGTTCCCATGGGCATTCCTCCGTGAGTGCTGCAGTGGTGGTGCGCCGACCTCGGTGGCCGGTACGCAGGTGGGTGGACGGTGCGACGCCGGGAGGCGTTCCACCGCCGGGAGCGGGATGGATCAGATGCCGGTCACGAGGACCGCCGAGGGCGAGAGCACCTCGACGACCACGACCCGCGCGCCCGACGGCAGCGGCTCGTCGGACTTGGCGTTGTACTTCATGAGGTGGCCGGCGACGGTGACCGACACCTCGCCGTACTGACCGGGGTCGATGCGGTTCACGACCGTGCCCATGGTGCCCAGCACCAGGTCGGCGCAGACGGTCTCGTCGGTGCGCGAGTCGGCCAGCGACGAGGTCATCCACGTGGCCAGGCCGGCCAGGGCGACGCCGGAGACCGCGGCGCCCGCCACGGCCGCGGCCGCGCCCCACGAGTCGGGCAGGAGCAGGCCGCAGAAGCCGAAGCCGGCCAGGAACGCGCCGATCGCGGCGGTCGACAGGAAGGGGGTGTCGAAGTCGAGGAAGCTGAGCACGTCGTCGAACACGACGGACACCAGCAGGAGCGCCAGACCGATCACACCGACGACCACGAACATCAGGAACATGGGTGTCTCTCCTCGCACACTCGGTGACACCGTCACTCGGCGCGCCGAGAACGGTCCTGCCCCCACGGGACCACGGCCAAACCCTACGGTGCCTGGAGTCTCACCGGGACGGGTCCCACGGATCAGGCCCACGCATGGCCACCGCTGGCTAGGTTGTGCGGGTGAACGGACCCCGGGTGATCGCCGTCAACCACGTCGGCGTCAGCGTCGCCGACCTCGACCGCGCCCGGACCTTCTGGATGGACGGCCTCGGCGCGCTCGACCACGGGGGCTGGAGCTGGCCCGCCGGCACCGCGCCCGACGCCGTGCGCTGCCCCGACGGCACGCCGATCACCCTGGTGGAGGCGACGTTGCCGGGGCGTACGGGCCTGGTGGGGGTGACGGTCCGCGTCGAGGAGCCGTCCGCCTTCAACCTCGCGCGCGTTCCCGGGCCGGTGCAGGTCGACGTCGTGGCGGGTGCCGACGGCTCGAGGCCGCGGCCCGTCGACCTGGGCGTCAACCACCTCTACCTGGACGTGGCGGGGATCGCCGGCGTACGCGAGGGCACGCACGGTGTGCGCTGGCACCACCCCGTGACCGAGTCCAGCGGAGGCGTCGCGGCCGTCTGCTACGGCACCACCCACGACGGTGTGCTGGTCGAGCTGCTGGAGTCCCGCAGCGACGAGGCGTTCCTGGCCCGCACGAGGCTCACCGCCGCCCAGGCCTGAGCGGGCGGGGACCCGTCGCGGAGAACCGCCGGACGAATTCGCGCATTCGTTGGTTCTGCGGCGCCGTTGCCCGGCCTGGGCTCGACGGCTGACCCAGCTGTCGTCGAAGGGGGAACCGTGCGCTCGGCACGTCCACTGTCCATGCTGCTCACCTCGGTGGTCGCAGCCTCCGCCTGGCTGGTCGCCGCACCGGCACCAGCGTCCGCGCCGGCACCCCGCGCAATGGGCAGCACGCTGGTGGCCGACCCCGGCACGTGGGCACCCTCCGACGTCACGCTGGAGTACCAGTGGCTCAACGTCCTGGGTGTCGAGATCCCCGGGGCCACCGAGCGTGAGTTCACCATCGGTCCGGACACCCCCGTCCTCGCCTCGTTCCCGCACGAGTTCTCCGTCCGCGTGACCGGGCGCAGGGCGGGCGCCCAGGCGGTCGACGCCGAGAGCGCTCCCGTACGGGGCACCATTGACCCGGCCGACGGCGCCGACATCGACGGCGCGACCTCCGCCGCACTGGAGCTGGCCGAGGCCCACGAGGGCAAGCGGATCAGCGTGCGGGTGACGGGTTCCCTCAGCGGGTATGCGACGGTCTCGCGGACGTCGGACCGGACCGCACAGGTGGCCGCCGAGCCGGTCGAGGTCGTGGCCGGGACCGTGACCGTGAGCGGCACCGCACGTGCTGGTCACACGCTCACCGCCGACCCGGGGACCTGGACGCCGGCCGGCACCGTTCTGACCTACCAGTGGCTGCGCAACGGCACGGTCATCAAGGGCGCCACCAAGGCCACCTACAAGCTGGGAGCCAAGGACCGCGGCAAGCGGATCAGCGTCCGGGTCACGGGCACGAGGACCTACTTCGCCACCGTGCGGGTGACCTCGGCCAGGACCGCCAAGGTCACCCGCTGACACCGGTCGCACGGCTCCACGGCCCCGCCGGCACGCTGCCGGCGGGGCCGTGCGCCGTTCGTGGGTCGCGGCGACCACTTCCCGTCCACAGCCGTCCTCACGGACCCCGGTTCTGTGGATCAGACGCGTGCGTCGCACACTTGTCACCGCCTGCCGTCAGGGTGGGTCCTGTCGTCATGGTCCGAGGGAGGTGAGCGCGTGGGCAGCGTGCTGAGCGAGTTCGCCCGCTTCGAGGGTGCGTTGCGGCAGACCACCATGGTGCTGCTGCGCCAGGACACCGCGCCCGCCGTGGCGTCCGTCCTGCGCACCGCCTTCGACCGCGAGAACCGTCCGATCCCGACCTCGCGCCTGGAGGACCAGGTCGAGGTGTACGCCGCCGAGCTGCGCGCGGCCGGCTTCGACGGCGTCCCCACGGGCACCGGTCACGAGCTGTGCCTGCGGTGGCTGCACTCCAAGTGGCTGCACCGCAAGATGGACGAGGACAGCGAGGAGGAGGTCTACACGCTGACCTCCCACGCCCAGACGGCGATCGAGATCCTGCGCATCCAGGCCCGCGACCGGGCGACCCTGTCGGAGCACCGGGTCGCGACCCTGCTCTCGACGGTTCGACGGATCAACTCCGAGGCCAACCCCGACCGCACGGCGCGCGTGACCATCCTCGGTGAGGAGATCGACCGGTTGCGCCGCGAGCGCGACCGTCTCGTCGACGGCGGCGAGCTGCCGCCGGTGAGCGAGGACTACATGTCCGAGGCGTACTCCGAGCTGCTCTCCCTGGTGTCGGCGCTGCCCAGCGACTTCGCGCGGGTCGAGGAGTCGTACCAGCGCATGCGCAACGAGATCCTCGCCGAGTTCCGCTCGGAGAAGCGCAGCCCCGGCGAGGTCATCACCACCTACCTCGGCAAGGCCGACAACCTCGTCACGGCCACCCCGGAGGGGCGCGCCTTCGAGGGCGCGTTGACCCTGCTGCGCGACCCGGTCCTCATCGACCAGCTGCGCGCCGACCTGACCTCGTTGCTCGACCACCCGCACTCCGACCGGGTGCTCGGCAAGGGCGACCGTGCCGAGCTCAACGCGACCGTGGCGCTGATCCGTGGGTGGCTCTCGCGGGTGCTGGCCCAACGGGCCCGGGTCACCCAGGCGCTGCGCGACTACATCGTCTCCCACGACGCGATGCGCGACCACGAGCTCGAGACCGTGCTGCGCAACATCGAGGCCGAGGCCGCCCTGTGGTACGCCACCACCGGCCCCCGGTCGACGCACGGCGTCCACCTGATGCCCGACGTGGGCCGGCTCCCGCACCTGCGCGAGCGGTTCCACGACGCCGGGGCCGAGCAGGGGCCCGCGCCGCTGCCCGAGCTGGACGCCGACGGCGACGAGGTCATCTCGGTGGCTGACTTCCGCTTCCGCGGCGGCCCCTCCCTGGCGGCGCTCGACGAACGCCTCGACGCGGTCCTGCGCGGGGAGTTCGACGCCGCCTCGCTGGGCGAGGTCTTCGCCGAGCTGCCGCGCGAGCTGCGCCGCCCGGTCGAGATCTTCGGCCTGCTGCACCTGGCCAACGAGCGCGGCCTCGCGGAGGGTGACGACCTCGAGGCGTACGAGTCGGTGCGCACCGACGGCACCAGCCGTCAGCTGAGCGTGCCCCGCCA
>NZ_JBJEHY010000012.1:0-18712 GCF_051876515.1 Nocardioides sp. | reverse complement strand
GGGCCTGGGACTGGAAGGGTTCGTCGACACCGACGAGCACCTCGCGCCGCTCGTCCTGGAGGCGGACCCCCGGGCGCGCGCGGACCTGCGTGCGCGGGTGCTGGCACCGCTGGCGGACCTGCGACCCAGCGCGGCGGACAAGCTCGTCGAGACGCTGCGCGCGTGGGTGCTGCACCAGGGACGGCGCGAGGCGATGGCCGAGGCGTTGTACGTCCACCCGCAGACCGTCCGCTACCGCGTGGGCCAGCTGCGCGAGGTGTACGGCGAGCAGCTCGACGACCCCGCCTTCGTGCTCGCCGCGACGGTGGCGCTGGGGTGAGCACGGGGCCGGACCGCCCCCGGGCTCCGTTAGATTGGCCCGCATGTCGAGCCGAAGCGTGCTGCTGGTCGTGGGCCTGCTCGCCCTCGGCCTCGTCACCGGGTACGCCGGCTCCCGCTTCCTGCCGACGAGCCCGCCCGGCGGCACGCCCTCCCCCGTGCTCGCCACCCCACGGGTGCCCTCGGAGGTCGGCATCGAGCTGGCCCCGGACCCGGACAACCTGCCCCTGCCCGAGGACGTCAAGCTCACCACCGCGCGACTGGGCACGGGCCGCTACCTGGCGCAGTTCCCGGTGCCCAAGGGATGGGTGTTCAGCAGCGACCTGTCCAACGAGGGCAAGTGGAAGATGCCCGGCTACCCGTCGTACACGTACCTCTTGCGGGTCGAGCACGTCCTCAGCGAGCACCGCTCGATCTCCTCGATGCTGACCGCCCGGATCCCCGCGCTGAAGGCCGAGAACGACCAGTTCGAGATCATCGCCCAGACCGAGGACAGCCTCGAGTTCACCTACATCACGCCCGCGACCGAACCCGGCGGCGAGCAGCACTTCCGGCACGCCTTCCTGAAGTGGCTCGACCTGAGCGGCGAGGGCGAGGCCCAGATCGAGATCGCCATGACCGGCCGCGAGATCGACGCCGTCGGCGGCGCCCAGCTGATGGAGCGGGTGGCCGCGGGGACGCGACTGGTGCAGTAGGGGGCGGTCGGGGCCGTCAGGACCCGAGCCCGTGCACCCGTACCTCGTCGAGCACCCGGTTCGCGGTGGCCTCGTCGTCGCTGCGGACCTGCACCCACAGCAACCGGTTGGTGGCCACCTGCTGCACGCGCTCGACGGTCACGTCCGCGCCCGGGCACCCGGTGAAGACCACGGTCATCGCCTCCGTGCCCGAGCCGCCGCTGCTCAGCGGCGGACGCGACGCGTCGCACTCGGGGTGCTGCGGCAGGCGCGCGGGCAGGTCGTCGCCCGGCATCAGGGCCGCGAAGACGCCCGGCGCCGGCGACTCCGAACCGTTCCACTCCCCGTTGGCGCCGACCCCGAGCGCGGGGAACTCCGCGTCCTCGTCGGGCGGCTGCCAGCCCTCGCCGTCGACGTCGTTGGCCCACTGCCGGGGCACCTGCACCGAGATCGACCCCGAGGCGTCGGTGACGCCGACCTGACGCGTCATCGACCGCTCAGCCACGACGCCACCCACGATCCCGAGCGCCACCGCCAGCACCGCCACCAGCACACGTGCCAGCGAGGGACGGGACGGGGCCGTGGGCGGCTCGACGGGGTCGGGCAGCGGCGAGAAGGGGCGCGAGAGCGGCGGCGGGCCGGACGCGACCGTCAGCTCGGGGTCGAGCGGGATCCACGCCTCGGGCGCGGCGTCGCTGAGCACCGTGGGGTCGCCGCCGCCGTACGCCTGGGTGAGCGCCTCCACGAAGGCGCGCACGTCCTCGAAGCGGTCCTCGCGGTCGGGGCTGAGGCCGCGCAGCACCACGGCCTCGACCTCCTCGCTGACCGCGTCCGTCATCGACTCCGGCGCGCACGGCTCGGCCGCCGCCGTGAGCGTGGCGTGCGTGTACGCCGGGCGACCGGTCAGGACCAGGTACGTCAGCGCGGCCAGGGAGTACTGGTCGGCGCGGGCGTCGAGGTGGTCGCCGCGCGCCTGCTCGGGCGCGACGTACGACGGGGTGCCGCCGACCATGGTCAGCCGGGAGCTGACGTCCATCGCCTTGCCCAGCCCCAGGTCGCCCAGCATCACCACGACGCGCCCGGTGCGCTGGGTACGGAACAGCACGTTGGCCGGCTTCACGTCCCGGTGCAGCACGCTCTGGTCGTGCAGGGAGGCCAGGCCGTCGCCGAGCTGCGAGATGACGTGCACGCCCTGGGCGGTGCTCAGCGGCGCCAGGGCGAGCCGGTCGGCCAACGTGCCCTGGTCGGCGTACGACATCACCAGGTACGGGCGGCCGTCGTCGAGCTCGCCCGCGTCGTACACGTTGACCACGTGCGGCGACTCCACCTTGCGCAGGTAGCGGCCCTCCTCGACGAAGCGCACCCGTACGTGCTCGTCGCCGGACCAGTTGTCCGCGAGGACCTTCACCGCGACCGGCGAGTCGAGGTGTTCGTCGTACGCCAGCCACACCGTCGCGAAGGCCCCCGCGCCGAGTCGACGGCGTACGGGGTAGCGACCCAGGCGGGAGGGGACGGACACCCTCGGCATTATGGCCCACGAATCAGGGTGGAAGGCGTTGGCGTGCACAGGGCAGGATGGTGTCCACGGGCGTCCACGGGGGGACGCCGGACGAGAGGACCTGCAGTGCACACGACGGCACGAGACGCCGACGAGATCGACGAGCTGGCCCGCCGGGCCCGCGAGGGGGACCGCGACGCACTCGAGGACCTGCTCACCGAGGTGCGCCCGCGGGTGCTCTCCATCTGCCGCGGCGTGCTGCCGTTCTCCGGCGACGCCGAGGACGCCTGCCAGGAGGCCCTGCTGAGCGTGGCCACCAAGATCGGCGGGTGGCACGGCCGCGGCCGGTTCACCACGTGGCTGCACGTGGTCGCCGTCAACAGTGCCCGTTCGACGTACCGCCGCCTCAAGCGGCAGGCGACGCCGGTCGACATGGAGGACCACCACCACGACCGGCCGGACCCGCGCACCACCAGCATCATCGCGGGCACCCGCCTCGACCTGCTGGAGGCGCTCGAGATCATCGAGCGCGACCACCCGCAGTACGTCGAGCCGCTGGTGCTCCGCGACGTGTACGGCCTGGCGTACGAGGAGATCGCCGCCACCGTCGGCGCCCCGCTGGGCACCGTCAAGGCGCAGATCCACCACGGCCGCAAGCTCGCCCGGCCGCTGCTGCGGGGAGACAGGTGACCCAGCGCCCTGCACGCGCGGCGAGGCTGTCGGGCGCGCTGCTGGCCGCCGTGCTGGTCGCCGGCGGGTGCAGCGCCGGTGAGGGCGAGGTCGGCAAGGCCGAGCCGGCACCGCCACGGACGACCTCACCGTCCTCACCGGCCGAGCGGGCACCCGCCTCCGTTCCCGGCCAGGACCTCGACCTGGCGCTCAGCACCCCCACCGAGGACACGGTCTACCCGGAGGTCGGCGACCCGGGCGTCGACGCGCTGCACTACGGCCTCGACCTGACCTGGGACGACGCCGAGGAGGAGCTGACCGGCACCGCCCAGGTCACCTTCCGGGCGACCGGGGACGCCGAGGAGTTCCAGCTCGACCTCGCCGGGCACCTCGAGGTGGGGTCGGTCTCCGTCGACGGCACCGAGGTGGCGTTCGACCACGACGGCAAGGACCTCGTCGTCGAGCGGGCCGTCGGCCTCGACGAGCGCCACACCGTCACCATCACGTACGCCGGACCGGCTCAGCCCGTCCCCGCGCCGACGGTGCGCTCCGACGTCTCCACGCTGGGCCTCACCCTGGCCGACGACGGGTCGCTGTGGACGATGCAGGAGCCGTTCGGCGCCCACACCTGGTACCCGGTCAACGACCACCCCTCCGACAAGGCGCTGTACGACGTCACCGTGCACGCACCGTCCCCGATGGTGGGCGTCTCCAACGGACGCCTGCTGTCGAGGCGCACGCAGGGCGGCACCACGACGACGCGCTGGCGCCTGGTCGAGCCGGCCGCGCCGTACCTGATGACGCTCGCCGTGGACGAGTTCACCCGGACGAGGGAGACGTCGAAGTCCGGCGTCACCCTGGACTACTGGACGCCCCGCGGCGACCGGGTCGCCCTGCGCGCCATGCGCACGTCCCCGGCCGCCGTCGACTGGCTCGAGGAGCGGCTGGGGCCGTACCCGTTCGACACCCTCGGCTCCGTCGTCGTGGAGTCCGACTCCGCCATGGAGACCCAGACGTTGGTCACCTACGGCAACTCCCCGTACACGCTGTCCCCGCCCGTCGTGGTGCACGAGCTGGCCCACCAGTGGTTCGGCGACAAGGTCTCGCCCGACGACTGGAGCGAGGTGTGGCAGAACGAGGGCATCACGATGCTGGTGCAGTGGATGTGGGAGTCCGAGCACGGTGGCGCCGCGCTCGAGGACCAGGTCCGTCTGGCCCGCAAGGCCGACTCCTCGCTGCGCGCCGAGCACGGACCGCCCGGCGCGTACGACGCCGACCACTTCGGCTCCTCCAACATCTACTGGTCGCCCGCGGTGATGTGGTTCGAGGTCCTGCAGGAGGTCGGCGAGGAGCGCTTCTTCGAGGTCCAGCGCGGCTGGCTCGAGCAGTACGACAACACCTCCGTGGGCCGCGACGAGGTCGTCGCGTACTGGAAGGAGGAGACCGGCCTCGACCTCTCCGCGCACGTCGACGCCTGGCTGACCGGGGACGCGACGCCCGAGGTGGGTCTGGTCCGCTGAGGCTCCCCGGGTGGGGCAGATCACCGTACGGAGCCCGGAGAGCAGGGCGCCGGGACTGACCACCCGGCCTAGGCTGATCCCGTGACCGAGCGCCTCTCCGCCCGCGCCCTCGTCGACCTCGTCTTCGACGCCGACTCCTGGCGCTCGTGGGACTCCGCGCCCGACCGCGCCGGCGTCAGCGAGTCGTACGCCGCCGAGCTCGCCGCGGCCGCCGAGAAGAGCGGCGTGGACGAGTCCGTGATCACCGGCGAGGCCCTGCTGCACGGCCGTCGGGTCGCGGTCGTGGTCTCGGAGTTCCGCTTCCTGGCCGGCTCCATCGGCCGCGCCACCGCCGACCGGCTGGTCGCCGCGATCGAGCGCGCCACGGCCGCGGGGCTCCCCCTGCTGGCCGCCCCCGCCAGCGGCGGCACCCGGATGCAGGAGGGGACGCCGGCCTTCCTGCAGATGATCCGGATCACCGAGGCGATCACGGCCCACAAGAACGCGGGCCTCCCGTACTTCGTCTACCTGCGCCACCCCACGACCGGGGGCGTCATGGCCTCGTGGGGGTCGCTGGGCCACATCACCGTCGCCGAGCCCGGCGCCCTGCTCGGCTTCCTCGGCCCCCGGGTGTACGAGGCGCTGTACGGCGAGACGTTCCCGCCCGGCGTGCAGGTCTCGGAAAACCTGTTCGAGCGCGGCCTCGTCGACGCGGTCGTGCCGCCCGACGAGATCGGGGAGATCCTGCACCGGGCGCTGGAGATCGTGCTGACGCCCCGTACCGACCTGCCCTCGCTCCCCGACCCTGTCAGCGACGCCGTGCCCGAGGTGGAGACGTGGGAGGCGGTCACCCGGTCGCGCCGCACGGAGCGTCCCGGCGTACGACGGCTGCTGAAGTTCGGGGCCACCGACGTGGTGCCGCTGCACGGCACCGGCGAGGGCGAGTCGGACCCGGCCCTGGTGATCGCGCTGGTGACGTTCGGGCAGGCGCCGTGCGTCTTCCTCGGGCAGGACCGCCGCGGTCAGACCGCCGAGCACCAGATGGGGCCGGAGGCGCTGCGCGAGGCCCAGCGCGGCATGAAGCTCGCCAAGGAGCTCGGCCTGCCGCTGGTCACCGCCATCGACACGATGGGCGCGTCGCTGTCGGCGGCCGCCGAGAACGGCGGGATGGCCGGCGAGATCGCGCGCAGCCTCGCCAAGCTGGTCAACCTCGAGGTCCCCACCGTGAGCCTGATGCTCGGCGAGGGCAACGGTGGCGGCGCGCTGGCGCTGATCCCGGCCGACCGGGTGGTGGCCGCGCAGCACGCGTGGCTCTCCCCGCTGCCCCCCGAGGGCGCGAGCGCGATCGTGCACCGCGACCTGGACCACGCCCCCGAGATGGCTCGCTCCCAGCAGGTCCGGGCCGTGGACATGTACCGCGCCGGCGCGGTGGACCGGCTGGTCCCCGAGCTCCCCGACGCCGCCGAGGAGCCCGAGGAGTTCTGCCGCCGCCTCGGGGCAGTGCTGGAGCACGAGCTGACCGAACTGCTGCGCAGCGGCCCGGGGACGCCCAAGGAGCGTGCCGCCCGGTACGTCTGAGCCCGTTCGGGAGCGAGCCGAGGAGTCTGCGGGTCACCAGATGACTCACAGGCTCCTCCGCCTACTCACTCATCCACAGATCGTGCCGCGGGCCGCCGCGAGGGGCGGTGTCGCACGACGCTGACGGGATGACTCTCGACCTGCTCGCCCACCTCCTCGACACCCAGTCCGGCGTCATCAGCCGCGCCCAGGCGGAGGGCCTGGGCGCCACGCCGGCCGACCTGCGTCGCCTGGTCCGCCGCCGCGAGCTGGCCCGCCTGCACCCCGGACGTACGTCCACCACACCGGGCCGCCGACCTGGCTGCAGCGCGCATGGGGAGGGGTTCTGTACGCCGCACCGGCCGCCCTGTGGGGCGAGTCGGCGATCCGCGCTGCCGACGGTCCCGGACGGTCAGGGCGGGACGACTCCGTCATCCACGTCGCCGTCGCCGCCGACCGCCGGCTCCAGGGACGGCCCGGCATCCAGGTGCACCGGCTCGTACGTCTCGACGAGACGGTGCTGTGGAACGCCGGCCCGCCCCGGGTGCGTACCGAGCACGCCCTGATCGCCGTGGCCGGGCGGGCCACCGACGAGCTGGGCGCGATCGCGGTCCTCGCCGACGCGGTGCAGGCACGGCGTACGACCGCCCGGCGACTCGCCGCCGCCCTGGCCGAGCATCCCAACGTGAGGCGACGCCCGTTCCTCGCGGGCGTGCTCGACGACGTGGACGCCGGCGCGTGCTCGGTGCTGGAGGTGGGCTACCTGCGCGACGTCGAGCAGGCCCACGGGTTGCCGAGGGCACAGCGGCAGGTGCGCGCCTCGGCGCGGGGGCCGCTGTACCGCGACGTGGTGCACCTCCCGTACGACCTGGTGGTCGAGCTGGACGGCCGGCTGTTCCACGACACCGCACGCGGGCGGCACGCGGACCTCGTGCGCGACCTCGAGGCGGCGGTCTCCGGGCTGCGGACCGTACGGGTCGGGTGGGGGCAGGTGTTCGGCGACCCCTGCCGTACGGCCCGGGCCGTGGCACAGCTGCTGCAGGCATCCGGGTGGACGGGCACACCACGCCGGTGCGGGCGCTGCCCCTGAGGGAGTGCAGGAGTCTGTGGGTCACCGGGTGACCCACAGACTCCTCGACCCGGCGTCACGGACCTCAGAGGCAGTCGGAACCGAGGTCCTCGTGCGAGAGGTGCGACTCCGGTTCCACCTGGAACGTCGCGTGGCGGATGCCGAAGTGCTCCGCGACGCACTCGCTCAGCTCGTCGAGGATCGCGCCGAGCCCGCGTACGGCCAGGGCGTCGTCGGTGACGGTGACGTGCACCGAGAGGCTGTTCATGCCGCTGGTGATCGTCCAGGCGTGGAGGTCGTGCACCGCCACCACCCCGGGTACGTCGGAGAGGTGCTCCAGCACGGCCGCCACGTCCAGGTCGGCGGGCGTCGCCTCGAGGAGCACCCGGCCGGCGTCGCGGATCAGCGCCAGCGAGCGGGGCAGGATCAGCACCGCGATCGCCAGCGTCGCGATCGCGTCCGCACGGTCGAACCCGGTCAGCCAGATCACCGCCCCGGCCACGATCGCGAGCACCGAACCCAGGGCGTCGGTCAGCACCTCCAGGAAGGCGCCGCGGATGTTGAGGGACGTACGGTCGGCGCGCGCCAGCACGGCCAGCGAGGCCAGGTTCGCCAGCAGGCCGAGGACGGCGAAGCCGACCATGCCCTCCCCGTGCACCTCGGTCGGCTCCACCAGCCGCCCGATCGCCGTCCAGCCCAGGAAGCCGCAGACGCCGAGCAGGACGACGGCGTTGACCAGCGCGGCGAGGATCTCGGCGCGGTGCAGGCCGAAGGTGGCCCGCGGACCGCTCGGACGCGTCGCCACCCAGGAGGCCGACAGGGCGATGAGGACCGCGGTGGCGTCGGTCGCCATGTGCCCGGCGTCGGCCAGCAGGGCCAGCGAACCGGTGAGCCACGCGCCCACGACCTCGACCACCAGCACGGTGCCGGTGATGGCGAGCACCTTGACCAGGCGTCCGCGGTCGACGGCTCGACCGGCCGCGTGGTCGTGCCCGTGACTGTGACCCGCACCCACGGTTCAGCCCTCCCGGTGCCGGTGGCTGAGCGGGTCGCCGAGCGCGTGCTCGGACTGGTGGACCGCGACCTGGATCAGCTCGAGCGCGTGGTCGTTGGCGAGGCGGTAGTAGATCCGGTTCCCGTCCTGGCGGGTGGTCACCATGCGGCTCATCCGCATCTTGGCGAGGTGCTGGGAGACGGCGGCCTGCGACTTGCCCACCTCCTCGGCGATCGCGCCGACGGACTCCTCCCCGTCCCGGAGGGCGAGGACGATCCGCAACCGGGTCGCGTCCGCGAGGAGGGAGAAGATCTCGACGCAGACGGCGATCCTCGCCTCGTCGAGCCGCTCAGGCATCTGACTATCTGCGTACATACGAATATTGTTGCACGCCGATGGTTCCCTCAGGCCGAGGCGGGGCTGCTTTGCGTCATGCGGGCCAGCCCCGGTCGGCTCCCGTCATACGCTCCGGCCTCGCGTCATACGAACCCTCCTCCGGTCGACTCCCGTCATACGCGGCCCCCCGAAACCGGCCGCCCGTCAGACGGTTCAAGACCTATTGGTTCGGAATCGCATGACGCACGCCCAACCGAGCGCGTACGCATGACGCACGCACTCCGCCCCCGACCGGGACTCAGAAGAGCAGCGCCGTCCCCGGGTCCGCGAGGATCCCGGCCACGTCGGCGAGGAACTGCGAACCGGCCGCCCCGTCGATGTGGCGGTGGTCGAAGGAGAGCGCCAGCGTCGTCACGTCACGCACCACGATCTCGCCGGTCGCCTCGTCCACCCACGGCCGCTTGTTGACCGCGCCGAACGCGATGATCGCCGACTCGCCGGGGTTGATAATCGGGGTGCCGGCGTCGACGCCGAAGACGCCCACGTTGGTGATCGTGAACGTGCCCCCGGCCATCTCGGCAGGCTGCGTACGTCCATCCCGCGCCGTGGCGGTGAGGTCGCCCAACGCCCCGGCGAGCTCGACGAGCGACATCGCGTCGGCGTCCTTGACGTTGGGCACCACGAGCCCGCGCGGGGTGGCGGCCGCGATGCCGAGGTTCACGTACCCCTTGAGCACGACCTCGCCGGCGGCCTCGTCCCAGTACGAGTTGATGACCGGGGTGCGCCTCATCGCGAGCACGCACGCCCGCGCGAGCACCAGCAGCGGCGAGACCTTGAGGTCGGCGAACTCCCGGCGCGACCGCAGCCGCTCGACCAGCTGCATGGTGGCGGTGACGTCGACGGTGATCCACTCCGTCACGTGCGGGCTGGTGAACGCCGAGGCGCTCATCGCCGCTGCCATCATCTTGCGCACGCCCTTGATCGGCTCACGCACCTCGCGGGCGCCACCCATCGCGGCCACACCGGGCCTGCCCAGGTCCTCGTACGCCGCGGGCATCGGCGTCCGCTCGGGACCGCTGGCGGCGGCCTGGACGTCCTCGCGGGTGACCACGCCGCCGGCACCGGACGGGGCCACCGAACGCAGGTCGACCCCGAGGTCCTTGGCGAGCTTGCGCACCGGCGGCTTGGCGAGCGGCTGGAGCTCGCCCGCGGTCGCCGGCTCGGCCGGCGCGGACGGGGGCGGTGCCGCGGACGGCTCGACCGCGTGCGCGGGGACGGGCGCCTCGTCGGCCGGCGCCACCGGCTGCGACTGGGCGCCACCCGGCGAGAACGCGCCCTGCACCTGCATCTGGGTCTGGGCACCCGCCTCGGTCGACGGGGACGCCGACCCGCGGCGGGCTCGCCGCTGCGGACCGCGGTCCGCCTTGATCCGCCCGACCAGCGACTCGCCCTCCTTGCTGCCGGAGGCCGCCGGGTTGGACAGGTCGATCTCCATCGGCTCGGCAGGCGCGGTAATGTCGACAGGCTCCACCGACGCCCCGCTGGTCGAGCCCGTCGAGACCTCGCCGGTGCCGTCGTCGATCGCGATGATCGGCGTACCGACCTCGACCATGTCGCCGACCGCGACCAGCAGCCGCTGCACCGTGCCGGCGTACGGGGAGGGCAGCTCCACGATCGACTTGGCCGTCTCGATCTCGCAGATCACGTCGTTGATCTCGACGTTGTCGCCCTCCTTGACCTTCCAGGAGACGATCTCGGCCTCAGTGAGGCCCTCGCCCACGTCGGGCAGCTTGAACTCAGCCATCACACGCCTCCTCAGAAGCCCCGGGAACGGTCGACCGCGTCGAGCAGCCGGTCCAGGTCGGGCAACCACTCCTCCTCGATCCGCGACGCCGGGTAGGGGGTGTCGAACCCGCCCACCCGCAGCACCGGAGACTCCATCGAGTAGAAGCACTCCTCGGTGATCCGGGCGGCCAGCTCGGCGCCCAGGCCGAGGTTGGTGTGCGCCTCGTGGACCACCACGCAGCGGCCGGTGCGGCGTACGGACTCGTAGACGCCGCCCAGGTCGAGCGGCGAGAGGGTGCGCAGGTCGAAGACCTCCAGCGAGGTGCCCTCCCCGGCGGCCGCCTCCGCGGCCTTGAGCGCCGTCTTGACGGTGGGTCCGTACGCGAGCACGGTCACGTCCGTGCCGCGGCGTACGAGTCGCGAGGAGAACAGCGGCTCGGGCGCCACGTCGAGGTCGAGCTCGGCCTTGTCGGCGTGGTACTGCCGCTTGGGCTCCAGGAAGATCACCGGGTCGTCGTGGGCGATCGCCTGCTGGATCATCCAGTACCCGTCGACGGGGTTGGAGCAGGCCACCACCTTGAGGCCGGGCGTGTGCGCGAACTGCGCCTCCGGGGACTCGCTGTGGTGCTCCACGGCCCCGATGCCGCCGCCGAAGGGGATGCGGATGACCATCGGCATCTTGACCCGCCGCTTGGAGCGGAAGGTGAACTTCGCGACCTGGCAGACGATCTGGTCGTACGCCGGGTAGACGAACCCGTCGAACTGGATCTCGACCACGGGCCGGTAGCCGCGCAGGGCCATGCCGACGGCGGTGCCGACGATGCCCGACTCGGCCAGCGGGGAGTCGATCACCCGGTCCTCGCCGAAGTCCTTCTGCAGCCCGTCGGTGATCCGGAAGACCCCGCCGAGCTTGCCGACGTCCTCACCCATGACGAGGACCTTGTCGTCGGCCTCCATCGCCTTGCGCAGCCCCATGTTGAGGCCCTTGGCGAGCGTGATCCGCTGCGTTGCCATCAGTGCCCCGCCTCCTCGAACGTCGCCAGGTAGGCGGCGTACGCGTCGTGCTGCGCCGTGAGCTCGGGGGTGGTCTCGGTGAACACGTTGCCGAAGACGCTCAGCGGGTCGGGGTCGGGGAGCGCCTTGGTGCCCTCGCGCAGCCGGTGACCCAGCTCGTCGGCCTCGTCCTTGAGCTCGGCGAGCGCGGCGTCGTCGATGAGGCCGTTGCGGCGCAGGTACACCTCGAGCCGGTTGATCGGGTCGCGCAGCTTCCACTTCTCCACGTCGTCGGAGAGCCGGTAGCGGGTCGGGTCGTCGGTGGTGGTGTGGGCGCCCATCCGGTACGTGTACGCCTCCACGAACGTCGGCCCCTGCCCCTCGCGCGCCCGCTGCAGCGCAGCCTTGGTCACCGCGTACGTGGCGAGCACGTCGTTGCCGTCGACGCGGATGCCGGGGAAGCCGAACCCCAGCGCGCGCTGGTAGAGCGGGATCCGCGTCTGCCGCTCGATCGGCTCGGAGATGGCCCACTGGTTGTTCTGGCAGAAGAAGACGACCGGGGCGTTGTACGAGGCGGCGAAGATGAACCCCTCGTTGACGTCGCCCTGCGAGGTCGCGCCGTCGCCGAAGTGCGCCAGCACCGCGGCGTCGCGCTCGTCGTCGCCCGTGCCGACGACGCCGTCGCGCTGCATGCCCATCGCGTAGCCGGTGGCGTGCAGCACCTGGGCGCCGATCACGATCGTGTAGAGGCCGAAGTTGAACTCGGCCGGGTCCCAGTCGCCGTGGTCGACCCCGCGGAACAGTCCGAGCAGCTTGAGCGGGTCGAGCCCGCGGCACCAGGCCACGCCGTGCTCGCGGTACGTCGGGAAGACGAAGTCCTGCGGACGCAGCGCCCGGCCGGCGCCCACCTGGGCCGCCTCCTGGCCCAGCAGCTGGGCCCAGATGCCGAGCTCGCCGTGGCGCTGCAGCGCGGTGGCCTCGACGTCGAGGCGGCGCACCAGGACCATGTCGCGGTGCAGGCCGCGCAGCTCGTCGGCCGAGAAGTCGATGGGGAAGTCGGGGTGGTGCAACCGCTCGCCCTCGGGCGTCAGGAGCTGCACCAGCTCGGGGCCTCCGTCGCTGTGCGCGGGGCCGAACACCTCCGCCAGGTCGGGGCCGAGACCGGGACCATCGTTCACGTCGCACTCCTTGTCAGCTCAGCGGAGCGCGCGGGGTCTCCGCGCGCGACCGACAGCCAGTCGAACCCAGGAATGTGACCTGGGCCACGTCGTACGAACAACCTAGCGCCTACCCCCGACAGGGACGACGTCGCCCGGACGAGGAAACGGCGTGGACGGGAGTCCCGTCCACGCCGTCCCCTCAGGGGCGAGGCCCGATCAGCTCAGCCAGCCGCCCACGCGGGCGGCGAGCCGGACCGACGAGAAGGTGAACATGCCGGTGTCCGGCAGTCCGTGCGGCGGCTTGCAGCGGTTGGGCACACGGGCCCGGTCGAGGACCTTGGCCCCGACCTTGAGGACCACCTTGGCCTTCGGGGCACCCTTGCGCTCGACCGTCCTCACGGTGCGCGCGGGGACCCGGACGGTGGCGACCTTCTTGCCGATCCGCAGGGTGTACGAGACCGCCTTGGTGGTGCGGTTGCGCAGCGTCGCGCGGACGGTGCCCTGGCACGACGTCTTGACCTTGCCGGTCGCCTTGCCCGTCTCCTCGCCCGGGCGGACGCCGGGCTTGCAGGCCTCCACGGTGGCGTCGTCGGACGGGTCGGTCCCCTCGGTCAGGTCCACGACGGCCGTGTTGGTGTACTCCCGGCAGGAGTCGGGGACGTCGGGACCGGCCAGGTCGAGCGAGTAGGTGTACGTCCTGGTCAGGCCCTGCTCCCACACCAGACCGGTCTCGAGCACCTCGCGGTGGCCGGGGACGGTCTTGTCGTCGACCACGTCGACCACCTTGTCGACCTCACGGCGGGTGGTGAAGGTGACCGGGGTGCTCGCCTGGCGGGTGGCCTCGGTGGCGGTCCCCGCGGGGTCCCACCCGACCGTGGCGGTCACGGTGCCGGACTCCGCCGGCGCCGCGGTGAACGCGCACTCGTACGGCAGCTCGGCGCTGGCACCGGGCGCGAGCGTGACCGTCGCGTCCCCCGTGACGGCGCAGGTGGTCCCCGCGCCCAGGTCGGTGGCCAGGTCCACGGTGGCCTCGAGCGCCCCCTCCGCGTACGTGTTCGGATTGCTCAGCCGCACGGTGCCGCCCAGCCGGTGGCCGGAGACCGTCTCGTCGCCCGCCTCGACCTCGACCGTGTAGGTGAAGGTGGCCAGGCCGGTCTCACGGTCCACGGTGCGGCGGGTGGCGTCGGCGACCTTGTCGATCCCCCACGCGTACGCCCGCTCCAGGTCGCCCTGCCCGTCGACGCCGATCGTCGGCGCGGCCTCGGTGCACACGGTGACCTTGGCCTTGTCGGAGACCTTGTCGCCCGACGGCTGGGTACGGCGGCCGCTGGCGGTGAGGGTGGCGACGTTGTCGTACGTCGTGCACTTCCCCGCGGGGCTGTCGAACTCCAGCGAGTAGCGGAAGGTCCGCGGACCGTCGGCGGCGTTGACCGTGACGCCGTCGGCGCCGGTGCCGTCGAGGTCGAGGTGGGTGTCGGTGACCACGGCGGTCTCGTTGCTCACCGTGACGGCCGCGTTGGCGTAGTCGTAGTCAGCGCTCGCCACGGCCGAGCCGGTCGTCCCGGGGACGGCGTCCTTGTCCCAGGTCACGGTGACCTGGTTGGTGCCCTTCGCGGTGGCCGAGCCGGCCGCGTCGAGGCACGTGTAGGTCACCTCGAGGCGCCCCTTGGCGGGCACCGTACGGCCGGTGCTGCCGCCGCTCACCGAGCAGGTGGCGCCGTTGAGCTGGTCGGCGATGTCGACCCCCCGGACGGTCACGTCGTTGGGGTTGGTGAGCGTGATCGCGCCCTTGACGGCGAAGCCGCTGTCGCGCGGGGCGGAGGGCGTCACGTCGACGGTGTAGCTGAAGCGGGCCTTGCCACCGTCCGGCACCTCCTCCCACGCGTGGTCGACACCCTTGTCGATCGTCCAGTCGTAGGTCCGGTCGTACGACGGCGTGGCCGTCTTGGTCACGGTCAGGTCGGCGTACGAGGGGAGCTTCTTGTTCGTCACCAGGCAGGAGACGGGCACGTTGCCCTTCGCCTCGAACGAGAAGGTCGCCGCGGCCGTGTCGTTGGTGACGGTGACGTCGCGCCCGTCGACCTGGCACGTCGCCGAGTGGAAGCGGTAGCCGGGCTTGAGCGTCTCCTTCAGCGTCAGCACCGGGCGAGCGCCGGACGGCACCCCGAGGGTGGCCGAGGTGGAGCCGTTGATCCCGTTGACGGCAGCGGTCGGCGCGAAGTCGCCGAGCGTGCCGGCGCTGGTGGTGCCGTCGAACTCCCAGCCGTTGCTCTCGGGCGAGTTGACCAGGGTGTTGCCCTGGGCGTCACGGACCTGCTTCTGGATCGTCACCTGACCCTCGCACTGGCCGGCGGCGATGTCCTTGAGGGTCGCGCCGAGGCCGTCCCAGCTCGCGGTGTACGTCGAGTCGGGGCTGGAGACGAGGTTGAGGCGCTTCACGGAGGCGGCGCCGGTGATGTCGATGCCGACCGCGACGACCTGGCTGCCGGCCTTCTTGACCGCGTTGGCGGAGTGGATCGCCTCCTCGATGTCGCGCAGGCGGGTGGTGGCGGACAGGTTGGAGCCGTCGCCGTACGCGGTCGGGTCGCCGTCGGTGATCAGCATGACCACGTCGAGCTCACCGTCGACCTGCCCGAACAGGGCCTCGTCCCAGTTGGTGTTGCCGGAGCCGTCGACGCCGTCGATGGCGCGCTTGACGGTCTCCGCACCGGCCGCGTCGGCGACCGACGTCAGCGGCAGCACGTCCTGGGCGCGGGTGGCGAAGCGGCTCAGCGAGACCCGCGACGGGGTGTTGGCGAGCGCGTCGACGACGCCCTTGGCGGCGTTGCGGAACGTGGTGAGCTCGCCGTCGTCGATCGACGTCGAGTTGTCGAGGACCAGAGCGATGTTGAGGCCGCACTGGGTCAGCGCGGTGTTGTTGTCGCGCACGTTGGGCCAGGTGCGACCGGTGCCCGGCAGGGTCACCGCCACGTTGCCGCCGGCGCGCATCGGGCCGGTGTTGTAGCGCCACGGGGCGTCGTCGCCGCCCCACGTGGTGGCAACGCTCCAGCCGTCGGGCGGTGAGGTCTCGGTAGCGTAGAAGTACTGGCTGCTCGTGCCGAGCTGGACCTGCACCCGGCAGGTGCCGTCGGCGGCGGTGGTGCACGAGCCGACCTTGGTGCCGCCGCTGAGGGCGGACGACGAGCCGACGCGGTACACGTCGAAGCTGGCACCGGCGAGACCGGTCACGCGACCGGCGAGGCCGCTGCGGTCGTTGAGGGCCGTACGGTCGCCGCCCTTGACGATGGTGATCGTGCCGGTCTGGGTGCTGGGCGTGGTGCCCCCGCCCCCGCCACCACCACCGGCGTGCGCCGGGCTGAACCCGGCCATGGGCACCAGCAGCGCGAGCACCGCCGTACTGCCCACCCACGCGCGCCACGCCCGGCGCGAACGCCCGACCCTCTGCTCGGACCTGCGCGGCAGCGCCGCGCCACGACCCACTGGCCACACCGACATGTTGTTCCTCGATCCCCAAACGTCCAGGCGCGCGGGAGCGCAGCCTTACCGGCGCCGGACGAGGTCGTCCGCCGCATGGCGTCGCGCACGCCGAGAAGGCGCTGTCAGCGCCCTGACGTCAGCCCGGAAACCCCACCGGTCGACGCGTCTCCCTCGTCCACGACAG
This sequence comes from Nocardioides sp., assembly GCF_051876515.1. GTDB lineage: Bacteria > Actinomycetota > Actinomycetes > Propionibacteriales > Nocardioidaceae > Nocardioides. The sequence goes on along the minus strand of NZ_JBJEHY010000012.1, from coordinate 2,499 downwards.
AGACACATTCGTGCCGAGGTACCAGCAACGGGGAGAGGGGTGGGTGAACCTCGGGGATTTCTAGGGAATCACTGATCCCGACGCACCTGACAGGAGCCGTGTGGACCAGACCGCCTGACCCTTCTTGGGGATCGGCAGGACCTGTCACCGTGGCCCTTTCGGGCCAGTCTCAGCGTACCCCGCGGAGCACGCGGGCCGCCATCACGGCGATGGCGAGGCTGAGCGCAAACCCCACGCCGGCGGTCAGCAGGACGCCCTGGTCGAAGGCGTGCGAGGCGGACTCGACCAGCGCCGCGGCCGTGGCCGCGGGCAGCTCGGTGGCCACCTCGAAGGCGCCTCCCAACGTCGAGCGCGCCTGCTCGGCCTGGACCGGGTCGAGGCCGGCGGGCAGCTGCAGGCCGGTCCGGTAGACCATGCCCAGGAGCGTGCCCAGGACCGCGGTGCCCAGCACCGCGCCCACCTCGTACGCCGTCTCCGAGACCGCCGAGGCGGCACCCGCCTTGGCCGGCGGCACGGCCGACAGCGCGAGGTCGTTGGAGATCGTCTCGGCCATGCCGACACCCGCCGACAGCAGGAGGAACCCGCCGAGCAGCGCCACCATCGCACCACCGGAGCCTCCGACGGCCACCACGGCGTACCCCAGGGCGTTGAGGGCCAGGCCGACGACGACCACACGGCCCGCGCCGAGGCGTCGGGTCAGCGGCACCGCGGCGAGCCCGAAGACGACCGTCAGCACGATCCCGGGGATCATCAGCACGGCCGCCTGCATGGGCGACTTCTGCGCGACGAGCTGCAGGTGCTGGCTCATGAAGTAGATGAAGCCGACGAACGCGAAGACGCTGACGAGGTTGACGGTGAGAGCGCCGGAGAAGACGCGGTTGGTGAAGAGGCGTACGTCGAGCATCGGCTGCTCGCGCCCCAGCATCCGGCGTACGAACGCGGCGCCCGAGGCGACGCCCACGGCGGCGATGAGCCCGGCGACCGCGAGGGACTCGCCGGTCCCGGCGGCCTTGACCGCGAAGACGACGGCACCCAGCGCGAGGGAGACCAGGACGATGCCGACGACGTCGACCGGACCCGGGTGCGGGTCACGGGACTCGGGCAGCAGGAACGGGCCGAGCACCAGCAACGGCACGAGGACCGGCACCGAGAGCAGGAAGATCGAGCCCCACGAGTAGTGCTCGAGCAGCCAGCCGCCGGCCAGCGGGCCGAGCGCGGCGCCGCCGGAGAAGCCGGCCGCCCAGACGGCGATCGCGGTCCGGCGCTCGTGGTCGTCGGTGAAGATGTTGCGGATCAGCGACAGGGTCGCGGGCATCAGCATGGCGCCGAAGAAGCCGAGCGCGGCGCGGCCGGCGATGAGCGCCGAGGCGGTCGGGGCGAACGCTGCCGCGACGGAGACCAGCGCGAAGCCGGTGGCGCCGACCAGCAGGATGCGCCGACGGCCGACGCGGTCACCGAGCGACCCCATCGAGACCAGCAGCGCGGCCAGGACGAGCGGGTACACGTCGACGATCCACAGCAGCTGGTTGGCGCTGGGGCGCAGGTCGCGCGAGAGGGCCGGCACGGCGAAGCTCAACGCGGTGTTGTCGATGGAGATGAGCAGCACCGGGAACATGAGGACCACCAGGGCTGCCCACCGTCGCCGCGAGGACCGCTGGAGGGCCTCGGGCGTGCTGGGGCGGAGCTCGGTGATGGTCATACGCATAACTGTACCGTCTGGACGGTACAGTTACTGGGTCGGTGCGGGTGCGAGGTCCGCCACACCCCGTGGGTACGCTGCCGCACATGGCCCGACCTCCCCTGGCTCGCGAGAAGGTGCTGGACGCGTACGTCGCCCTGCTCCACGCCGAGGGCGAGCGCGCCGCCACCATGGACGCGGTCGCGCAGCGCGCCGGGGTCTCCAAGGGCGGGCTGCTCTACCACTTCCCCAGCAAGGAGGCGCTGGCCGAGGCCGTGCTGGCGCGCTTCGACGAGATCACCGCGCGCGACCTGGCCGAGATGGCCCGCGCGCCGGAGGGCCCGTCACGACACTTCGTGCGTACGTCGTGGGTGACCGAGGACTCCATGGACCACACGTACAACGCGACCCTGCGTCTGGCGCAGGCCGGTCACGCCGCCGCCGTCGAGGCGCTCGAGGTCGTCCACGAGAAGTGGCTCGACCAGATCCGCGGCGAGGTCGGCGACACCGGCGTCGCCGAGGCGATCATGCTCATCGGCGAGGGGCTCTACCACCAGGCCGCGATGCCCGGCGGCTGGTCGCGGCGCACCTTCGCCCGCAACCTGGACCAACTCCTGGTGCTGGTGGACCGGCTCAAGGAGGCGTAGGCGGCCGTCCTCCCGGGGTGCGCGTCATACGCGAGCCCCCGGGCGGGGCTCTGCGTCATCCGGATCCGCACCAATAGCCTCGGATCCGTATGATGCGCCCACCTCCGCAGCCGCGTACGTATGACGCAGGCGCCCACGGGGCGGGTACGTATGACGCTCCGCGGGCCGGAGCGC
>NZ_JBJEHY010000011.1:0-4475 GCF_051876515.1 Nocardioides sp. | reverse complement strand
GGCCGAGGCGTTCGAGACGTTCCTCCAGACCAAGTTCGTCGGCCAGAAGCGCTTCTCCCTGGAGGGCGGCGAGACCACGATCCCCGTGATCGACGAGATCTGCGAGGCCGCGGCCGAGATCGGTCTCGAGGAGGTCGCGATCGGCATGGCCCACCGCGGCCGCCTCAACGTGCTGGCCAACATCGTCGGCAAGAAGTACTCGCAGATCTTCCGCGAGTTCGAGGGCAACATCGACCCGCGCACCGTCCAGGGCTCCGGCGACGTGAAGTACCACCTCGGCGCCGAGGGCGAGTTCCTGTCGGGCAAGGGCGACACCATCAAGGTGTCCGTGGCGGCCAACCCGTCGCACCTCGAGGCCGTCGACCCGGTCCTGGAGGGCATCGCCCGCGCCAAGCAGGACGTGCTCGACCGCGGCACCGAGTACCCGGTCCTCCCGCTGCTCGTCCACGGTGACGCAGCGTTCGCCGGTCAGGGCGTCGTCGCCGAGACCCTCAACCTCTCGCAGCTGCGCGGCTACCGCACCGGCGGCACCATCCACGTGGTCGTCAACAACCAGGTCGGCTTCACCACCTCCCCCGGGTCGTCGCGCTCGTCGCTGTACGCCACCGACGTGGCCCGCATGGTCCAGGCGCCGATCTTCCACGTGAACGGTGACGACCCGGAGGCCTGCATCCGCGTGGCCCGCCTGGCGTTCGAGTACCGCCAGGAGTTCAACAAGGACGTCGTCATCGACCTGGTGTGCTACCGCCGCCGCGGTCACAACGAGGGCGACGACCCGTCGTACACCCAGCCGCTCATGTACGACCTCATCGAGCAGAAGCGCTCGGTGCGCAAGCTGTACACCGAGTCCCTGATCGGTCGTGGCGACATCACGATCGAGGAGGCCGAGCAGGTCCTGCGCGACTACCAGCAGCAGCTGGAGCGGGTCTTCACCGAGGTCCGCGAGGCCTCCAACGAGACCCCGGCCGAGTGGACGACCGTCCCGGACTACCCGGACAAGCCGGCCATCGAGTTCTCCTCTGCGATCTCGCCGGAGTACCTCAAGCGCATCGCCGACGCGTACACCACACCGCCGGAGGGCTTCACCGTCCACCCGAAGGTGATGCCGCAGCTGCAGCGTCGCGCCGCCGCGATCACCGACGGCCCGATCGACTGGGGCACCGGCGAGATCCTGGCGTTCGGCTCGCTGCTGATGGACGGTCGTCCGGTCCGCCTGGCCGGCCAGGACAGCCGCCGCGGCACGTTCGTGCAGCGCTTCGCCACGATCATCGACCGCACCAACGCGGACGAGTGGACCCCGCTGACCACGCTGACCGAGGACCAGGCGAAGTTCTTCGTCTACGACTCGCTGCTCAGCGAGTACGCGGCGCTGGGCTTCGAGTACGGCTACTCCGTGGCCCGTCCCGAGGCGCTGGTGCTGTGGGAGGCGCAGTTCGGTGACTTCGTCAACGGCGCGCAGACCGTCATCGACGAGTTCATCTCCTCCTCGGAGACGAAGTGGCGTCAGCAGTCCGGTGTCGTCCTGCTCCTCCCCCACGGGTACGAGGGCCAGGGACCGGACCACTCGTCGGCGCGCATCGAGCGTTTCCTGCAGCTGTGCGCGGACGGCGCGATGACGGTGGCCCAGCCGTCGACGCCGGCGTCGTACTTCCACCTGCTGCGCTCGCACTCGCTCGGCGAGGACCACAAGCCGCTGATCGTCTTCACGCCGAAGTCGATGCTCAAGCGCAAGGAGGCTGCTTCGCAGCCGTCCGACTTCACCGGCAGCACCTCGTTCCGTCCGTTCATCGGCGACGAGTCCGCGGACCCGGCGAAGGTGGAGACGCTGCTGCTGTGCTCGGGCCGCGTCACCTGGGACCTCATGGTGGACCGCAAGAAGCGCGAGAACGGCGAGAAGTTCGCCATCGGTCGCGTGGAGCAGCTCTACCCGGAGCCGACCGAGGCCATCGCCGCCGAGATCGCGAAGTACCCGAACCTCAAGGCGGTTCGCTGGGTGCAGGACGAGCCGCAGAACATGGGCCCGTGGCCGCACTACGCGCTCAACGTGTGGCCCGAGCTCGACGTCACGGTCGAGCCGGTCTGCCGTGCGGCGTCCTCGTCGCCGTCGGTCGGTACGGTCAAGCGTCACGTCGCTGAGCAGAAGGACCTGCTCGACATCGCCTTCGGCGACTGATCGGACGCACCAGCGATGTACTTCACCGACCGTGGGATCGAGGAGCTCGAGAAGCGCCGTGGGGACGAGGAGGTGACCCTCGCCTGGGTCGCCGACCAGCTCCAGGCGTTCGTGGACATCCACCCCGAGTTCGAGACCCCGGTCGAACGGTTCGCCACCTGGCTCGCCAGGTTGGACGACCCGGAGGACTGAGCAAACCACCAAGGCCCCGTACGGAGAGATCCGTACGGGGCCTCGGTGTTGTGTGGGGAGTGCCAACGGAGTCGATCTCACACGCGAGCCGCGAGGCCATGGCACAGTTGCGGCGTGTCTGTCATGACGGAGGTCCCCGCGGCCTCGGCCCCTCGCCCGACGCGTCGCCGTCGTCGCACCCTGGTCGTGGCTGCCGTGGTCACGGTCGCCCTGGCGGTCGGCTCGGTGGGATGGAACTGGTGGACGCACCCGAAGGCATTCACTGATCTGGGCGACTCCTTCATCGCCGACCCGCAACCCGTGGCCGATGCGGCTCTCTCGACGACCGTGGTCTTTCCCAAGGCCCGCGGGACGCACGAGACCATCACCGTCAATCGGCTCAGCGCGACATTCTCCAGCAACACCGCAGAGGCCGACACCACCTTCTGGATCTGCCACATGAGTGCGCACGAGGACCCGATCGGTGCTGTCTCGGACCCGGGCTCGGAATGCAGCGACATGGAGGCGTTCGCGCCACCGATGCGGTTCGACCACGGGGTCGCCCCCGACAGCGACTACCTGTTCGTGACGATCACGCCGACCCGACCTGGAACCGCGCACCTCACGGGTGTTGAGATCGAGTACCAGCGGTCCGGCGAGCACGCCTACCAGCGCGGCGCCCAGGCCATTCGGGCAGACCGGAAGATCACCGCCCGCTGACCGTCGAAACGACGTGGTCGGACGTGAAGTCGATTGACCCTGCCCGGCCCAGCCGATGCAATGAGCGCCATGGTCGCGCCGGTCGAGTCGAACAGCCACGAGTGGTCGCCTGTCAGGATCGGGGTACTTGCGCCGCTGGAGCGGCCCGGGTGGGTTGAGGCCGGGCGTCATCTCGTGGCGGGCTGCGAACGTGCTGTCGCTGAGGCCAACAGCGCGGGCGGGGTCAACGGTCGACCGGTGGAGCTGCTCGTACGGGACACGGCGGCTGACCCCGAGCGAGCCGCAGCGGCGGTGCAGGACCTTGCCGCGGAGGGGGTGGTGGCCCTGGCGGGTGAGTACCACAGCGTCGTTGCGCGTGCTGTCGCCTCACGGGCGGCGGATCTGGGTATGCCGTTCCTGTGCTCGTCCGCCGTCCTCGACGCGCTCACCGACGAGGATGCGCCGGGGGTGGCACGCCTGGCCCCGGCTCAGTCGCACGGCTGGCGGATCTACGCCGAGTTCCTCCTGGCCCAAGGACACCGGAGGATCGCCGTGGCGAGCCAGTCGAGCGTGTACTGGTCGTCCGGAACGCGCCTGCTGCGTTCCCACATGGTGGCCCGCGGAGCCGAGGTGATCGAGCTCGACGCCGACCAGCTGGGGCCAACAGGCGTCTGTCAGGGCGCGGCGGCGTCCGGGGCCAGCGCGTTGCTGCTGCTCGTGGGTCACCCGGACCCGGCTGTGGAACTGGTGCGGGCCGTGCGCGCTGACCCTCGGCTCGCGGGCGTACTGCTCGGGGCCCCGGCAGGACAGCCGGAGTTCGGCGAGTGGACCGAGGAGCTGGGAGCGGACGGAGCGGGCATCCCGTTCCTGCGCTACCTGCCGCTCGAGCTGGGCCCGGTGGGACGCCACGTGGCCGGCGAGCTCGGCAGAAGCTTGGGTGAGCCGCCGTCGTTCGTGGCGTTCGAGGGTTTCGACACCATCACGGTGCTGGTCGAGGCCATGCGCGCCTGTGGCACCTCGTCAGAGGCGATCACGCAGGCGTGGCCCAGACTGACGGTCGCGGGCAGCCGCGGACCGATCCGGTTCTCCCGGGTGAAGGGAATCAGTGTCTGGCAGTGGGCCTGGGCACCGGTGCAGGTGGTGGAGCGCGATCCTTCCGATCCGCAGGCATTGCGCGTGCTGCATCTCGGCTGACATCGCTGCGGCGCCGGCGATCTTCTCACCGTGGGTCACGCTCTGGAGTGCGTCATACCAGAGCACGTGGGCCGCTACCCCGACAGCACGTACTCGATGCGCAGGGGTGGTGCTCCGTACCGGATGGTTGCGAGGTCGGGTGGTCTGGTGCGGTAGCGGTGGCCGGTGGGCATCGTGGTGGTGACCTCGCCGTCCGGGCCAACCTTCGTCTGCCAGTCGTCGGCCTGTTTGGCGTAGT
>NZ_JBJEHY010000010.1:0-18837 GCF_051876515.1 Nocardioides sp. | reverse complement strand
AGAAGGGCTACGCCTTCACGATCCAGGCGGTCGCCGCGCGGGCCAAGGTCGGCAAGCAGACCATCTACCGCTGGTGGCCGACCAAGCCCGACCTGCTCGCGGACTGCCTGCTCGAGGGGCTGATGTGGGGCCAGGACCTCTCGCCACGCGACACCGGGGACGTCCACGCGGACATGCTGGAGTGGCTCACCCGCCTCCTGGGGGTGGGTGGGGACGGCACCGAGGCCCGGCTCCTGCGATCGTTCATCACCGCGGCCAGCAGCGACGACGAGCTGGCGGCGCGCCTGCGCTCGCTGCTCAACAGCAGCGGTCAGGTGACGCTGCGGCTGGAGAAGGCGGTCGTCGAGGGGGAGCTGCCGGCGTACTCCACGGTGCAGCAGATCGAGGACGCCCTGGTGGGTCTGATCGTGCTGGCCGCCGTCGGGTGGGCGGACGCGACCCCGGAAGGTCTGGCGCGCGCGGTCGCGCACGCGGTCGCGAGCGCCGAGCCCGTCGCCGGGGAGCCGGAAGCGTCCGAAGCCCCGGCGACGGTCTGAGTCGATCCGGTCAGGCGGTCGCCGCGCTCCGGGTGGCCGGTCGCGGTGCCATCGTCCGCCCTGCACGCAGGAACTGGCCCGTGCCGAGCGTGGTCCCGTACCCCGGAGCGAACTCCCCGTTCTCCCACACCACCTCGCCGGCCACGACGGTGGCCACGACGGCGTCGTCGTTGCGGTTGACGATGCGGTGCACGCCGCCGAGCTCGACCAGCTCCGCCTCGTGGTACTCCGTGGACGAGCCGTCCAGCCCGACGGGGTCGACGACCACCAGGTCCGCGCGGTCGCCGACGCGGATGCGGCCCGCGTCGAGGCGGTAGAAGTCGGCCAGCTCGCCGGTCAGCTTGTGGACCGCCTTCTCGACGTCCATGAACGGCTTGCCGGCGACCTTGGCGTCGTGGACCCGCTCGAGGAGGCGTACGCCGAAGTTGTAGAAGGCCATGTTGCGCAGGTGCGCACCGGCGTCGGAGAACCCGATCGTGACGCCCGGGGTGTTGACGAGCCTGTTGGCCACCTGGGGTCGGGTGTTGGCGATCACCGTGGACCAGCGGAAGTCGGTGCCGTGCTCCACGACGAGGTCGAGGAAGCAGTCGACCGGGTGCAGGCCGCGGCTGCGGGCCACGTCGCCGACGGTGCTGCCCACCAGGCTCGCGTCGGGGCACTCCGTGATCTCGGCGTCGTCGAAGTCGCGGTGCCACACGCGCGGGCTGAACCGCTTCTCGAAGTCCTCGCGGAACCAGCGGCGGTACGCCTCGGAGGCGAGCAGGTCGTTGCGGCCCATCTCCTCCTTGAGGTGCAGGGCCTCGCGCCCCGACCCGAACTCCTCGAAGACGACCAGGTCGATGCCGTCCGCCCACACCCGGAAGGTGGTCGGCAGGTGCTGCCACACGAACTTCCCGCCACCGAGCCGGTTCGCCAGCCAGGCGATGGGGCCGAAGATGCGGTTCACCCACGGCTCGGCCACGGTGTCGGCCGCGGAGAGGAGGGAGACGCGCAGGGGCTTGCGGAAGCGGCCGATCGAGGTCGTGGCGTAGAAGGCGACGTCCACCTTGGTGTTGAGGTTCGGGACTCCCTGCAGGACGCCGTCGCGCCGTCGCAGCACCCGGCTGATCCGCCGGAACTCCTTCCAGCTCGCGTGGGTGGAGGGCAGGGTGCGTGAGCGGTACCGGTCGCCGTCGAGCTTGTCCCAGGGGTTCGTCATCGTCGAGACGCCCATGAACCCGGCGTCCAGCGCCTCCTCGATGCGCCGGTCGATCTCGACCATCTCCTGGCGGCTGGCCCGGTGCGCGGGATCGGTGGCGCGGCCCAGGCCCATGACCGACGCGCGGACGTCGGAGTGGCCGATGAAGGAGGCGACGTTGGGCCCGAGTGCGAGCTCGTCCATGGCGGCGGCCCACTCGGCGGGCGTGGACCAGGACTTGTGGTCCTCGAGGGCGGCCAGCACGGCGTGGCGGGGGAGTGCCTCCACGCGGCTGAACAGGTCGGCCACGTCGAGGGCGTCGCTGTAGACCGCGGAGATGGAGCAGTTGCCGATCAGGACGGTGGTGACGCCGTGGCGCACCGACTCCGACAGTCCCGGGGCGACGATCAGCTCGGCGTCGTAGTGCGTGTGCGCGTCGACGAACCCGGGGGTCACCCAACGGCCTGCCGCCTCGATGACCCGGGTCTCGGGTCCGACGGGCAGCGGAGAGGCGCTGACGGCGGCGACGACGCCGTCCCGCACACCCACGTCGGCCCGTACGCCGGGGGCGCCCGTGCCGTCGAAGTAGGTGCCGCCTCGCACCACCAGGTCGTAGGAATCCTCGTTCGTCACTGCTACCTCCGTCGTCCGCCCCCGTCGGGAGGAATGTAGTCGGCGTCACACCCCTGCGTCTGCTGGTGGGCGGGTTCTGCGTGTGCTGGGGCGGGTGCTCGGGCAACGGCGCCCTGCTCTAGTCTGTCCGTGGTTATTGCAAATCAATCGCAAGAGTAGGGATCGGCCGTGCTCGCACCAGAGACCGTGGCGCTCGACCCCGCAGGGGACCTCCTCGGGCGCGCCGTACGGCGTCGGCGCAACGTCGCCGTGCTGGCGGCGCTGAGCGCGCTCCTCGGGGGCTCCGTGGTGCTCGGCGTGGCCGTGGGGCCGGTGTGGATCCCCGTCAACGAGGTGGGGGCAGTCGTCTGGGCCCGCCTCACGGGTGGCGTCGCGGCCGACGAGACGACCGCGACCATCGTCTGGGACGTGCGCGTCCCGCGCGTGGTCATGGCGGTCGCGGTCGGCGCGGGACTCGCCGTGTGCGGGGCGGCCCTGCAGGCCATGGTCCGCAACGTCCTCGCAGACCCGTACCTGCTCGGCATCAACTCCGGCGCCTCCAGCGGCGCGGCCGCCACGATCCTGTTCGGGCTCGGACTGGGGTTGGGCGAGCACGCGCTGCCCACGAGCGCCTTCCTCGGCGCCCTGGCCGCGTCCCTGCTGGTCTTCGCGGTCGCCCGCGCCTCGGGGCGGGTCACCTCTGTCCGGCTGCTCATGGCCGGTGTCGCCGTGGGCTACGCGCTGTCCGCCCTCACGAGTTTCCTGATCTTCGCCTCCGGCTCGGCCGAGGGAGCGCGGACGGTCATGTTCTGGCTCCTGGGCTCACTCGCCCTCTCCCAGTGGGGTCCGACCCTGACGCTCCTGGTCGTCGTCGTGGCGCTCACGGTGTTCGCGCTGACGGCCTGGGGGCGACGTCTGGACGCCCTGGCGATCGGCGACGAGACCGCACTGGTCCTCGGCGTGGAGCCGACGCGGTTCCGCACCCAGCTGCTCGTGCTGGTCTCACTGTGCGTCGGGTTCGTGGTGGCCGCCTCCGGCAGCATCGGGTTCGTCGGCCTGGTGGTGCCGCACCTGGCCCGACGCATCGTCGGGGCCACCCACCACTGGGTGGTGCCCGTGGCCGCGCTGCTCGGAGCCACGTTCCTGATCTGGGCCGATCTCCTGGCCCGCATGCTCCTGCAGCCCCGGGAGCTGCCGATCGGCATCGTCACCGCGATGGTCGGGGCGCCGTTCCTGCTCCACCTCGTACGTCGGCTGCAGCCCACCACCTGACCGCTCCGAAGGAGATCTTCGTGACCACTCGCCGTCCTGCCCCCGTGCGCGCCGCGCGCCGCGCCACCTCCCTGGGTGCCTTGGCCCTCGTCCTCGCGGCGTGCGGCACCTCGGGCGGCACCTCCTCGACCGGCAGCAGCCAGGCGGGATACTCCGTCAGCGTCGACAACTGCGGGGCTGAGGTCGCCTTCGACCGGTCACCCGAGCGGGCGGTGCTCCTCAAGCCGGGCGCTGTGCCGTTCCTGGCCGACCTCGGGATCCTCGACGAGGTCGTGACCGCCCGCGCGGGCGCCTACGAGCGGGCCTACTACGACGACGCGACCTGGGCGGCACTCGAGCGGATCCCGGTGCTGAGCGACCAGCTCGACTCCTCAGGGCACCTGCAGATCTCCAAGGAGGTGGTGCTCGCGCAGCGCCCTGACCTCGTGCTGGGCGCGTCGGACAACCTCACCAGGGACACGCTCGGGGCCGTCGGGGTCCCGCTGCTCGAGGAGCCGGCGCTCTGCCCGACGCCACCCGAGGACCCGACGTTCGAGACCGTGGAGGAGCAGCTGCGCACGTACGGCAAGGTCTTCGCGGTCCCGGACGCGGCGGAGGACGCGGTGCGCGCCAACCGTGACCAGCTCGCCGCGATTCTCGAACGGGTACCGTCGGACGAGGACCGCACCGCTGCGGTGCTGTACCCCACGGTGGACGGTGGCACCCCGTACGCGTACGGGACCAGGTCGATGGCGCACCCCCAGCTCGAAGCGGCCGGCTTCACCAACGTGTTCGCCGACGTGGACGAACGGGTCTTCGAGGTGACCGTCGAGGAGCTCGTGGACCGCGACCCGGACGTGCTGGTGCTGCTCCACTCCGACGGAGATCCCCAGACGGTGAAGAACGCCCTGACCACCCTCAACGGCGCCGGGGCACTCACGGCGGTCAAGGAGGACCAGGTCCTTGTCCAGCTGTTCAACTTCACCGAGCCGCCGAGCCCGTTGGCCATCGACGGTCTCGAGCGCATCGTGGACCGGTTCCACCCGTGATCGCCGCCGAGGGGCTCTCATTCTCGTACCCGCGGCGTGAGGTCCTACGGGGCGTCGACCTGCAGGCGCCGCACGGCCAGGTGCTGGGGCTCGTCGGGCCGAACGGGTCGGGCAAGACCACCCTGCTGCGCACGCTGTACGGCTCATTGCGCCCCGACGGAGGAGCGGTCCTCATCGACGGGGACGTCGTGGACCGTCTCCCGGCCCGCGAGGTCGCCCGCCGTGTCGCCGTGGTGGTCCAGGAGGTGGCCGGCGACCTCCCGCTGCTGGTCTCGGACATGGTGCTGCTGGGCCGTACGCCGCACCGCTCCGGGTTCGGCGGTGCGCGCCGTACCGACGAGGAGGCGGCCGCGGCCGCCCTGCGCCGGGTGGGCATGCTGGGGAAGGCGCACGAGCCGTTCGACGGCCTGTCAGGCGGGGAGCGCCAGCGCGTGCTCATCGCGCGAGCCCTGGCCCAGGAGGCCACGCACCTGCTGCTGGACGAACCGACCAACCATCTCGACGTCCGCTACCAGCACGAGGTCCTCGACCTCGCCCGGTCGATGGCGCGGGAGGACCACCGCACGGTCGTCGTCGTCCTGCACGACCTGAACCTGGCCGCCCACTACTGCGACAACGTGCTCCTGCTGGACGGTGGATCCGTGGCAGCCGGCGGCACCCCGGAGGACGTGCTGACCCCCGAGCACCTCGAGCCGGTCTACGGGGTGCGCGTACGCAGCGTCCCGGTGGACGACGGGTTCCAGCTCGTTTTCAGGCCCGCGCGGGCTGGCGCCGCCACCGCGCCTCACTGACCACCCGCACACACCGACGAAGGAGACCACCCCGATGAGCACGACAGACGCCGGTGCCGTCCAGGCCGCGATGAACGACTACTGGACGCGCCGCGCCGTCCCCTATGACGAGTACCAGCAGCGCGATGACCGCCGCGACCTCGACCTGCAGGCCTGGCGCGCTGCGTACACGGATGCTCTCGGCACCGCCCCGCTCGACGTCCTGGACGTGGGGACGGGCAGCGGGTACGTGGCCTGCACGCTCGCCGGTCTGGGGCACCGGGTCACGGGGACCGACCTGGCCGAGGGGATGCTCGAGCGCGCCCGGGCCCACGCGGCCACGATGGAGAACCCGCCGGTGTTCGCGGTGGGCGACGCCGTCCGACCGGCGTTCCCCGACGGGTCGTTCGACGCCGTGGTGAACCGGTACGTCACGTGGACCTTGCGCGAGCCGGACCGCGCTCTCGCCGAGTGGCGGCGGGTGCTCCGCCCGGGCGGGAGGCTCGCGGTGGTGGACGCCACGTGGTTCGCGCGGGGTCTCCACGAGGGCGCGAGCGACGAGTTCGTGGAGGCGTACGACGAGACCGTGCGCCAGGCGCTGCCGCTGGCCGAGCAGGCGACGATCGAACCGCTCGTGCGGAGGATCGAGGCGGCCGGTTTCCACGACGTCCGGGTCGTGGAGCTGACCCGCCTGCACGAGCTGGACGTCGAGCTGGGCGTCGCCCCGAACCACGAGGTCCTGATGCAGTACATGATCTGCGCCACCCGCGTCTGACGTCAGACTCCCGCGCAGGTGGCCCGGGCGCCTGTGCATCCGCTGTGAGACCGGCTGGACGCATTAGGTAAGCCTGCCCTTACCATGATCCCATGAATCGTTCTCCGGGGTCGATGACAACCCTCGTGACAGGTGCCGCCGGGGGCATCGGGGCGGCGACCGCCCGCGTGCTCGCGGGCGCCGGGGCCCATCTGGCGCTGCTCGACCGGGACGGTGAGGGCCTCGCGGCGGTGGCCGACCAGGCCCGGGCCGCAGGAGCGGCGACGGTCTCCGTCCACGAGGTCGACGTGACGGACGGCGACGCGGTGGCCGCGGCGGTCGCCGCCGCCGCTGGGGAGGGCGGCCTCGCCGCGCTCGTCTGCGCGGCCGGGATCCTGCGACCCGCCACCCTGGGCGAGCTGTCGCGCGAGGACTGGGACGCGCACCTCGCGGTCAACACCACCGGCGTCATGCACTGCCTGCAGGCGGCGGCCCCCCGGCTGGACGACGGGGGAGCGGTGGTCGTGGTCAGCTCCAACGCGGCACGCGTGCCCCGTACGGGGATGGTCGCCTACGCCGCCTCCAAGGCGGCCACCTCCGCCCTGACGCGCTGCGTGGGCCTCGAGCTGGCTCCCCGCGGCATCCGGTGCAACGTGGTCGAGCCGGGGTCGACCGACACCCCGATGCAGCGTGACCTGTGGGCGGACCCCGAGGTCGGACGGCGTGCCGCGCTGCTCGGTGACCCCGCGCAGCACCGGCTCGGCATCCCCCTTGGGCGGATCGCCGACCCCGAGGACGTGGCCGGCGTGGTGGCCTTCCTGCTCTCCGACGCGGCCCGCCACGTCACCCTCCAGCAGATCTTCGTGGACGGAGGTGCCTCCCTGTGAGCACCCTGCAGATGGTTCCGGTGGTCTCCTCGCGGCTCGACGTCACCGATCCCGGCCTGATCACCTTCTCCACGCCCTCGCACACCCTGGTGGGACGTCCCGCGGTGCGCTGGGACTCAGCGCGCAGCGACGACGCCGAGTGGGCCGACCGGGTCCTGGATGGTCTGGGACAGGACGGTCTGGCCGTCGGGGCGATCAGCTTCGCGCCAGAGGACCCCGCGGTCATGCACCGTCTGTCCGGGGGAGGCTTCCTGGCCACCTGCGACCTCTCGGTGCCGCAACCAGCCACGCTCGAACGTCGGCACGACATCGCCGAGGTGCCCTCGGCGCACGAGTACGGCCAGCACGTCGCGGAGCTGCTCGAGGTCATCGCCTCGGGTGCGGCCGAGAAGGTGGTGCTGGGCCGGTTCCTCGACGTACGCAGCCACCCGCCGCTCGACCCGGGCGACCTGCTCGCCCGGCTGCTGCGGACCAGGCCGGGACAGTTCGTCTACTCGGTCCCGGTGCCCTCCGCCGGTCGGGACGTCCGGGTTCTCGGCGGCAGCCCTGAGCTGCTCGTACGCCGCTCCGGTGACCGGGTCGAGGCGATGCCCCTGGCGGGCTCCATCCCGCGTTCCGCGGACCCGGCCGAGGACGAGCAGCGCCGCGAGGGGCTGGCCTCCTCGGTCAAGGACCTCCACGAGCACCGCATCGTGATCGAGGACCTGCTCACCCGGCTGGGTGCCACCTGCGACGACGTGCGGGCCGACGCCCCGGAGGTGATCGGCACCGACGCGCTGTGGCACCTCGGGACGCGCGTGCGGGCCCGGGTGCGGGCGGGCGCGGGCGGCACCAGCGTGCTGCACCTCGCGCAGCTCCTGCACCCCACGCCGGCTGTCGGCGGCGCCCCGCGCGCCGAGGCGATGCGTCTGATCGGCGAGCACGAGAGCGCCGAGCGGGGCTACCTGGCCGGCGCCGTCGGGTGGATGGACGGCCGAGGGGACGGCGAGTTCGCCCTCACCCTCCGCTCGGGAGTTCTCGACGGCGAGAACCTGCGGCTCTTCGCGGGCGCCGGGATCGTCGCCGGTTCCGACCCCGCGGCCGAGGTGCGGGAGACCGGCGCCAAGCTGCGCACGATGATGTCGGTGGTGGGACTGTGAGCACCCGAACCCTCCGGTCCCCGCTCGCGCCGGTCCGCGGTTGGCCAGCCGAGGAGCGTCTCCGCTACCGGGAGCTGGGCCTGTGGACCGACGAGACGCTCGCGGAGTTCCTCGGTGAGCGCGCGGCGCGGTTCGCTGGGCGTACGGCCGTGGTCGGACGTGACGTCCACGGCACCCCGGTGCGGTGGACGTACGCGGAGCTGGACCAGCAGGTCGACGTGGTCGTCGCCCGGTTCGCCGAGCTCGGGGTGTGCCCCGGTGACCGCGTCGTGCACGCCCTTCCCAACACGGTGGAGTACATGGCCGTGGTCCTCGGGCTCTTCCGCCTCGGGGCAGTCCCGGTCTTCGCGCTCCCCACGCACCGCGCGCTCGAGCTGGCGCACTTCTGCACCGTCGCCGACGCGGCCGCGCTCGTGGTCGGCCGAGACCTGGCCGGGGCCGACGTGACCGAGGTGCACGCCGACGTGGTCCGTCGGGTCGAAGCAGCCGGTGTGGAGGCGCCCCTGCTGGTCGACGTGGCCACCTGGGACGGCGCCAGGCCGGTGCCGGCAACCCCGCAGCGCACTGCCCGCCCCGGCAGCGAGGACGTGGCCTTCCTCCAGCTGTCGGGCGGCACCACCGGCGTCTCCAAGCTGATCCCGCGCACCCACGCCGACTACCTCTACTCCGTCCGGGCGTCGGCCGAGATCTGCGGGCTGGACGCCGACTCGCGGCTGCTCGTCACGCTGCCCGCGGCGCACAACTTCCCGATGAGCTCGCCCGGGATCCTCGGCGTGCTGCACGTCGGCGGTGCCGTGGTGATGGCTCCCGACCCGAGCCCGCGCACCGCGTTCACGCTGATCGCCCGCGAGGGCGTCACGCACGCGAGCCTGGTACCGCCCCTGCTCCAGGCGTGGATCGCCGCCGCCGAGCGACGCGCCCCCGACCTCGGCACGCTGCGGCTGGTCGGCGTGGGCGGGGCCAAGCTGGCCCCGAGCGTGGCCAGCCGGGTCGCGCCGGTCCTGGGAGCCCGCCTGCAGCAGGTCTTCGGCATGGCCGAGGGCCTGGTGAACTACACGCGCGACGAGGACTCCGACGAGCTCGTCACCACCACCCAGGGCCGCCCGACCAGCGAGCACGACGAGGTGCGCGTCGTCGACGAGGACGACCGGGACGTGGCCGCGGGCGAGGAGGGGCTGCTGCTGACGCGGGGCCCGTACACGATCCGGGGCTACTACCGCTCCGAGCAGGCCGACGCCGACTCCTTCACCGCCGACGGCTTCTACCGCACCGGCGACCTCGTACGACGCCTGCCCAGCGGGCACCTCGTCGTCACCGGTCGCGCGAAGGACCAGATCAACCGCGGTGGCGAGAAGATCGCGAGCGAGGAGGTCGAGAACCTCCTGATGACGCACCCCGCGGTGCACGACGCCGTCGTGGTCGGTGTGCCCGACGAGCTGCTGGGCGAACGTCTGGCGGCCGTGCTGGTGCCGGCGACCGGTGCCTCGTTGCCCGACCGGGTGGACGACCTGTTCCGGGCGCACCTCCAGTCCTGCGGGCTGGCCACGTACAAGCTGCCCGACCAGTACGCGCTGGTCGCCTCGTTCCCGACCACCCCCGTGGGGAAGAACAGCCGGCGGGAGCTCCGCCGGCTGCTCGCCTCCACGTTGTCCGAGTCGTCCGTCCCCGCCGTCGCAGCACCCCAGGAGAACCGATGAGCCTGCCTGCCGCCATCCACTACGAGACCCCGCTCCACGTCCCGGCCCAGGCGTCGCGCCGGTCGCTCGACTGGCAGCTGGACCCGGCCCGTGCCGCGGTGCTGGTGCACGACATGCAGCGCTACTTCCTGCGGCCCTACGCCGAGGACTGCCCGGCGCTGCGTACGGCCGTGCGAGAGACCGCTCGCATCCTCGCGGCGGCCCGTGCCGCGGGCGTGCCCGTCTTCTACACCGCGCAGACCGGGCTCAGCAGCGAGATCGTGCGAGGCCTGCAGGGCGACTTCTGGGGACCCGGGATGAGTCCGGTGCCGGAGCACACCGACATCGTCGAGGCGCTCGAGCCGGTCGAGGGGGACGTGGTCCTCGCCAAGCACCGCTACAGCGCCTTCGCGCACACCGACCTCGCCGAGCGCTTGGCCGAGCTGGGCCGCGACCAGCTCGTCGTGACGGGCGTGTACGCCCACATCGGCGTCACGGCGACGGCCACGGACGCGTTCATGCGCGAGGTGCACCCGTTCGTGGTCGCCGACGCCGTGGCTGACTTCGGTCCGGCCGAGCACCAGCGCGCCCTGGAGCAGATCGCCAGCTGCTGCGGTGTCGTCACCACGGCCGAGGTCGTGGTCGCTGGCCTCGCTCCCGTGCCCCCGTCGGTGGGCGAGGGGACCTGGGAGCTGACCGTCGAGGAGGCGCTCGGTGCCGTCCTCGACGCGGACGCCCTCGCGCGGATCAAGGCGGCGCCGCACGACGACCTGTTCGCCCACGGACTCACCTCCCTGCGGGCATTCGAGATGCTCGACCGCCTCGCCGACGCGGGTGTCGACGTCGACTTCGCCGACTTCACCCGCCAGCCGTCCTGGTCCTTCCTGCTCGACCAGGGACGGATGGCCGTCACCTCGTGAACGTTCCGCCCGGCTCCGGCAACCCGTGGCTGCCCCTGACGGCGGCCCAGCGTGGCCTCTACTTCGCGCACGCCCTCGACCCGACCAACCCGTGCTACACGACGGCCGAGGTGGTCGAGCTCGAGGGCCCGGTGGACCCGGTGCTCGTGGCGCGGGCCGTGGACCTGGCCCACGGCGAGTTCGAGCAGCTGCGTACGCGGTTCCGCCAGGGCGCCGAGGGACCCGAGCAGCAGGTCGTGGGGGACCGCGCGTCCGTGCACCGACTGGTCGACCTGTCGGGAGAGCAGGACCCTGGCGCCGCCGCGGAGCGGTGGATGCGCGACGACCTCGCGCGCCCGATGGACCTCGAAGCCGGCGACGTGGTCCGCTCGGCGCTGCTCCAGGGGACCGACCGCAGCTGGTGGTTCCACGCCGCGCACCACGTGGTCCTGGACGGGTACGGCGCGGTGCAGCTGCTGCGTCGGGTCGCCGAGCACGTCAACGCGTCCCTCTCCGGCGGACCGGCCCCCGCGCCGTCCGGCGTCGGTCTGTCCGACCTCGTTGCTGCGGACCCCTCCGTGAGCCCCGAGGACGAGGAGTTCTGGCGCGTACGCACCGCAGAGATGTCCGGAGTGGTGGGGCTGGCCGGCCGCGTCGCCCAGCCCTCCGGCACCTCCCACAAGGTGACCCTCGACGTCCCCGTCGATGACCAGACCGCGTGGGTGGGTGGTGCCCGCCGCCTGGGTGTGCCGTGGACCGACCTGGTGGTCGCCGGCGTCGGGGCGTACCTCGCCCGCTTCGCGCAGCTGCCGGCCACGCGCGTGGGGCTGCCCCTGATGAACCGGTCGCTGGCCGGTGTCGGCACGCTGCCCAGCGCGCACACCGTCTGCACCGCGATGAACGTGCTGCCCGTCAGCGTCCCGGTCGCCTCGACCCTCCGCGACACCCTGCAGCACCTGGCCACCGAGCAGGAGGAGCTGCGCACGAGCCCGCTGGTGAGGCAGGAGACCCTGGTCCGCTGGCTGGACCGGCGCGACGGCAGCCAGCTCTTCGGCGCGCAGGTGAACCTGATCCCCTTCGACCTCGAGCTGCGCCTGGGTGAGGTGCGCGGGGTGGTCCGCAACCTGACGGCAGGTCCCGTCGAGGAGATGACCGTGTGCCTGCGTGGCACGCCGGGGCGCCGACGCACGGTGCGGCTGGAGGTCGAGTCCAACCCGCAGCTGTACTCCGCCGAGGAGACCCGGCGTCACGCCGCGCGCCTGCTCGGGTGGATGGGCCGGTTCGCCGCAGCCGACGACTCGACGAACGTCGCGGACCTCGACCTCCTGGACGAGGCCGAGCGACGCCTCGTGGTGGAGGAGTTCAACGACACCAGCCACCCGGTGAGCCACCGGACGCTGGCGCAGCGTTTCGCCGCGCAGGCGACGGCCACGCCCGAGGCGACGGCCCTCGTGCTGGGCGACGAGCAGGTCACGTACGGCGCCATGCACGCGCGCGTCGAGGCCGTGGCGCGCGGCCTCGTCGCTGCCGGAGTGCGCCCCGGGGACGTGGTGGGCGTGATGCTGCCGCGCAGCACGGACCTCTTCGTCGTCCTGCACGCAGTGCAACGCGTGGGCGGCGTCCACCTGCCGCTGGGCACCGACCTCCCCGAGGGCCGGGTGCGCGACATGCTCAACGACGGTGGCGTACGGACGGTCGTCGTCGAGAGCGCCGACCACCTGCGTCTGGACGACGCTGCGTACGTCGTCCAGACGCCGTCGCAGCTCGCCGAGAGCCGGGCGGCCGATCTGCCCGGGGTCCCCGACGACCTGGACGCTGCGGCGTACCTGCTGTTCACGTCGGGATCGACGGGACGCCCCAAGGGGGTCGTGGTGGGCCAACGGGCCATCGACAACCGGTTGGCGTGGATGCAGCACGAGTTCCCCCTGGCCGAGGGGGACCGGGTGCTCCACAAGACGCCGGTCACGTTCGACGTGTCGGTCTGGGAGCTGTTCTGGCCGCTGCAGGTGGGGGCGACCGTGGTGATCGCACCTCCGGACGCGCACCGGGATCCCCGCGCCCTCGCCGACCTGGTCGTCGAGCAGCGCGTCGACCTGCTCCACTTCGTCCCCTCCATGCTGCGGGCTTTCGTCAGTGACCCGCACGCCGTGCGCCGGGTGGGGGAGGCCGCCGTCCGCGACGTCGTGTGCAGCGGTGAGGCCCTCACGGCGGCCCTCGTCGACGACTGCGCCGCAGCCTTCGGCGTGGCACCCACCAACCTGTACGGCCCGACCGAGGCGGCGGTCGACGTCACGGTGTGCCGTACGACCGCCGGGGCGCTGGGCCCGGTGCCGATCGGTGCGCCGATCTGGAACACCACCACGCTCGTCCTCGACGAGCGGGGACGTCCCCGGCCCGTAGATGCGGTGGGCGAGCTGTACCTCGGGGGCGTGCAGCTCGCCGACGGGTACATCGGCCGCCCCGACCTGACCGCCGAGCGGTTCGTGCCGGACCCGTTCAGCACCGAAGGCAGGTCGCGGCTGTACCGCACTGGCGACCTGGCCCGCTGGCGCGCCGACGGTCAGCTGGAGTACGTGGGCCGGACCGACGACCAGGTGAAGATCCGCGGGCAGCGCCTCGAGCTGGGAGAGGTCGAGTCCGTCCTGGACGCCGCCGAGCACGTCAGCGCCCTGGCCGCCGGTGTGGCCGCCGATGGCGGACCGGCGAGCCTGGTGGTCTGGTACGTGCCCACCGCCGACGACGAGACCGCCGAGAGGGCCCTGCGTGCGCTCGCGGAGGACCACCTGGCGGCCGGGGTGCGCCCCAGCCACTACGTGGCGGTCCCCGCCATACCCGTGAGTGTCTCGGGGAAGGCCGACCGTCGGCGACTGCTGGCCGAGCACCCACCCGAGCGCACGCAGGCCACGACGGCCCCGGAGAGCCTCCTGGAACAGCGCCTGTGCGCGACCTTCGCGGCCGTCCTGGGGGCCGAGTCCGTGGCCCCCACGGACGACTTCTTCGACCTGGGTGGTGACTCGTTGCGGGTGCTGCGCCTGCTGGGCGAGGTGGAGGCCGTGACCGGCGACCGGATCGAGCTGCGCGACGTCTTCGCGGCACCCTCGCCCCGCGCGCTGGTCGGACACCTGCAGGACCGGGGAGGGAACGGCGAGGAGTTCGACGAGGTGCTCACCCTGCGTACGGCCGAGGGCTCCGCGCGCTCTCCGTTGTTCCTGCTGCCGCCGGCGGGAGGGTTGGGCTGGTGCTACCTGGGACTGCTGGCCGGCCTGCCGCTCGACCAACCCGTTCACGTGGTCCAGGCGCCGGGGATCGAGACGGGGCGCCCCGAGCCGGTGGCCGACCTGGCGGCCCTCGCCGCGAGGCAGCTGCGGGCCGTACGACGGGTCGTGGGCGCGGGCGCCTTCCACGTCGCTGGCTGGTCCCTGGGCGGGATGGCCGCCCACGAGGTGGCGGCCATCGCCCGTGCGGAGGGGCAGGAGGTCGGCGCGGTGGTGCTGCTCGACGCCTACCCGGCGGACCAGTGGCGCCACCTGGGCGAGCCGAGCGAGCAGGAGGCACTCGTCGGGGTGCTGCGCCTCGGCGGCGTACCCGACGGTGCCGTGGGGAGCGTTCCGCTCGACCGCGCGTCCGTCATCGAGCGTCTGCGGACCGGGGGCAGTGCGCTGGCCCAGCTGCCCGAGGCGGTCCTGGGCGGCTGCCTCGCGTCCGTGGTGGAGGCTGCCCGGATCGTGCGCACCTCCCACCACCGCCGGCTGCGCGGGGACGTGAGCGTGGTCGTGGCCTCCGCGCCCCGCCCGGAGACGCACCTGGACGCGACCGGCTGGGAGGCGTGGACCGACGGCGAGGTGCGTCAGGTGGCCGTCCCGACGACCCACGGCGAGCTGGTGCGCCAGCCGTACGCACGACGCGTCGCTGAGGTCCTCGCCGAGGCGATGGACCGCGCGGCCCTGGCCACGGTGCCGTGAGAGGGCCGGGGCGGTGACGTCGCCGACGACCGCGGTGGTGCTGTTCCGCACCGTGGAGGCGGTTGAGGGCGCCGACCCGGGCCGGCTCTCGTCCGCCGAGCTGGCCCGCTGGCAACGGCTCCGGGACGCGGGCGACCGCCGGGCCTTCCTGGCCGCCCACTGGCTGGTGCGCGAGTGCGCGGCGGACGCGCTGCGGTGCGCCGCCGGGGACCTCGACATCGAGCTCGGCTGCCCCGGGTGCGGGAGCGCCGGCCACGGACCGCCCAGGGTCGTGGGTGCGCCTGGGCTCGGGCTCAGCCTCAGCCACACCCGGACGCACGTCGCCGCGGTGGCGGCCCCGGGAGCCTGCGGGGTGGACGTGGAGACCTCCGGCTCCGCCGTTCCCGTACGGGCGCTGGCCGCCGCGGAGCAGGCCTGGGTCGAGGCCGGTGCTGGCGCGCACGACGCCACCCGGCTGTGGGTGCGCAAGGAGGCGCTGGTCAAGGCTGGTGTGGCCACCCTGGAGGCCCCGGCCCGTCTCGTGGTCGTGGACGGTGACGGCCCCCTGAACAGGTACGAGGCTCCGCTGGGAGTGCTGGAGCTGGGGGAGTGGGGCGACGACGTCGCCGTCGGCGCATGGGCGGTTGCTGGGGAGCCTGTCGCCAGAGCGGGGTGAGCAGCGCCACATGCCGCAGGGCCGGACGCGGTGTGCCGTCTTCATCGGATGACAGTTAGGCTTGCCTCACCTAACGTCTTGTTTGGAGTCTCCGATGTCTGTGCGCCGCCGTACCCGCCTCCTCCCGGCCCTCGCCGCCGTGGGCCTCCTGCTCACCGCGGCCGGATGCGGCAGCGGGGGTGGCGACGCACAGGCCAGCGGCGAGACCCGCACGGTCACGGACGCCGAGGGCACCGAGATGAAGGTCCCGGCCGCCCCGGAGCGCGTCGTCGCCCTGTCCGAACCCACCCTGGACGGTGTCCTCGCCCTGGGCGTCGAGCCGGTCGGCACCGTCACCGGACGTGGCCAGTCCACCGTGCCCGCCTACCTGGCCGACGCCGCCGCCGACATCCCGGTGCTGGGCGGCGTGGCCCAGCCGAACTACGAGGCGATCGGCAAGGCCGATCCCGACCTGATCCTCGTCGACGGCACCTCCATCAACAACAACCCCGAGGCCATCTCGATCCTGCGCAAGGTCGCTCCGACGTACGTGACCGGCTTCGCGGGCGGCGACTGGCGCGACAACTTCACCCACGTCGGGCAGGCCCTCGGCATGGACGACGAGGTTGAGGACGTCGTGGCTGCGTACGACCAGGAGGTCGGCGAGGCGAAGGAGCAGCTCGGCGGGTACGCCGACTCGACCTTCTCGATCGTCCGCTGGCAGGGCGGTTCGGCCGCCCTCATCCTCAAGGAGCTGCCGGGCGGCCAGGCGCTGGAGGACCTCGGTCTGACCAGGCCCGAGGGTCAGGACCGCCGCGGGCGCGGGCACAGTGAGCCCGTCTCGCTGGAGAACCTCTCCGAGATCGACGCGGACTACCTGTTCTTCGGCACCCTGGGTGGATCCTCGGTGGGCAACGCGCAGGCCGGCGGCACGGCGGACGCGGACGGTGCCCGCACGGCGCTGACCGAGGCGGAGAAGGTGCCCGGCTTCCGCAACCTCGAGGCGTACCGCGAGGGCCACGTCATCCTCGTCGACGGGTCCCTGTGGACGTCCACCGGTGGGCCACTGCTCATGCGCGGCCTGGTCGCCTCGGTCGTGGACAGCCTCGCATGAGCGCGCGCAGCACGACCTCCCGCTCCTGGGCACGCGTGCGCGCCGCCGTGTGCGGTGCCGCGGCCCTGACCCTGGGCGTGCTCGGCGGCACCGGGGTGGCGCTGGTTCCCGCGGCGCACGCGGACAACCCGACCACGACGATCACGCAGACCGACGACACGGGTCGCACGGTCACGCTGACCTTCCCGACCGGCGTCGAGGCCGGTTCCGAGATCGTGCTGCAGGGCACCGGGTGGCAGGTCACCAACGGCTCCAGCGGGTCGGTGGTCAACGTCTTCCTCGACGCCTCCTTCTCCGGCGACCCCGCCACCGTGTACACCAAGCGTGACGTCATCGACCCCCTCACCGGGAAGGTGACCGGTGACAAGCGGAGCCAGGCCCTCGTCGAGGCCGACGCGAGCGGCCGCTGGACCGCCCGGATCCCGTACCCGACCGCCGCGAACGCCCGTCTCTCCGACGGTTCCTGGCAGGAGTGGGTCAACGGGTCCGAGCACAAGGTGCGCGTGCTGACCGGCTCCCTCAAGCCGGGCGACGTCACCCGCAGCCTCAACGGTGCCTTCACCGTGAGCGGCGGCGCCGAGGTGGGCGAGCAGGACCCGCCCGCGTGGACACACACCACGCTGAGGGCCGGTACGACCACCGCGTGGGTCGAGCGCGACCTCGCCGCGGGCGACGGAGCGCGACTGCGGATCAAGGGGACCGGCTGGACCACCACGGGCGGTGTCGGCTCCACCGTCGCCGTCAAGCTCGGCAACAGCTCCTCGGGCGGCCAGTACCGGCGCACCGGGAGCGACGTCATCGCCCACCCCTCGGCGTCCGGCGACGACACCATCTGGGCGCTCCTGACGCCGCAGCCGGGCACGCACCCGCACCAGTACGAGATCTCGCCGCGCGGGACCTTCGACATCTCCCTGGACCTGCCCACGCTCACCGCCGGTCAGTACCTCACCGTGAGCCTGCAGTCCGGACGCTTCGCGAGCGGGGACGTGCAGCGGTCCCTGACGACCAAGCCACTCACCGTCGGCGGCGTCCCGTGGACGGGCGAGGACGATGACGACTCCGACGTCGTCTGCACACCGACCAGCGACCGTCCGACCGTGGCCATCGAGACCCCGGTCGTGGAGAAGGGCGGGGAGCTCGTCATCACCGGTGCCGGCTGGTGCCACCCCGAGGGTGGCGGCTCGAGGATCGCGGTCAAGCTGGACGAGGGCGCCTACTCGCGCCTCGACGGCTCGGTCCACGACAACCGCTCCATCTGGGCCGTCTTCCAGGCCGAAGCCGCCGACGGCACGTTCCGTACCGCGATCACCCTGCCCGACGGCACCACCAGGACGTCCACGCCCGCGTTCCCCACCGGCGCCCACACGCTGCGTCTGCTGTCCGGGTCCCTGCGCAGCGGGGACACGGTCCGGTCGGTGGCCAGCGGCACCTTCAGCATCGGGCGCTACAAGCCCCAGGGGACGCCCGACCCGCTCGACGCGGACCGGGTCCTGCGGCCCGCCACGCGGCACGATCTCAGCGTGCAGCGCCAGGGCGACCGCCTGGACCTCGTCGTGCCCCGGGCCAACGACCACGAGTGGGTCTTCGTCTCCGTCTACACCGAGGACGGTTCGCCGCGGTACCCGTGGTCGCGCTGGTTCAAGGTCGACGGGCGCGGTCACCTGCGCCTGACCGGCGCCGACGAGCTGCCGGCCGGCCGGCTCAAGGTCGTGGTGCAGAGCGGCGACCAGACCCGCACGGGTCGGCTCCTGGGCTGGGACGACCTGCGGGTCGCCAGCACGGACGACGACAGCCAGACCACGACGACCCCGGTGGTCGTCGACCCGGTCTCCGAGGTACCGGCCGACGTGCCGGTCACGCCGGCCGCCCCTGCGGCCTCGGCCGAGGAGCTGCGGGCCCTGCCGGACGGCGGGATCACCGCGCAGCAGAAGGGCCGTACGGTCACCCTGAGCATCCCGGGCGCCGTCGCCGGCGACCTCGTCCACCTGTACGTGCACCCGACCGCCGAGGGGGCAGAGGCCCTCGCCGGCGGATGGCTGGTCGTCGACGAGGGTGGCACGGTCACCGTGCGCCTGCGTGGCGGCGACGGGTCCCCGGTCCTGCTCTCCCTGCAGGACGCGGGAGGCGACCTGCTCGGCTGGGTCGAGGTCACTCCCTCCTCCGGCCCCGCCCTGGTGGAGCAGACGCTCTCCTCGGCCGTCTCCGCCGCTCCTGTGGTCACCGACGTCCGGGAGACCGTGGCCGGACGGTCCTGGATCACCCCGCTCGACGGGGCCCTGCTGGGGACCGGGCTCGTGCTCGTCCTCCTGGCGGGTCTGTGGGCGCGACGGAACGGAGTCACCGCATGAGGAACCTGACGAAGGTCCTCGGGCACCTG
>NZ_JBJEHY010000009.1:0-18886 GCF_051876515.1 Nocardioides sp. | reverse complement strand
CCTCTCGGTCGCGGAGACGGCCGCCGCGATGGGCACCAGCACCGGCACCGTCAAGAGCCAGCTCAGCAAGGCGCTGGCGACGCTGCGGATCGACCCGTCGCTCGCCGACGACCCCGCCACCCAGGACCTCTCCGCGGAAGGAGACCGACGATGAACCGCCTCGACGACCTCAGGCAGACCCTCGACCACCACGCCGCCGACCTCGACGGCTCCACCCTCGACCACGCCTCCCGCCGTACGTCGCTGGACGGCCGGATCGCGGTCCACCGGCGCCGCCGGACCGTCGTACGGGGCACGGTGGCCGGCGCCGCCGCGCTGGCCCTCGTCGGTGTGGTGGTGCTGCCCCTGGTCGACGAGGCCACCTCCGAGCGGGGTGTCGGACCGGTTGACCGTACGGTCCTCGGCGAGAAGGCGCCCGCGGCGATCAGGCCGGCGACGGCTGGACGTACCGGTTCGCCGAGGCCGTCGAGAGCGACGGCCGGAAGGTGCAGGTCAAGCTCGAGGGCAGCCGTTACCCGCAGCTGGTGACCTGGTCCACCGCCGGGGAGGAGCAGGCCGTCGACGTGTCCGGCCCCGGGGTGGCGTGGGCGTCGACGCGGGCCGACTTCGCCGACCACCTGGTGACCCCGCGGGGGTACGACGAGAAGGTGACCGTCTCCCTGCCCGAGGGCGCCGAGGGGGTGGCGGTGGCCGTGTACGAGATCGACCTGACCCGTCCGCCGGCCGGCGTGGGAGACCCGGGGGGCATCTTCTTCCGCGACTCCTCCGCCAGCCACCGCCAGCTCGGTGCAGCCGTCGCGGAGCCCGCGGCCACCGGGATCACAGTGCCGTGGAACGGTGCTGGTGACACCGTCGCCGTGGAGAGCGTCTGCACGGGTGCGCCCGAGGGGACCGGGGTGATGGTGTCCTTGACCGGTGCGGAGATCCCGGCTGGAATGTCGTCGGCCGACGCCGCGGGCGAGGGCTACCTGGAGACCTTCGGCACGTGCGACGACGAGGAACCCGGCTTCGATCTCGGGGCGGCGCCGACCACGTCGTTCGACCGTACGGACCCCGACCAGTCGCTCCCCGCCAGCGGGACCGCCCGCATGTGGCTGAGCGTGTCGGAGGACGACCCGACCCCGCTCTCCGAGGGGGAGGCGGGTCGTGCGCAGTTCGGGCTGGGCGTCTACACGAGCACCGACGCCGACAGCACGGTCCTGGGGTTCGCCCAGCCGTTGGAGATCGACCGGCTCGGCCACCGCTGGACGCTGCACACCGTCGCGACGATGACTCCCGGTGAGCCGCTCGACGTCAGCCCGTTCACCCAGGACGGCCCGGCCCTGGTTTCGTTCGTGCAGGAGATCCGCAAGAGAGGCACCGTCGGCTTCCGGATCGAGACCACCGGGGCACGTGAGCTCGACAGGGCCCACATGGGCATCAGCGTCGCCGGCGAGGTGCAGTTCGGCTCCGAGCTGCTGCTCCCCGGTACGACGGGCCTCACGTTGGCCTTCACCGAGGGCGGGCCCGACGACGTCCTCGCGCAGCGCGCGGTGGTCTACACGCTCGCCGACTGATCCAGACCTCTCGTCGCCCCCGCCCGTGTTCCGGTCCGACCGCTGCACGGGCGGGGGTAACGTTGTCCCTTGGCTTGAAGGTCGTCCGGCAGGGTCACCGGACACAGTGGAGTGGAGAGACCGAGGTGTCCGAAGAACTCGTCGCGCGCGAGGTAGCCGCCGAGCAGGCGTACGTCGACCGCGTGTACGTGCAGCTGGAGAAGTCGGCCGAGTCCGCGAAGGGGCTGGCCCGCGAGGGACACCAGCGCGGCCGGCTGGGCCACGAGGGTGGCCTCGTCGAGCGTGACGCGATGGTCTTCCAGGCCTCCAAGCGCCTGGCCCAGCTCGACGCGGCCCACGAGGGGCTCGTCTTCGGGCGCCTCGACCTGCGTCCCGAGGTGGACGACGTGCCCCGCTACATCGGGCGCCTCGGCCTGCGCGACGACCAGCGCGACATGCTGCTGATCGACTGGCGTGCGCCCGCCGCCGCGGTCTTCTACCAGGCCACCGCCGCCGAGCCCGCCGGTGTCGTACGCCGCCGCGTGCTGCGTGCCGAGCACCGTACGGTCGTCGGTGTCGAGGACGAGCTCCTCGACGACTCCGTCGAGACCGACCTGCCGATCATCGGCGAGGGCGCCCTGATGGCGCAGCTCTCCCGGGCCCGCGACCGCTCCATGCACTCGATCGTGGCCACCATCCAGGCCGAGCAGGACAAGGCGATCCGCGCGCCCGGCAAGGGCGTCGTGTCGATCTCCGGCGGTCCCGGCACCGGCAAGACCGTGGTGGCGCTGCACCGCGCCGCGTACCTGCTCTACTCCGACCGCCGCCGCTACGAGTCCGGTGGCGTCCTCGTGGTCGGCCCCAGCGGCGTCTTCATGCGCTACATCGAGCGGGTGCTGCCCAGCCTGGGTGAGACCGCGGTGGCGCTGCGCTCCCTGGGCGAGGTGGTCGACGGGGTCCGGACGACGCGCCACGACGACCCGGCGGTGGCCGAGGTCAAGGGGTCGGCGCGGATGGCGGAGCTGCTGCGCCGCACCGCCCGCCAGCAGGCGCCGGGCAGCCCGACCAGCTTCAAGATCTTCTGGCGCGACGACACCGTCGTGCTCGACCGCGGGGTCCTCGGCAAGGTACGCCGCCAGCTGATGTCGCAGGGCCGCCGCAACCGGCAGCTCCCGCGCGTCACCCGCGCCCTGCTCGACGCCATGTGGCGTCAGGTGCGTGGCCCCCGCGGCCGCGAGGCGGGCCGGGAGGCGTTCGACGACGAGATGCTCTCGCACCGCGGCTTCCTGGAGTTCGCCACCGACTGGTGGCCGCCGCTGGACGCCCCCACGGTGCTGGGCTGGCTGCGGGACCCCGACCTGCTCGCGCGGGTTGCCGACGGCGTGGTCAGCGTCGACGAGCAGCAGCTGCTGCTCAAGTCGTGGCGCCACGGCGACCTGTCGGTCCAGGACGTGCCGCTGATCGACGAGCTGCGCTACGCGCTCGGTGACGTCCCGCACCGCAGCGAGGACGAGCGCGACCTCGACGAGACCGGCCTCCTGGAGGGCGGCATCGACCTGAAGGAGCTGACCACGGTCGCCGACCGCGAGTACGCCCCGACGGGCCGCTCGTGGGCGCCGCCGACGTACCGCATCGTCGACGACCCGTACGCGCACGTGCTCATCGACGAGGCCCAGGACCTGACCCCGATGCAGTGGCGCATGGTGGGCCGGCGCGGCCGTACGGCCAGCTGGACCATCGTGGGCGACCCGGCGCAGTCGTCGTGGCCGGTGGCCGCGGAGGCCGCCGAGGCCCGCGCGGCGGCGCTCGAGGGCAAGGAGGTCCACGAGTTCCACCTGTCGACCAACTACCGCAACTCGGCCGAGATCTACGCGTTCGCCGCCGACTACGCGCGACGCGTCGGCCTGGACGCCGACCTGCCCGACGCGGTCCGCCGTACGGGCGTCGCGCCGCAGGTCGTCGACGCCGCGGCCGCCGGGACGGACCTGGAGTCCGCCACCCGCGCCGCGGTCGCCGAGATCGCCGACCAGGTCAGCGGGACCGTCGGCATCGTGGTGCCGGTCGCGCGGCGCAGCGAGGTCAACGGCTGGCTGGCCTCGTGGCCCGAGCGGGCCGAGGACGCCCCCAGCGCGCGGGCCTCGGTCGACTCCAGCGTGGCACCCAGCGGCACCGACCGGGTGGTCGTCCTGACGGGTCTGGACACCAAGGGCCTGGAGTTCGACGGCATCGTGGTGGTGGCTCCCCAGGAGATCGAGGACGAGTCCTCGACGGGTCGCGCGACCCTGTACGTCGTGCTGACCCGCGCCACCCAGCTGCTGACCACGGTGGAGTGAGCCGGTCCTCCGAGATGATTCGGAGGATTCAGCGCGAGAATTACGGGTATGGACACGTCCGAACCGTGAAAAGTTCGCCTTCCGCTGCACCGGTGCAGCAGAATGCCGACCACACCGGTGCGGAGGTCCCGCGCCGCCACGACTGGGGGAGTTTCCAGTGTCTGACCAGTACAACCAGCCGCCCACCGGCGACGACCCGTACGGCGCCAACAACCCGGGCCAGCAGCCCTCCTACGGCCAGCCCAGCTACGGCCAGCCCGGTTACGGTGCCGCCGGTTACGGCCAGCCCGGCTACGGCGCCGCCCCGACCGGCCCCAAGCCCGCCAACAACCTCGTGTGGGCCATCCTGACCACCCTCTTCTGCTGCCTCCCGGCCGGCATCGTCTCCATCGTGTACTCGGTGAAGGTCGACGGCCTGTGGAACACCGGCCAGTTCGCCGAGGCGGAGGAGGCCGCCAAGAAGGCCAAGACCTGGGCCCTCGTCTCCGCCGGTGTCGGCGTGGTCGTGATGGTCCTCTACATCCTCCTGATGGTCGCCGGCGTGATGAGCGCGGACACCACGTCCACCTCGTCGTTCTGAGCAACGTCGTGACCGAGAGGGTCGCGGGGGCCGAGAAGGCCTCCGCGACCCCTCTGTATCTCATGGGTGCCGCCGGGCTCGCGGCGGCGGCCCTGGTGGTCGTGCGCGACCCGCACCAGGGCGGCAGCTTCGGGATCTGCCCCTCGCTGCTCCTCACCGGTTTCTACTGCCCCGGCTGCGGCTCGCTGCGGGGCACCCATGACCTGCTGACCGGCAACCTGCGCGAGTCCCTGGGGCACAACGTGCTCCTGATCCCCGGGCTCGTCTACATCGTCTGGTGGTGGGTCTCCGAGCTGGCCGCCGCCCACGGGCGCCGCGTGCCCGGCCCCCCGCGCTCGGTGGGGGTCAGCATCTTCGTCGGCGTCCTGTTCGTCGTCTTCGCCGTCGTACGCAACCTGCCGGGCAGCCCGCTGGCTCCCTGAGCGTGCTCTCAGTGTGAAACCCGGCGGCGACCGGCGCTCCTCGGCACGTAGGGTTTCGCCCATGAACGCACCCACGCCGACCCCTGACGTCCGGGCCCTGCTCGCCGACATCCAGGGTCGCGAGGCGTGGGCCGTGATCCGCCGCAAGGCCGCCCCCACGGTGGGGCTGGTCGGCGGCACCCGCAGCGTCGTCGACTCCATCATGGAGATCCCGCTGGAGACCGGCGTGCCCCAGGCCGGTCGCAGCGTCGACCGCCTCGTCGCGGTGCCGTTCCGCCAGATCGCCGAGCGCGGCTTCGACGTGATCGACGACGGCACCCCGCTGGTCGTCGTCGACGTGGAGGCCGAGCACGAGGTCGCCGTCGAGGAGCTGCTGGCGGTGCTGCCCGACGCCCCCGTCGAGTTCTCCGACCGGGGCGGCTTCGTCCTCGACGACGAGGAGTACGGCGAGATCGTCGAGCGGATCATCCGCGACGAGATCGGCCAGGGCGAGGGCGCCAACCTGGTGATCGGGCGCCACTACCGTGCGGTCGTGGCCGACTGGGACGCCGACAAGGCGCTGTCGGTCTTCCGTCGGCTCGTCGAGAACGAGCGTGGCGCGTACTGGACCTTCTGCTTCTTCACCGGCGACCGCTTCCTGGTGGGGGCGTCGCCGGAGCGCCACGTCAGCGTGCGCGGCGGCGACGTCCGGATGAACCCGATCTCCGGCACCTTCCACATCCCCAGGAACGCGGCCGCGCTGGGCGACGTGGACGACCCGGGCCGGCTCAGCGAGCTCAAGCGCCAGTTCCTGGAGTTCCTGGGCGACGAGAAGGAGATCTTCGAGCTCTTCATGGTCGTCGACGAAGAGCTCAAGATGATGTGCGACGTGTGCCACGAGGGCGGCCAGGTGCTCGGCCCGTTCCTCAAGCCGATGACGCACCTGATCCACACCGAGTACCTGCTGGCCGGGCGATCCGAGCGCGACCCGCGCGAGATCCTGCGGGACACCATGTTCGCGGCCACCGTCACCGGCGCCCCGGTCGAGAACGCGTGCACCCTGATCGCGCAGCACGAGACCGAGGGCCGCGGCTACTACGCCTCCGCGCTCGCGCTGTTCGGCCGCGACGAGGCCGGCGAGCCGACCCTGGACAGCCCGATCCTGATCCGTACGGCCGACGTCGACCTCGAGGGCAACCTCAAGATCACCGCCGGCGCGACGCTGGTGCGCGACTCCGATCCGGCGTACGAGACCCGCGAGACGCTGGCCAAGGCCTCGGGCGTGCTGAGCGCGTTCGGGCTGGTGGAGCGGGCCGGGACGGTCGCGCCCACCATCGCGGCCCTGACCCGCGACGAGGACGTGGCGCTCGCGCTCGGCACCCGCAACCAGCGACTCAGCCGCTTCTGGCTGACCGACCAGGGTGGCGAACCCGCCGACGCCGAGCTGGCCGGCAAGCGGGTCGCGATCCTGCACGGCGAGGACGACTTCGTGAACATGCTCGCCCACGTCCTGGGCGTCTTCGGCATGGAGTCGACGATCATCCGACACGAGGCGTACGAGACCGGTGCCTTCGACGGCTACGACATGGTCATCGTGGGCCCCGGGCCGGGCGACCCGCGCGACGACGAGAGCGCCAAGATCGCCTCCTTCCGCCTCGCGGTGGACGACCTCCTGGCTGCGGGCACGCCGTTCCTCGCCGTCTGCCTGGGCCACCAGACGCTCTGCCACCGCCTCGGCATCGACCTGGCGTACAAGGACATCGTCTTCCAGGGCACCCAGTCGCGCGTCCGCCTGGGCGGCCGCAACGAGCGGGTCGGCTTCTACAACACCTTCGTGGGTCGCGACACCGGCGCGCTGCCCGAGGGGGTCAGGGCCGACGCGGACCCGGAGACGGGTGACATCCACGCCCTGTACGGCCCCCACTTCCGCGGGATCCAGTTCCACGCGGAGTCGATCCTGACCGAGAACGGCTACGACCTGATCCACCAGGCCGTCTGCGACCTGCTGGTCACGCCCTCCGCCGGTTGAGCCGACGGACGGGAGCGTCCCGACGGGCAACCGAACGCCCGCCCACTGCGTCTCATCAGGTGGCCGGGCGCCCGGCCGACCAGACTGACGGGCAGGCTCGTGCGAGCCGTACGGGACCGACCGGGGGGACGGGGAGATGACGAGGGTGCGCCGACGTGGCGTCCGGCGGGTGCTGGCGCTCGCGCTGACACTGGCGCTGCTCGGCTGTGCCCCGGCGCAGGACGGGGCCGCGGACCGGGGCCCCGACGGTGACGTACCCACGTCGACGACACCGGCCGCCACGGGAGCGCCGGCCGGTCCGCCCAACGTCGTCCTTGTCCTCATGGACGACTTCTCGACCGACCTGCTCCCGACACTGCGCTCGGCAGCGGAGATGCGGCGCCGCGGCGCGTCGTACCCGCACGCCTACACCGTGGACTCGATGTGCTGCGTCTCGCGGGCCAGCCTGCTGACCGGGCAGTACCCGCACCAGACGGGCGTGCTCACCAACATCTCCGGGGCCACCGGGCTGGGCGGCTACCCGGCGTGGGTGGCGGGCGGCAACGCGGAACGCTCCGTCAACGTGGCGCTGGCCGAGGCGGGGTGGACGACCGGCTTCATCGGCAAGTACCTCAACGAGTACGAGTGGAACCCGGGCTGGCCGGTCCCCGAGCTGCCGCCGGGCTGGGACCAGTTCCAGGTGCTCTTCGGTTCCGCGTACGCCGGGTGGGAGTTCGGTCGCACCCAGGTCACCGACGGCCAGCTGGAGGTCGTGGAGCACCACGCGCCGCCCGCGAGCGCGTCGGAGGAGGAGAAGGACGCCGCGTACGCCGGCACCGTCACCCACGACCTGGCCCTCGACTTCATCCGCCGCCACGAGCGGCGACCGGAGCCGTACTTCCTCGAGGTGGCCACGTACGCGCCGCACAGCCGGGTCAACCCGCAGCCGCACTACCCGGGCGACCCGTTGTTCCCGGCTGCGTTCGCCGACCGGCCCGGCCCGGGCCGCGCGGGCAACTGCGGGGCGGTGGCCTGCGCCGACCTGAGTGTCGACGACCTGCCCGGCCACGGCGACCGGGTCGGCGACAACGGGCCGCTCACCCTCGACGGCGGGCCCGCCCGGGCGTGGAACACCGTCGGCAACCCTGGCGGCACCCGACGCAACGTCGACGAGCTGCGGCAGCGGGCGATGATGGCCCAGTCGGTCGACCGGATGGTCAGCGACATCCTTGCCGCCGTCGGTGAGAACACCTACGTCGTGCTCACCTCCGACAACGGCTTCCACCTCGGTCAGGTCGGCATGGCGCACGGCAAGGGCACCGCGTACGCGACCGACTCGCGGGTGCCGATGCTGGTGGTCGGCCCCGGCGTGGCGCCCGGCGAGCGCGGTGAGCTGGTCAGCACCCTCGACGTGGCGCCCACCGTGCTTCAGCTGGCCGGCGTGGATCCCGAGCCGTTCCGTGCGGGCCGCTCGATGGTGCCCTCGCTGCGTGACGCCTCGGTGGACCGCGGTGGCCACGTCTTCCTCGAGCACACCCAGCAGACGCTGTCGACCGGCGACCCGGACGCGGCGTACTCGGGCGGCGAGCTGGACCGGATCCCCTCGTACGTCGCGGTGCGCGACCGCGACTCGCTGCTGGTGCGGTACGACCTCGACCCGTCGGCGGACGGCGTCGAGCACGGGTACGAGTTCTACTCCTACGACGACGACTCCTTCGAGCGGACCAACCGGTTCGCCGACCCCGCGTACGCCGGGCAGGTGGCCGACCTGATGGCCCGGCTGCGGGCCTTCGACCGGTGCGCGGTGGCGACGGGGGACCAGGCGCTGCCCGCGAGCTGTCGCGCGTCGTCCGGCTGAGCCCGGGCCACCTACGCTGTCCACCGTGTCCCCCTCCGCCCCCGACGTCGTGGTCGTCGACCACCACGACTCCTACACGTGGAACCTGGTGCACCTCGTCGCCGGCGTGACGGGGGTGCTGCCGTGGGTGGTGCAGCACGACGAGGTGGAGGCTGCCGAGGTGCTCGCCCACGACCACGTCGTGCTCTCCCCGGGGCCCGGTCACCCCGGCCAGGTCGCGGACTTCGCCGTCGGGAACGAGGTGCTGCTGGCCGGCACGCGGCCCGTCCTCGGCGTCTGCCTGGGGATGCAGGGCCTGGTCACGGCGTACGGGGGTCGGGTCGACCGGATCGCGCCGGCCCACGGTGAGGTCGCCTCGGTGACCCACGACGGGGCCGGGCTGTTCGCGGGGCTGCCGCAGGGTTTCGACGCGGTGCGGTACCACTCGCTGGCGGCTCTCGAGCTGCCCGACGAGCTGGTGGCGACCGCGTGGAGCGAGGACGGCGTCGTGATGGGAGTGCGGCACCGGACCCTGCCGTTGGCCGGGGTCCAGTTCCACCCCGAGTCGGTGCTGTCCCAGCACGGCGCGGCGATCGTCGCGAACTTCCTGGACGGTGTCCGGTGAACCCGGCCGGGGCGCACGGGGCGGAGGAGCACTTCCTCGCCACGGCCGCCCGGCACCCGCGCTGCTTCTGGCTCGACGGCGGCGGCGCCCGGGAGTGGTCGGGACGCCGCTCGATCGTGGGTCACCTCGGCCCCGACGACGTCTCGCTCACCTTCCACGCGGCCCTCGGTGAGGTGCGCCGTCACGTCGGCGGCACCAGCACGGTCGTCGGCTCCGACGTCTTCGAGGTGCTCGAGCGGGAGCTGGCCGAGGGGCCGCCGGACGCGCAGTGGTTCGGCTGGTTCGGGTACGCCGCACGGCGCGACCTGCCCGCGCGGCCCGACCCGCTCCTGCCCGACGCGGTGTGGATGCGCCCCAGCAGCGTGCGCTCGTTCGAGCACCCGTACGTGGATCCGCTGCGGGTGGTCTCGACAGGCTCGACCACCGGGGAGGGCGGCTCGACGACCGGGGGCGGTGGCTCGACAGGCGCCGAGATGCCTGCCGACTACGTGGCCGCGTTCGACCGGGTCACCGAGGCCCTGCACGCGGGCGACTCGTACGAGGTCAACCTCACCCACCGCCTCGACGTGGACAGCACGCTCGACCCCGCCGCCGCGTACACACGCCTGCGCGCCCTCAACCCGGCCCCGTACGCAGGGTTCCTGCAGCACGACGTGCCCGGCGCCCGCGGCTGGCTGCTCAGCTCCTCCCCGGAGCGGTACGCCGTGGTGCGCGCGGACCGGACGATCGAGACGAAGCCGATCAAGGGCACCACGCCCCGCGGTGCGGACGAGGCTCAGGACGCGGCCCAGCGCGAGCGGCTGGCCAGCGACCCCAAGTTCCGTGCCGAGAACCTCATGATCGTGGACCTGCTGCGCAACGACCTGTCCATGGTCTGCGAGCCGGGCAGCGTGGAGGTGCCGGCCCTGATGCAGGTGGAGTCGTACCCCAGCGTGCACCAGCTCGTCTCGACGGTGCGCGGAAGCCTGCGGCCCGACGTGTCGACCGTCCGGGCGCTGCACGCGCTGTTCCCCGCCGGGTCGATGACCGGCGCACCCAAGCTGCGCACCATGCAGGTGATCGACGCCGTCGAGGGGTCCCCCCGCGGGGTGTACGCGGGGGCGTTCGGTTGGATCGCGGCCGACGGGCGGGCCGACCTGGGCGTGGTCATCCGTTCCCTCACGACGCCGGGGGACGGGACGTGGCGACTGGGCACCGGCGGCGGCATCACGGTCCGCTCCGACGTCGCCGAGGAGTGGGCCGAGGCCGCGGTGAAGGCCGAGCGGCTCCTGGACGCCCTCTGCTGACGCGGCCGGGGTCCCGGGTCCCTTTCCCCGGGGAGTACGCTCCACTCGCCGGAAGGGGTCACGGCGGCGG
Organism: Nocardioides sp.; assembly: GCF_051876515.1. GTDB lineage: Bacteria > Actinomycetota > Actinomycetes > Propionibacteriales > Nocardioidaceae > Nocardioides. The sequence goes on along the minus strand of NZ_JBJEHY010000009.1, from coordinate 8,211 downwards.
GAAGCACCCGGGCGCGGTAGATCCAGGCGATCGTGATGGGGGAAGCATGAGGTTCCGCGGTGACATCCAGGGGATGCGGGCGTTGGCCGTGGGCCTGGTCATCCTCGCCCACGCGGGATTCTCGAGCATCGCGGGCGGCTTCGTCGGCGTCGACGTCTTCTTCGTCGTCTCCGGCTTCCTGATCATCGGCCTGCTGCTGCGCGAGGGGCAGAGCACCGGACGCGTCTCCATCCTCGACTTCTACGCCCGGCGCGCCCGACGGATCCTGCCCGCCGCCACCGTCACGCTGGTCGCCACGGCGCTGCTGGCGGCGTACAAGTGGCCGTTCGTCCGCGCCGAGACCGTCGCCGTGGACGCCGGGTGGGCTGCCGCCTTCCTGGCGAACTTCCGGTTCGCGGCGCAGGAGACCGACTACTTCGCCGCCGACGAGCCGCCCTCACCGGTGCAGCACTTCTGGTCGCTGTCGGTGGAGGAGCAGTTCTACCTCGTCATCCCGCTGGTGCTGATGGTCGTGACGGCGCTCGTCGTACGCCGCAGCCTGCCCACGACCCGTCCGGTGGTGCTGCGACGGTGGGCGCTGGTCGTCCTCGGGGTGCTGTCGGCGGCCTCGCTGGCCTGGTCGATCCACCTCACCTCGGTCGACATCACCGCCGCCTACTTCTCCACCCTCACCCGCGCCTGGGAGCTGGGGCTGGGCGGCCTCGCCGCCGTCCTCGTCGCGGGCACCCCCGCCTGGACGGCCCGCGTACGGCGCTGGCACACCGAGGTGCTCGCCTGGGGCGGACTGCTGCTCATCGCGTACGCCGCGTTCCGCTTCGACGCCACCACCCAGTTCCCCGGCGTGGCCGCGATGGTCCCGGTGCTGGGCGCCGTCGCGGTGCTGCTGGCCGGCAGCTTCGGCCCCGAACGCCTCTCCTCGGCCGGGCACCTGCTGTCGCTGCGTCCGGCGCAGCTCGTGGGCGCCTGGTCGTACTCGTTGTACCTGTGGCACTGGCCGGTCCTGCTGTTCGCCCACGAGCACTGGGGCCGGGACCTCAGCCGTCCGCAGCTCCTCGTCGTGCTGGTCACCACCTTCGCGGTGAGCGCCGCCTCCTTCTACTTCGTCGAGGAGCCGTTCCGGCGCCGCCGCGGCTGGTCCAGCACGCGCCGCGCGATGCTGCTGTACCCGATCAGCATCGGCGTCGTGCTGGCGAGCATCCTCGTGGCCAACCTGCAGATCCAGAGCCTGGAGCGCGACCGGGCCGACAACCCCCCGATCGCGGTGGGCGACTTCGAGGGGCTGTCGGACGACCCGGCCGTGGCGATCGTGCAGGCCTCGGTCCTCGCAGCGGAGGAGGGCCGCCCCATCCCCGGCCAGCTGTCGCCGGGGCTGCGCCACGTGCGCGACTCGGTGGCGCCGTCGGGTGACTGCGACTACCGCGAGGGGATGCGCCGCCTGTGCCCCACCGGTGACCTCGACGCCGACCGGCGGATCGTGGTGATGGGCGACTCGCACGGGCGGGCCTGGGGGCCCGCCTTCACCGAGATCGGTGAGCAGCACGGGTACGAGGTCTACCACCTCGTCCTCACCGGCTGCCCCGCCAACGCGGCCACCCGCCCGGACCCCGCCAACGGTGGGACGTGGCACTTCTGCCTCGACTTCAAGCAGTGGGCCCTGGAGCAGGTCGAGGAGCTCTCGCCCGACCTGGTCGTGGTGGCCAACAGCTCGTACGTGCGGGGCGACATGGCGAAGGCGCAGGTCGACGGACTGGCCGAGCAGCTCGAGGCGTTGGGGGAGGTCGCCGACCGGGTCGTGATGGTCGGCAACACCCCGGTCCTGCCGAGGATGTCGTCGGTGTGCCTCGCGCAGCGCGGGGTCGACCTGGGTGACTGCCTGATGACGTCGGAGCGCAAGCAGCAGCGTCTCCAGCGCACCTTCGCCTCGACAGCGAAGAGTGTGGGCGCCGAGTTCCTGGACGCCCGCCAGTGGTTCTGCGTCGAGCGCAGCTGCCCCGCGGTCATCGGGAAGTACGTGGTCATGCGCGACAAGGACCACATGACCACCGAGTACGGACGCTCCCTGGCCGAGCCCGTCGCGGACGCCCTCGGACTGGCCGTACGCGGCACGTGACACAGCCCTCGGAAACTACACTTTTGTAGTTCTCCCACTCTCCTTGTGGACCCTGCGTGTGACTGATGTGATGCGTGTTGTCAGTTGATGCATCGGGAAGGTTGTGGGTCACGCATGGGAGTCGAAACGAGCAGGAAGCACCACACCTGGGGATGGGTACGCCTGCCCTCAGCAGTGCTCCTGGCCGCCGCCCTGGTGGTGCCCCACCTCGCCCAGGGTGCCGACACCCCGGCTCCGGCGTTCCGCACGGTCGCCGACGAGGTTCCGACCAGCACGCCGATCCGGTTGGCGCAGGCCAACATCAACAAGGACATGTCGACGGCCAAGTTCGAGGCCGACGTGGCGACGGTGCTGGCCCAGGAGCCGGACATCATCACGTACAACGAGGTCCACAACCGCCCCGACGCGACGCTCGCGCCCGAGGGCTACGCGATGTTCCGCACCCCCGGTCCGCGGACCGGGTGGGCGCCGGTGGCCTGGAAGACCAGCGCGTGGCAGGCGATCGACCAGGGGACCGTGCAGGTCAGCAAGCGTCCCAAGCGGTTCAAGTCCGGCATGGTCGGGGTCCGGTACGCCAACTGGGTCACCCTCACCAACGCCGACCAGCAGGTCATCTCGGTCGTCAGCGTCCACGTCGCCCCCAACAGCAAGGACACCGCCGAGCTGCTCGTGCCGTCCCTGGTGTCGCTGCAGACGCTGACCAGCCAGCTCCAGGCGCAGGGACCGGTGCTGATCGGTGGCGACTTCAACATGGGTTACCACGGCACGCGGTACGACCCCAGCTACTTTCAGGCGGTCGGCCTGCGCTCCACCTTCGACATCCTCGGCACCTCGTTCCCCACGCACCGCGGTGGCGGCACCATCGACTACGTCTTCGTCGGGCCCGAGGACCGGGTCAGCGTGAAGCAGCACTACCCCGTCCAGCTCCGCTCGGATCACCGGATGGTCGTCGCCGACCTCGAGCTGGCCCCCGTCGCGACGGCCCTGCCGAGCTTCCAGGCCGAGACCCTGATCGTGAAGAACACCGCGACCAAGCAGGAGCGTCGCGTCGTCCGGCGCCTGCAGCTCAAGGCGATCCGCGCCACCCAGCCCGAGGCGGCGATCCACGTCGCCAGCAGCCAGATCCAGGGCGCGGAGGTCTACAAGGCCCTCGAGGAGGCCCACGAGCGCGGCGTCGTCGTCACCGTCATCGCCGGTGAGCGGCAGCTCAGCGAGCGGGCCAAGCAGCTGCGCCTGCTGCTGCGCAACGACGGCAACGCCGCCAGCTGGTTCCGCTGGAAGCCGAAGGCCTGGCGCACCAGCGCCTCCACCAAGGTGCACGGGCGTACGGTGGCCCCGCTGCGTCCCACGGTGCTGCTGATCAGCCAGGCGGGCGCCACCCCCGCCTTCTCCCTGGTCGCCAACGCGACCATGGGCCGGGAGTCGCTCAAGGTCACCTACCGCAAGCGCGTCAAGGCCAACGTCAAGGTCGACCTCGGCTCGTACGACACCCACTACCGCGACTACCTGGCGCACGTGGGCAAGACCTACTGAGTCCTGGGCCCCGGACGACGAACAGGGCGCCGGCGGTGGCTGAGCCACCGCCGGCGCCCTGCGCCGTTCGTGGGACCGGTCGGTCCCGACGAACCGTCAGTCCATCTCCATCTTGGCGTACGGGTCGATGTCACCGCTGCGCACCATGCGGGCCACGCTCGGGGACAGGGTCGCCGTCTTGGGGAAGTTGTTGTACCAGTACTCGATGTGGTTCTGGTACCGCTTGGTGATGTTGGGGCGGTTGATCAGGTACGAGAGGTTCTCGTCGGAGACCAGGCCCAGCTGGGACAGGTTCGCGGAGCCGTTGAGGAGCCAGGTCGCCTTGCGGTTGGCGCCGATGCGGCCGTTGATGGTCAGCGACTTCATGTGGAAGTAGCGGTCGAAGACGCCGTCACCGTCGAAGTCCTGCACCAGCTGGCGCGTCGGGACCGGGCCGCGCGGGGAGGGCGAGTTGAGCAGCTGGTTCACGTCGATGCCCATGACCGTGTGGGCGATCTTGACGTCGCACCCGGCGATCCACAGGCGGCGCAGCTCCTTGGCGATGGCGAGACCACGCTTGCCGCGGATCACGTCCGGGGCGGAGCGGATGATCGTACGACCGTCGGCGGTGCCGTACCCTGACTCGGCGCCGCGGCAGCGGACCTCGCTGAGGACCTTCTTGAGCCGGTCCTTGTCACGCGACTTGGGGGTGGTGGGGGACCAGGCCACCACCATCGACCCGTCCCTGCTGGTGTGCTCGAACCAGCGGTTGCGCACCGGGACGGCCTTGTCCTGCCAGGCCTGCTCGAACACGGTGACGGCGGCGTCGTAGATGCCCTTGTTGCCGACGAAGGTGTAGAGGTCGTTCCACTGGCGGCTGGCCGCGGCGTCGCCCCAGTTGGACGACGAGTGCATGTAGATGTTCTCGGAGCGGCCGCTCTTGCTGAAGATGAAGTACTTCGCGTGGGCGGCGCCGCCCGGGCCACGGCAGGAGCCGGCGCACAGCTTGGCGTAGCTGCGGCGGTTCTTGGGGCGCATCGTGCCGTCCTTGCGGCGGTTGCCGGACGCCAGGCCCTTCTTCAGGCGCGGGAAGTGGGGGTTGACCTCCACCTCGGTGTTCTTCTTGTCCATGATCACGCGGATCTTCACGCCGCGCTTCTGGGCGTTCAGCAGGGCCGTGACCCCGGCGTACGTCCACACCTTCCAGCTGTAGATCCGGATCTCACTGCCCGTGGGGGCGTTGTTGATCGCGTTGTTGACCTTGCGGATGATGGCGCGGCGCTGGGCGTGCGTGCCGATGGCGTTGTTGAACGTGACACCCGGCGCGACGCGGAACTTCTTCTTCTTGTCCGCGGTCTGCTGCGTGGTCGACGTGGGCGTCTGGGTGGACTCCGCGCGACTGGTGCCGGGCTCCGCCGACGAGCTGGGAGATCCCCCGGCCACGAGGGTCGCTGCGATCAGTGACGCCGCGACTCCGGGCACAATTCTCCGGACGAAAGACATTCCTTTACCCCACTGTTTACAGAAGTCAATGCCGTCGCGACTCTAGCACCGGCCCCTGTGCCGTCCGGGATCCTCGCCGAGGCTCAGGCGCGGCAGGACTGCATCGTGTCCGCGTAGCCCGGGTCGTCCTTCAAGCCGTCGGGGGCGTGCTTGATCAGGTGGCCGCGCACGGCCCAGTAGGCGTCGGCGTACAGGACGATCCGCTGCCCCGAGGAGCACTGGACGACCTCGGGTTCGACCGGGCCGTCCGCCGACTCGCAGCCCTCGTACGCCCGGGGCAGGTCGGCCCCCTCCACCCACACCTCGTCGCAGGCCGGCAGGCCGGAGGCCGGCGACGTCGTGGTCGGCGTCTCCTCGGGCGAGCCCGCGCTGCTGCTCTCCTCGGTCCCGCAGGAGGCGAGGAGGAGGACGGCCGCGGCCATCAACAGGGGAACCCGGAGCGCTGACATGCCCCCAACTGTAGGCCCCCGCCCCAGCCCGCGACGGGCGCGACGGGCCGTCAGGAGGCCGCGGGGGCGGTCTGTCCGGCCCCGGGGAGCTGGAGCACCATCCGGGCGCCGCCGCCGGGGGCGTCGTGCACGGACACCTCGCCGCCGTGACGGTCCACCACCTGGTGGACGATCGCCAGGCCGAGACCGGAGCCGGGCATCGCCCGGGACTCGTCGGCGCGGTAGAAGCGGTCGAAGACGTGCGGCCGGTCCTTCTCGGGGATGCCGGGGCCCTCGTCGTCGATGGTCAGCAGCCCGTCGGCCAGCCGTACGGTGATGGTGCTGCCGGGCGGACTCCACTTGGCGGCGTTGTCGAGCAGGTTGGTCACGGCGCGCTCGAGCCCGTTGGCGTCGCCGTTGACCTTCCACGGCGACAGGGCCACGTCGAACTCTGCCAGCGGGGCCCGGCGCCGGACCCGGGCCAGGGCGCGCTCGGTGACGCGGGCCAGGTCGACCTCGGCGATGACCTCGGAGGGCTGGTGGTCGCGCGCCAGCATGACGAGGTCGTCGACGAGGGTGCTGAGCTCCTCGATCTGGGCGCGGACGTCGTCGAGAAGCTCGGAGCGCGCCTCGGTGTCCAGGGTGGGGCCGCCGTTGTCCGCGCCCGCGTCGGACTGGCGCAGCAGGTCGAGGTTGGTGCGCAGCGACGTCAGCGGGGTGCGCAGCTCGTGGCTGGCGTCCGCGATCAGGCGGCGCTGGAGGTCGCGCGAGGCGGACAGCGACAGCAGCATCAGGTTGAACGCACCGGCCAGCCGGGCGATCTCGTCGTGGCCCTCGACCCGCAGCGGGGCCAGGTCCTCGGTGACGGCGATCTCCTCGACGGCCTTGGTGAGCCGACGGACGGGGCGCAGGCCGTTGGCGGCGACCGCCCAGCCGGCCAGGGCGGCCGCGCCGACGCCGATCAGGCCGTACAGCCCCAGCACCGTGCCCAGCTTGCTGAGCACGACGTGCTGGGAGGTCATCGGCTGGGCCAGGACGAGCGCCTGGCCGGTGCCCGCGGGAACGGTCGCGACCCGCCACTGGGTGCCGTTGCCGTCGGTGACGGTGCGGATCGACTCGTCGCTCTTCCCCTTGGCGACCCGCAGCTCGGGTGCACCGAGCTGGAAGTCGGGGACGGCGTCGGCGCTGAACATGCCGCGGTCGGAGGTGATGAAGATGACCCGCACGTCGGCGGCGCCCAGCATCCAGGGCGGGACCTCCTGGGCGGTGATCTGCGACAGGGTCGTGTACTCGGCGGCCTTGCTGGCGCGGTCGAGCAGCGACTCGTCGACCGACGCCTGCAGCTGGACCCGGGTCAGCAGGAACACCGCCAGCGCCATCGAGGTGACGGCGGCGCCGACGGCCAGCGCCGACAGCACGCCCACCCGGGAGGCCAGGGAACGGCGGTAGTGCCAGCGGCCGTCGTCGGGCCACGGGCCGGCACTGGTGGCGGCGCTGCGGCGGCTCATGCTTCCTTCAGGACGTAGCCCACGCCGCGCACGGTGTGGATGAGTCGGGCCTCGCCCTCGGCCTCGGTCTTGCGGCGCAGGTAGCCGACGTAGACCTCGAGCGAGTTGGCGGTCGTCGGGAAGTCGTACCCCCACACCTCGTCGAGGATGAAGGAGCGGTCCAGGACCCGCCGGGGACGGCGCAGGAACATCTCCAGCAGGGTGAACTCGGTGCGGGTGAGGTCGATCAGACGCTCGCCGCGCTTCACCTCGCGCGTCGAGATCTCCATGGTGAGGTCCGCGAACGACAGCAGCTCCTCGCCATCGGCGTTGGTGGGGACGGCACGGCGCAGCAGCGCCCGGACCCGGGCCAGCAGCTCCTCCAGCGCGAAGGGCTTGGTGAGGTAGTCGTCCGCGCCGGCGTCGAGACCCTGCACGCGGTCGCCCACCGCGTCGCGCGCGGTGAGCACCAGGATCGGGACGTCGTTGCCGGCCGCGCGCAGGCTGCGGGTCGCCTCGAGCCCGTCCAGGCGCGGCATCATCACGTCCATCACGACCAGGTCGGGGTGGTGGGTGCCGACCGCGATCAACGCCTCGGCGCCGTCGGCGGCCAGGGTGACCTCGTACCCGTTGAAGGCCAGGGACCGGCGCAGCGACTCGCGCACGGCTCGGTCGTCGTCCACCACCAGGACGCGGGGCTTGGTCTCGCTCACACGTACAGAGTGCCAGCACCACCCGTACGGGGCGGGCGAGCCCGGGCAGAGGCTGGCTGTCAGAGGTAGCGGGACGCGACGGCCCCGGCGCGGGCGCCGTACCCGCCGCCGAACATGCAGGCGTGCGCCAGCAGCGGGAACAGCTGGTGCAGCCCGAGCCGCTCCTCCCAGCCGTCGGCGAGCGGGGAGACGGACTGGTACCCCTCGACGAAGCGGGGCAGGTGGGTGAAGCCGAACAGGTGCAGCATCGCGACGTCCATCTCGCGGTGCCCGCCGTACGCGGCCGGGTCGACCAGGTGCACCTGGCCGTCGTGCCCCCACAGGCAGTTGCCGTTCCACAGGTCCCCGTGGAGCCGGGCCGGGGGCTCCTCGGGGAGCAGGTCGACGAGGCGGCCGACGACCCCCTCCACCGCGGCGGCCGCGGTCGCGTCGATGGCGTCGCGGTCGCGCGCGACCTT
>NZ_JBJEHY010000008.1:0-4576 GCF_051876515.1 Nocardioides sp. | reverse complement strand
CACCCGCGGGTTGGACCGCAGCGCCAGTGAGCGCAGCGTCGCCATCGACCCGCCGGCCTCCGGCAGCGCCAGCCGGCGTACGTCGTACCCCTCCATCGTGAGGGCGAGGTCGAGCGACTCGGCCAGCAGCACGTGGTCCTCGATGATCAGCACGCGGCACTGACGCCGCGACTCCGCGGTGCTCACGAGTTCTCCGGGGAGGTCCGGGCGGTCGGGAGCTTGATCGAGAAGGCGGTGCCGGGGCGTGGGTCGTCGAGCAGGTCGAGGGACCCGCCCTGCTCGGTCACCAGCCGTCGGGCCATGGCGAGTCCGATGCCGTCACCCCGGGCGTGGTCGGTGCTGACACCCCAGTCGAACAGGCTCTCGCGCACGTCCTCGGCGATGCCGGGACCGTCGTCGCTGACCACGATCTCGACCGTGGAGTCGTCGCCGGCGACCTCGATCGTGCTGTGCGACCCGCTGGCGTGGCGGGCGGAGTTCTCGAGCAGGATGTTGAGCGCCACGACGACGTCGTCGGCCGACCCCTCCAGCCGTACGCCGCTGGAGCGCCACTCGACGTTGCGGCCACGGGCCTGGTGGGTGTCGGCCAGCACACCGAGGGTGCTGTCGAGGTCGACGACGTCACGGGGCCTCGGCCCGGGAACGGTCGCTGCCGGACGGGAGACCAGCCGCTCGAGCCTCGCGAGCTCGGTGCTCAGTGAGGACCGCAGGCGCAGGCTGGTCGCGTCGTCGAGGTCGGCGGAGTTGACCAGCTGGTCGGCGGCGCGCAGCCCGGCGACGGTGCTGCGGATCTCGTGCATCCGCTCGGCCTCGTCCCGTCCCGACGTGGACAGGTGCAGCAGGTCGCCCTCCAACGCGTTGGCGCGTCGCTGCTGGCTGATCGCTGCCCTGGTGAGCACCACCAGGCTCATGCAGATCACCCAGGCGACGAGGACGGCCAGGGCCGCGTTGAGCACGGTCGCGACCGGTGTCAGCTCGAAGCCGGGATTGCGGGTCAGCGTCGCGAGACCGACCGCGGCGAGCAGCGTGCACAGACGCCGGACCCAGCGGTCGGGCAGGTCGAACGACTGCCCGATGACGATGCCCGTCCCGACGTTGGCCGCGACGGCCAGCGAGACGAACAGGGCCGCCAGGCCGGCGGGTGCCGCGGGGAGGTCGACGCGCAGCTCGACCACGAGCCGGGCCACCGCCGCCCCCACGACCACCGCGGAGCCGAGCAGGAAGGGACGCCGTACCCCGGTGCCCCGCACCCCGAGCGCGGCGGTCGCCAGCGCGGCGGCCGAGACCACGAGCTCGAGCAGGGCCGTCCCGGCCACACCCAGCCCCCAGTCGCCGGCCATCAGCACGAGCTCGCACCCCAGCAGCGTCTGCGACCCGAGCAGGATCAACGCCGTGGTCGCCCACACCAGTGAGCGTGGCGCCTGCCGTGCGGCCGCCGTCCGGCTCAGGATCAGCGTCGTGGTCGCCGCGGCGAAGAAGAGCAGCAGCCCGGCCAGCGCCCCGAAGAGCAGCGCCGCGTCGGAGAGTCCAGCTCCGGGTGCTCTCAGTGCTGCCGGCACCGCGACCAGCGCACACACCCCCACAGCCACGAGCACCTGCTGGCTCGTGGTCATCACCCCAGTTGTCGAGTCCTCTTGCATTGTCCGCACGCCCTATTGGTTCGCGGCAGGCAAACCCCCCGGTTGGCACTGCCATCGGTCGTCACGGAGTCAAAGATCCTCACGGTCGAAACCTGGTGCAGCGGCCTGCCCCTGAAAAATAGGACCGCGAATCTTTCCCCCAGTTCCTAGGGTGTGCCTATACCGGATTTGGGGCAACACTGGACTAGTCAGTTCTCGGGGGTTGCCGGGCACGTCCCCAATTGGGTGGACTTCCGCGGACACCCGTGTCCGGTGTGTCCCGTGGGCGCAATCGTTGAGGCGTACGGATGACGACGTCCGTCGGCCCCAGCGCGGAACGGAGACCCGGTGGACACGACCCCCACGGACGTGCGTCGGGTGGCGGTGGTCTCCCGGCTCCATCTCGTGGTGCAGGCGATCGCCGCGGCCGTCGAGGACCTGGGCGAGCCCACGCTGCCGCTGTACTGGGACGGCGGGGAGGTGTCGGAACTGGTGGCTCCCTCGCGGGTGGACGCGGCCATCCTCGTCGACGACCTGGAGGGAAGCGCCGAGGTGCGTCAGGCCCGGGAGCTGGTCGGGGCGGCCGAGGTGCCCGTCCTGGTGCTCACGGCCCACGCGCCCGGGGCGGTGTGGGGCTCGATCGTCTCGCGCCGGCACGCCGCCGTGCTCTCGGCGCGCACCTCCCTGGAGGAGGTGCTCCTCCTGGTGCAGCGCATGCGGCAGGGTGACGAGGTGCTGCCGGAGAGCCGACGACGTGAGCTGGTGCGCGAGTGGGTCGACTGGGTCTCCCAGGCCACCGACTTCCAGGCGCGCCTCGAGCAGCTCTCGCCGCGCGAGCGCGCCGTTCTGGACCTGCTCGCGCAGGGCCAGCGCGTCAGCGAGGTCGCCGAGCAGCTGGGCGTGGCCGACGGCACGGTGCGCAGCCAGGTGAAGAGCCTGCGCCGCAAGCTCGGCGTGGACTCCCAGCTGGCCGCCGTGGCCGCGATGAACCTGTACAGCGGGGACGTCTCGGCGCTGGAGGCCTCGCCCGTCCCGCCGCGCCCGCGCCAGTCGAGCGAGTCTAAGGAGTGACCCCGCGCAACCCTGACCCGGTCCCCGGAACGCACTCCGAGCACCGCGGGGAGGACGTGAGAGGGTGTCGGCGTGAGTGAGACGACCATCGACCCCGCCGCCCTCGACGACCACGCCTTCGCCGTCTGGGCGGCCGAGCAGGCCGGTCAGGTGCTGCTCCGGGTCCGCACGGAGGGCCTCGAGGGCAAGGCGCTCAAGGATGCCGGCGACGCTGCCGCCCAGGAGCTCCTCGCCTCGCTGCTGGCCACCTACCGGCCCGACGACGCGGTGCTGTCGGAGGAGGCCGAGGACGACGCGGCGCGGTTGGGTGCGCAGCGCGTGTGGATCATCGACCCGCTCGACGGCACCCGCGAGTTCTCCGAGCCCCCGCGGGACGACTGGGCCGTGCACGTGGCGCTGTGGGCCGACGGCGACCTGGTGGCCGGGGCCGTCGCGCAGCCGGCGCTGGGCGAGACCTTCAACACCGGGGTGCCGAGCGTCGTCCCGCCGCGCACGTCGCAGCGGCCCCGCATCGCCGTGTCGCGCTCGCGCCCGCCGGCCTTCGTCGAGGCGCTGGCCGCCGAGCTCGACGCCGAGCTGGTCCCGATGGGCTCCGCCGGCGTCAAGGTGATGAGCGTGGTGCGCGACATCGCCGACGCGTACGTCCACGCCGGTGGCCAGTACCAGTGGGACAACGCGGCCCCGGTGGCGGTCGCGCGCGCGGCCGGCCTGTTCTGCTCCCGGGTGGACGGTTCGCCGCTGGTCTACAACGAGGCGGACACCTCGCTGCCCGACCTCATCGTGTGCCGCCCCGAGCTGGCCGAGCAGATCATCGACTTCGTCAAGCGGCACGGCACGGACTGACGGCCGGCCGCACGAGCACGACAGGGTCCACCGCTCAGGCGGTGGGCCCTGTCGCGACTTCCAGCGCCGAGCGCAGGATGCAGAACTCGTTGCCCTCGGGGTCGACCAGCACGACCCACCCCGTGCCGTCCTCGTTGCGCCGGTCCGCGACCTGGGTCGCTCCCAGTGCCAGCACGCGGACGACCTCGGCGTCGCGGGTCCCCTCGCGGGGGCGTACGTCGAAGTGGATCCGCTTCGGCGGGAGCTCGTGGTCGGGGACCTCGATGAAGAGGATCTGGTGCCCGGTGTCCGGGTCGAGGATCATGCACTCCTCGTGTCCGGGGAGGTTGGGGTCGTCCTCGATGTCGACGTAGCCGAGCAGGCCCTTCCACCACTCGGAGAGCTCGTAGGCGTTGCGGCAGTCCACGGTCGTGTACGAGACGAAACAGGTCATGCGTGCCAATCAACAGGTCGTGGGCCGGGGCCGCAACCTCATTGTCGACGGCCCCGAAATGGCTCGTACCCCGTCCGTGGGACGGGGCACGAGCGTGGTGCGGGTCGGACTCAGTAGACCGAGGTGGTGAAGCCCGTCCAGTTCGACTGGTACGAGCTGTTGCCCTTGGTGATCACGCGCCAGTAGTAGTAGCCGCGCTTCTTGGGCAGCTTGCCGGTGTAGACGCCGAACTTGTTGGTCCGGATCTTCTTCCAGGTCTTGTAGCCCCGGTCGCGGTTCTTGGAGAACTTGATGGTCAGGACCTTCTTGCCGTACTTCGGCGTGACCTTGCCCTTGATCGCGAAGGTGCGCGAGGCGATCTTGCCGGTGATCTTGTGCTTCACGCCGACCTTGGCCGAGGGGGAGACACCGGCGCTGTACGTGCTGGAGCCGTTGTAGGAGACGCGGTAGAGGGCGGTCTGCGGCAGCTTGATGGTGTCGAACACGACGTAGCCGCCAGCCGACTCGGCGGCACCGAAGTTGCTCCACGTGGAGCCGCCGTTCTTGGAGATCTGGACCTGCACGGTGCCCTCGTAGACGCCGCTGCCGCTGCTGGTGGTCACCGCGGCCT
>NZ_JBJEHY010000007.1:0-4585 GCF_051876515.1 Nocardioides sp. | reverse complement strand
CGATCGCCCCGTGGGTCGTGCCGTCGCGGCGGCCCCGCACGGCCACACGCTCACCGCCCGGGGCGAGCCAGCTCTCCTCGTACGCCTCGCCGGCGGGGAGCACGGCCACGGGATCCCGGCCGTCCCCGGCGACGAGGGCGAGCTCGAGCTCGTCGCCCTCCACGAGCATGAGCACGGCGCCGTCTGGGCCCGCGACGCGTACGGCCGGACGCTGCGGCACCTGTGCCCAGCCCGGCTCGACGGCCACGCGGGCGCGCTCCAGGGCGCGGGTGGCGGCGGCCAGGTCGGGGACGCCGAGGACGACGTGGTCGAGGCGGACGGTCATCCCACCACCCTCTCCTGCCACGCCACCCCGGTGCCACCGCGTTCCGCGCGACGGGCGTCGGGCGGCGTCAGGCCAGCCAGGCACCGCCCTGCATGACGCGGGTGACCCGCCAGTCGTCGTCGAGCACGACGACGTCGGCCCGGGCCCCGGGCGCGAACCGGCCCCGGTCCGTGGCGCCGACCAGGTCGGCCGGGGTCAGCGTCGCCGCACGTACGGCCAGGTGTGGCGCCACGCCCGCGTGGACGATGGCGCGACGCACGGCGTCGGCGACGTGGATGGTGCTGCCGGCCAGGGCGGGCCGCTCGCCGGTCGTCCAGGCGGTGGCGTCGCGCACCTCCACCTCGAGCCCACCGAGGAGGTAGCGCCCGTCGGGCATCCCGGCCGCGCTCATCGCGTCGCTGACCAGGACGACGCGTTCGGCGGCGACCGCGAAGACCATCGCCACCGTCTCGTCGGCCAGGTGGATGCCGTCGGAGATCAGCTCGGCGTGCACGTGGCCCGCGGCCAGTGCGCGCAGCGTCGCGCCACCGGGCCCGGGGTCACGGTGGTGGAACGGGGCCATGCCGTTGAACAGGTGGGTGACGGTGCGGACGTGGTCGGTGGCCAGGGCCGCGCCGAACGCGCCCGCGTCGGCATCGGTGTGGCCGGCGGCCACCAGGACCCCGGCCGCGTCCAGGACGGCGGCGCTCTCGGCGGCCCCGGGCAGCTCGGGCGCCAGCGTCACCATGCGCAGCGTGCCGCCGGCGGCGTCGATCCACCGCTGCGCCACGGTCGGGTCGGGCGCGGTGAGGACGGCCGGGTCGTGGGCACCGCAATGACCGTGGGCCAGCCACGGTCCCTCGAGGTGGCTGCCGAGCAGGCCGGGCTCGTCGGCGGTGACCTCAGCGATCGCGCCGAGGGCGGCGAGCAGGTCGGGCTCGGTCGCGCTGACCAGGCTCGCGACCACGGAGGTGGTGCCCCGTACGGCGTGGTGACGCACCACCGCACTGACGTCGTCCGGGACACCTGTGGTCACCGCGTGACCACCACCTCCGTGGCAGTGCACGTCGAGGAAGCCTGGGGCCAGGGTGCCGGTCTGCTCGACCGGTCCCTTGCGACCGTCGGCCCAGCCATCACTGGCGTCGGCCACCTCGACGATCCGGTCGCCGTGGACGACGAGCACGCCGTCCTCGACGATCCGGTCGGGCAGCACCAGACGGCCACGCAGGGCGTACGGCTCGTCCATGGTGTGCTCCTTCCGCGGGCGCTGTGGGCGCCCGCCGTTCAGTTGACCGTACGGTCCGTCACGGCCGCGGCGACGGCGTCGGCGAACCAGGTGGTGATCGAGGTCGGGTGGGTGATCCCGGTGCCGACGACCACGCAGTGGGCGCCGGCCGCGACGGCCGCGGCGGCGTCGGCGGGCCGGTGGACCCGGCCCTCGGCCACGACCGGCACGTCCAGCGCCGCGCTCAGCCGGGCGACCAGGTCGAGGTCGGGGCCGTCGCCCTTCTCGGTGTACCCGGTGTAGCCCGACAGGGTCGTGCCGACCAGGTCGGCGCCGGCCTCGGCAGCGAGCAGACCCTCCTCGTACGTGGAGACGTCGGCCATCACCAGGACGTCGTGCTGGGCCGTGAGGCCGCGCACGGTCTCGGCGAACGTGAGCCCGTCGGGACGCGGGCGGGTGGTGCCGTCGAGCGCGACCACCTCGGCGCCGGTCCGGGCCACGGCCAGGGCGTGCTCGAGGGTGGGGGTGATGAAGACCCCGTCCTTGCCGTCCTTCCACAGGCCGATCAGGGGCACGTCGAGGACCTCACGCATCGACTCCAGGTGGCTGATGCCCTGGGCGCGGACGGCCACCGCGCCACCGGCCACCACGGCCTGGGCGACCTTGGTCATCGTCGCGGCGTCGTTCATCGGCTCGTCGCCGTAGGCCTGGCAGGAGACCACCAGTCCCCCGCGCAGCCGTTCCAGCAGGTCGTTCACCGCACCTTCTCCCACGCGACAGCGGCCGCCCCGAGCAGGGCGGCGTCGACTCCGAGCCCGGACCGTACGACCGGGGTGCTGGACAGGACCGGCAGCACGCCGGTGAGAACCGCCTCCAGCAGGGCCGTCCACCAGGACTCCCCCACCCCGACGACGCCGCCACCAACGACGACCAGGTCGGGGTCCAGGACGTTGACGAGTCCGGCCACGGCCTCGCCGACGGCGGTGCCACCCTCGGCCAGCAGGGCGGCGGCCGCGCCGTCACCCTCCTGCGCCAGGGCCACCACGTCACGCAGGTCGCCGACGTCGGTCCCGGTGCGGCGCTCGTACTCCCGCGCCAGCGACGGCCCCGAGGCGAACCCCTCCAGGTGCCCGTGCGCGCCGCAGCTGCACGGCAGCTCGCCGGCCTGGCGGGACGGGACGTGGCCGACGTGCCCGGCGGCGGCGTGCCGTCCGGCGTACAGCGCCCCGTCGACGACCAGGGCGCCCCCGATGCCCGTGCCCACGGCGACACTCAGCACGGTGCCCGCGCCGCGGCCGGCGCCGTAGCGGACCTCGCCGATGCCGTGGGCGTGCACGTCGTTGACGGCGCCGACGGGCAGCGCCAGACGCTCGGCCAGGCCGGCGGCGAGCTCCGTGCCGGCCCACCCGGGCAGGGTGTCGGTGGCCGAGAGGACGACCCCGGAGGCGGGGTCGACCACGCCGGCCGAGCCGACGCCCACGGCCACCGGGGCACCGCCCAGGGAGGCGACCAGGTCGGCCGCCGCGTCCAGGATGGCCCCGGCGCCCTGCGAGGCCGGCGTTGCCACGGACGCGCGGGCCAGCACGGCCCCGTCCGCGTCGACGAGGGCCGCGGCGGTCTTGGTGCCGCCGATGTCGAGGGCGGCGACGTGCGCTGCGAGGGACATCGGATCAGAGCAGCCCGGCGGTCTCGAGCTCGCGACGCACGCGCGCGGTCTCCTCGGAGTCGAGGGGGCGCATCGGAAGCGACACGTTGTTGGTCTCGATCACGCCCAGCAGCGCCAGTGCCGTCTTGAAGCCACCGACACCGCGGGTGCTGCCCTGGTCCAGGTCAGACCGTCCTCGCTCGCGACCGGCTCGGAGCCGGCGAGTGCCAGGTACGGCTCACGCGTGATCGGGTCGAGGTCGACGAGCCCCTCGAAGATGTGCTGGTTGGCGGCCGTGGCGACCGCGCTCGAGGCGTTGTCGGGGTCGAAACCGCTCGACAGCACGAAGCCGAGCGTGGCCTCGATGCTGTCGGAGTCGCCCTTGGCCCCTCCGTTGCTGGACGAGGGTCCGCCGCACGCGGCGAGCCCCAACGTCAGGGCGAGCGCGGCTGCCGCCGTGCCCGCCGAGAGGAAACGGCGCCGAGCCGCCCTGCGGGTGGTGCTCACGTGGTACCTCCAGAGGTTCGTCAGACCTATGACGTCTGATGTCTTATGCCATAGGCTGATCGTCACATGCAGTCGAGGGAAGGGTCAAGCATTGTGGTGAATTCCGAGCCCGGACCCCTGTGGTCCGGAGATGCGCACGGGCGCGGCAACTCACGGCGCGAGCAGGTGGCGGACCAGATCAAGCAACTGATCATCCGCAACCGCATGCGACCCGGAGACCTCCTGCCCACCGAGGGCGAGTTGTGCGACGTGCTGCACGCCAGCCGTTCAAGTGTGCGCGAGGCCGTGAAGATGCTCAACGCCCTCGACATCGTCGAGGTGCGTCACGGCCACGGGACCTACGTCGGTGGCATGTCGCTGGGACCCCTCGTGGAGAGCCTGACCTTCCGAGGCTTCCTCAGCCGCGACGACGACCACCGCGTCATGTCCGAGCTGGTCGACGTGCGCGACACCCTCGAGCAGGGTTTCGCCGAGTCCATCGTGGAGGCGCTGACCGACGAGCAGGGCGAGCGTCTGGCCACCACGGCCGACAAGATGCTGACCCGGGCACGGGCCGGCCAGGAGTTCATCGACCTCGACCGCGACTTCCACCTCGCCCTCATGCAGGAGCTCGGCAACCAGCTGCTGCTCCAGCTCACCGGTGCCTTCTGGGAGGTGCACGCAGCCGCGGCCCCCACGCTGGGGCACGCGGCCGGACAGCTCGAGGAGACCGCGATCGCGCACGTACGCATCGCGGAGGCCGTGCGCGCCAAGGACGTGCCCGCCGTGCGCGAGGCCATCGCCGCCCACTACGTCCCCATCCGCAGCACCATCGCGCAGTTCCACCGGAGGGCCTGAGGTGCCACTGTTCGACCTGCCCACCTCGCAGCTCGCGACGTACCGTTCCGACCGGCCAGAGCCTTCC
>NZ_JBJEHY010000006.1:0-4646 GCF_051876515.1 Nocardioides sp. | reverse complement strand
CCACGCGCACCACGAGACCGTCGGCGACCAGCGCCTCCAGACACCTCTCGGTCTGGGCCGTCGTGTGCCAGGCAGCCGCGAGCCGGTCGTACGACACCGACCCCGGCGCCTCACGCAGCACCGCCATCAGGCGGCCGCGGCACTGGCGGTCCGTGCCCTCCCACGCCTGGCCACGGCGTGCGGGGCCGTCGTACGCCGGGCGGCCGGCCGCCAGCCACGCGCACTGGTCCGCCAGCGGGCACTCGCCGCAGCGCGGCTCGCGTGCGGTGCACACGAGCGCGCCGAGCTCCATGACGGCGACCGCCCAGGTGGCGGCGGTCGCGTCGTCGGTGGGGAGAAGGTCGGCGGCCAGGTCCCGTTCGGCGCGGCGGATGGAGGTGCTCGGGAACTCCACCCCCTGCACGGCCCGCGCGAACACCCGCCGGACGTTGGTGTCGAGCACGACGTGGCGCTGCCCGAACGCGAAGCTCGCCACCGCCGCGGCCGTGTAGTCGCCCACGCCCGGCAGCGCCAGCAGGTCCGCGTGGTCCGTCGGCACCTCGCCGTCGTGCCGCTCCACCATGGCGGTCGCTGCGGCGTGCAGGCGCAGGGCCCGGCGCGGGTACCCGAGGCGACCCCACATCCGTACGGCCTCACCGGCCGGTTCAGCGGCGAGCGCCGCGGGGGCGGGCCACCGCTCCAGCCAGGCGGCGTGAACCGGGAGGACCCGGTTCACCGGGGTCTGCTGCAGCATGAACTCGCTGACCAGCACCGACCACGCCGACGCCGACTCCGTACGCCACGGAAGCTCACGGGCGTGACGGTCGTACCAGTCGAGGACCGGGTCGTGCAGAGCGCTCATCGCGGTGATCGTACGTGCACCTCGGCGGCCCCCGGAGTGGCAACCCCGACGGGAGGACCAGACCACCTAGGGTGGCGCCATGTCGTCCGGTCTGCGCCCGAAGGGACCCCTGCCCCCGCGCGTCTACTGGGTCCGGCGCGCGATCGTGATCGGTGTGCCGCTCCTCGTGCTCGGCGTCATCCTGGCCATCGTGTTCGGCGGCAGCGCCGACGGCAAGGACGACCCCGACTCCGCGGCCGCGCTGACCTCCGAGCAGCTCGACGACCCGGAGACGACGCCGCCCACGACGACCACGACGCCGACCCCCACCAAGCACACCAAGACCCCGCCGGCGCAGCCCACCGGGCCGTGCGAGGTGTCCGACGTGGTCATCACGCCCGAGGTGCCGGACCCGATCACCTCCGAGGGCCTCGCCATCGACCTCAAGGTCAAGAGCCGCACCTCGCCGGCCTGCTGGTTCACCGTGTCGTCCGAGACCGTCTCGGTGGCCATCACCTCCGGCAGCGACGACATCTGGTTCAGCCGCCAGTGCACCGACGCGATCACCTCGGAAGAGGTCGTCGCGCGGCCTGGCAAGGCCGCCACGGTCCGGTTCACCTGGAACCTCCGACGCTCCGACGAGGAGTGCTCCGCGTACACCAAGTGGGTCCGGCTCGGGTACTACCACGTCTCCGCCGCCCCGCTCGGCGGCGAACCGGTCTCCGTGCAGTTCGAGCTGACCAAGCCGCCGGCTGAGGTCGTCACCAAGACGATCGAGCCGAAGCCGGAGAAGGACTCGAAGAAGGACGGCAAGAAGTCCGGCCGCGGGGCCAGCGACGACGAGTCCGGGCACCGCGCCGGCGACGGTGGCGGCGGGGTCGACGAGCCCAACGACTGACGGTTGGCGCGTGTGGTTCTGCCTCTCGCCGTCCGCTCCGTGGGGCCGCCCGAGGGTGCGTCATATGAAGGCGCGTACGCCGGTGCCTGCGTCAGACGGATCCGTACCTATAGGTGCTGGAACGCCTGACGGACGGCACCTCTGAAGTGGGTACGTATGACGCTGGCGCTCGGCGTACCTCCGCCTCACTCCTCAGATGTAACGCTCTGCCGTTTCCGCGTCACATCGTGCGGGGCTCGGCTCCGGCACACCTCGCTGGCGCTCGGCCTACCTCCGCCTCACTCCTCAGATGTAACGCTCGGTGATCGAGGACTCGGCCAGGCGGGACAGGCCCTCGCGGACGCTGCGGGCCCGCAGCTCCCCGACGCCGTCCACGGCCTGCAGGTCGTCGATGCTGGCCGACAGCAGCTGCTGCAGCCCGCCGAAGTGGTCGACGAGGCGGTCCACCACACTCACGGGGAGGCGCGGCACCTTCGCCAGCAGGCGGTACCCGCGCGGCGCCACCGCGCCGTCGAGCAGCTCGCCCGAGCTCAGGCCGATCGCGCGGGCCACCGAGGCGGGGTCGACCAGCTCGGTGGAGTTCAACGACTCCAGGCCCGCCAGGTACGTGCCCGCGTCGACCGGCTTGCCCTTCTTGGTGGGCAGGTAGTCGCGCACCACGAGCTCGCGCTCGGCGTCGACGCCGGTGACGAGCTCCTCCAGCTGCAGCGACAGCAGGCGGCCGTCGGTGCCGAGCTCCAGGACGTAGTCCTCGATCTCGCGGGCGATGCGGGTGACCATCTCCAGACGCTGGGCCACCACGGCCACGTCGCGGACCGTCACCAGGTCCTCGATCTCGAGGGCCGACAGGGTCGCGGAGACCTCGTCGAGGCGGAGCTTGTACCGCTCCAGGGTCGCCAGCGCCTGGTTGGCGCGCGACAGGATCTGGCCGGAGTCCTCCAGCACGTGCCGGATCTCGCCCACGTACGCGGCGATGATCTGCATCGACTGCGACACCGACACCACCGGGAAACCCGTCTGCTTCGCGACCCGGTCGGCCGTACGGTGCCGGGTGCCGGTCTCCTCGGAGGGGATCGTGTGGTCCGGCATCAGGTGCACCGCGGAACGGTGGATGCGGGTGGCGTCCTTGTCGAGGATGATCGCGCCGTCCATCTTGGCCAGCTCGCGCAGCCCCGTGGCCGTGAACGGCACGTCGAGGGAGAAGCCGCCGGTGGAGATCGACTCGACCACCTTGTCCTGACCGAGGACGATCAGGGCGCCCGTGCGGCCGCGCAGGATCCGCTCCAGACCGTCGCGCAGGGCGGTGCCGGGGGCGATGGTCGCCAACGTCGCGCGCAGGCGCAATTGGTCGTCCGGTCGTTCTGCCACGTGCCTCTCCCCGCTCGACGCGAAGCCGTGCACGTTCAGACCGGGCACGGCGCGGCCTCAGTCTAGGGGACGGGCCCGCGCGGGAGCGTCAGGTGAGCGGACGCTCAGCGCGTCGGGTTGTGCAGCCCCAGCGTCAGCAGGGCCGAGTAGACGTCGTCGACCTCGATCACCTCCATGCCGTCCACGGCGCGGGCGTGCGGCGGGCGCTGGGTGCCGCGGCGCTCGCGGGGGACCACCGCCACCTTGAACCCCAGCCGGGCCGCCTCCGCGATGCGCTGCGGCAGGTCGCGGACCCGGCGCAGCTCACCGGCCAGCCCGATCTCGCCGACCGCCACCACGCCACGCGGCGCGGGCACCCCCAGGTGGGCGCTGGCCACCGACACGGCCAGCGCCAGGTCGGCCGCCGGATCGGTCAGGCGGGCACCGCCGACCGTGGCGGCGAAGACGTCGCTGCCGTGCAGCGGGAGGCGGCAGTGCTGACCGAGCACCGCCAGCACCATCGCCACCCGGGAGCCGTCCACCCCCGAGACCGTGCGCCGCGGCCGCTCCAGCGGTGACGGCGTGACCAGCGCCTGGACCTCGGCCAGCAGGGGCCGCCGCCCCTCCATCGTCACGGCCACGCAGGTGCCGGCGACGTCCTGGGCGTGGTGCTCGACGAAGAGTCCCGTCGGGTCGGTGACCGCGCGGATGCCCTCCGCGGACAGGTCGAAGCAGCCGACCTCGTCGACCGGACCGAAGCGGTTCTTCATCGCGCGCACCATCCGGAAGCGGGAGTTGCGGTCGCCCTCGAAGTGCAGCACCACGTCGACCAGGTGCTCCAGCACCCGCGGGCCGGCGATGCTGCCGTCCTTGGTGACGTGCCCGACGATCACCGTGGTGATGTTGCGCGTCTTGGCGACCCGCACCAGCGCCGCGGCGACCTCCTTGACCTGGGTCACCCCGCCGGGCACGCCTTCCAGGCCGGCCGCGCCGATCGTCTGGATGGAGTCGACCACCAGCAGGCTGGGGCGCACCTGCTCGATGTGGGTCAGCACCGCCCCCAGGTCGGTCTCCGCGGCCAGGAACAGGGTGTCGTGGATGCCGCCGGTGCGGTCGGCGCGCAGGCGCACCTGGGAGGCCGACTCCTCGCCGGTGACGTACAGGGTGCGGGTCGATCCCCGGGCGGTCTGGGCGGCCACCTCCAGCAGCAGGGTCGACTTGCCCACCCCCGGCTCGCCGGCCAGCAGGATCGCGGCACCGGGCACCAGTCCGCCGCCGAGCACCCGGTCGAGCTCGGGCACTCCGCTGGGACGCGCCACCGACTCGGTGACCGACACCTGGCTGATCGGGACGGCCGGCGTGGAGACCGGTGCGGCCGCTGCCCGCAACGTGGGAGCGGCGGCCTCGTTGACCGAGCCCCAGGCCTGGCACTCACCGCACCGGCCCACCCACTTCGCGGTCTCCCAGCCGCACTCGGTGCAGCGGTACGTCGCGCGGGGTGCCTTGGCCTGCTTGCTCATGGGAGGAACGCTAGGCGACGCCTCCGACAGTCACCGCGGCCCTCCGTGCGCGAGCGGGACC
>NZ_JBJEHY010000005.1:0-4677 GCF_051876515.1 Nocardioides sp. | reverse complement strand
GCTGCGCTACGGGTTCCGGCCGTCGAAGATCGCCTTCCTCGCCTGGCACGCCTGGCACGACGCCGAGGCCGGCGCCTGGCCGGCGAACTTCCCGGAGGCCAAGCGCGTCGCCTACGACCTCCAGGAGATCCGGGACTGGCTGGAGGTGTTCTGCCGCCGCTTCTTCGCCTTCGCGCAGTTCAAGCGGTCCGCGATGCCCAACGGCCCCAAGGTCTCCTCGGGCGGCACCATGAGCCCGCGCGGCGACTGGCGGATGCCCAGCGACGCCCGCGGTACGGCGTGGCTGGCCGAGATCGAGCGCGACGTCCCCGCCGGGTGAGCGGGCGCTGGGCGGCGCGCCTGCTCAGCGCTCGGTGGTGACCCGCCGAACGAACGTGGCCACGTTGGCCTGCAACCGGGCGACCTTGGCCTCCACGTCGAGGGTCTCCTCCGGCTGCGCCCGCTGCGGTCGCTTGAGGCCGCGCGCGTACAGGGAGCAGGCGAGGTCGGCGCACAGGTAGGTGCCGACGGTGTTGCCGTTGCGCCCGGACGCACCGGGACGCGGCGCCACCATGAGCGCCATGTCGGTGGCCGAGTGGGTGGTGCGGCAGAACTCGCACATGTTCTTGCGCCCGGCGGCTCCCGTCGCCCGGCTGCGGCGCAGCACGAGACCGACCGGACCGTCGGACCCGGGGACCACCAGGTAGGCCGTGTCGGGCGCTCCGACGTCGCGCCACCCCAAGAAGTCGAGGTCGTCCCAGCGAGGCTCCGTCCGCGGCATCGGCATCCGCTTGGCCTCACCCTTCGAGCAGTTCACGAACGAGGACCGGACGTCGTCGGAGGAGAGCGGTTCCATCCCTCCACCCTACGGATCGGCCGCGCGGCGGCCGAGTGCTGATCCGGGCACACGCACGAAACACGGATGGGACAGAATGCAGCCATGGGCAAGCAAGAGGAGTTCGTGCTCCGGGCACTCGAAGAGCGTGACGTGCGGTTCGTGCGTCTGTGGTTCACCGACGTGCTGGGCGCGCTGAAGTCGGTGGCGGTCGCGCCCGCCGAGCTCGAGGGAGCCTTCGACGAGGGCATCGGCTTCGACGGGTCGGCCATCGAGGGCTTCGCCCGGATCCAGGAGGCCGACATGCTGGCCAAGCCGGATCCGTCGACGTTCCAGATCCTGCCGTGGCGCGGCGAGGGGCCGGCGACGGCCCGCATGTTCTGCGACATCACCATGCCCGACGGAAGCCCCTCGTACGCCGACCCGCGGCACGTGCTCAAGCGCACGTTGTCCAAGGCCGCCGACCGGGGCTTCACCTTCTACACGCACCCCGAGATCGAGTTCTACCTGTTCAAGGACCAGCCGGTCGACGGCTCGATCCCGGTGCCGGTGGACCGCAGCGGGTACTTCGACCACACCGCCTCCTCGCGCGGCAGCGACTTCCGCCGCGAGGCGATCACGATGCTCGAGGCGATGGGCATCTCCGTCGAGTTCAGCCACCACGAGGGCGGCCCCGGCCAGCAGGAGATCGACCTGCGCTACGCCGACGCGCTCACCACGGCCGACAACATCATGACCTTCCGCACGGTGATCCGTGAGGTGGCGCTGAGCCAGGGCATCTGGGCGAGCTTCATGCCCAAGCCGTTCACCGAGCAGCCCGGCTCCGGCATGCACACCCACGTCTCCCTGTTCGAGGGCGACCGCAACGCCTTCTACGAGGCGGGCGGCCAGTACCAGCTCAGCGCGACGGGCCGCCAGTTCATCGCCGGCATCCTCGCCCACGCGCACGAGATCTCCGCGGTCACCAACCAGTGGGTCAACTCCTACAAGCGCCTCATCGGCGGCGGCGAGGCCCCCTCGTACCTCTCCTGGGGCCACAACAACCGCTCGGCCATGATCCGCGTGCCGATGTACAAGCCCAACAAGGGCCAGTCGACGCGCGTGGAGCTGCGCACCCTCGACGCCGCCTGCAACCCGTACCTCGCCTTCGCGGTCACCCTGGCTGCCGGGAGGAAGGGCATCGAGGACGGCCTCGAGCTGCCCCGTGAGGCCGAGGACGACGTGTGGGCCCTCAGCGAGCGCGAGCGCAAGGCGCTCGGGCTGGAGGCGCTGCCGCGGACGCTGTCGGAGGCGATCGGCCACGCGGAGAACTCCGAGCTGCTGGCCGAGACGCTCGGCGAGCAGGTCTTCGACTTCTTCCTGCGCAACAAGCGCAACGAGTGGGAGGCCTACCGCGGTCAGGTCTCGCAGTTCGAGCGCGACCAGATGCTGCCGGTCATCTGAGGCGGTCCACCGATGCCCTCCCGCCGCCCCCGCACGAGTCCCGCACTCGTCCGCCGGGGCGTGGGGGAGCGCTGATGGGAGCGCTGGGCGAGCTCGTCCGGGCCGGCTTCCAGAACCTGGCGGCCGCGCGCGACCAGCTGGTCGCGCTCGGGCCCGGCGCCGACGAGCTGCTCGGGGTCCTGGCCCACACCGCAGACCCGGACCAGGCCCTGGCCGGGATGGCGGAGCTGGTGGCCGCGCTGGAGGCCGAGGGCGGGGACGAGGCCCGTGCCGAGTTCGTGCACGCGTTGCGCCACGACGAGGGCACCGCGATGCGGCTGGTCTCGGTCCTCGGTGCCAGCCGCGCGCTCGGGGAGCACCTGAGCCGCCACCCGCAGCACTGGCACGAGCTGCGCGACCCGCACCTGGGCAGCACGCGCGCCGCCGCGTTCGCCGTACGGGAGGGGCTGCTGCGTGCGGTGGGGGCCGACCCGGCCGACGCCGAGCCGGTCGCCACCTTGGCCGACCACGAGGCCCTCGACGGGCTGCGGGTGGAGTACCGCCGCGTGCTGCTGCGGCTCGCCGCGCGCGACCTGGCCCACCACCTCGGCGTCGACGACGCGGCCGCCGAGCTCTCCGACCTGGCCGCCGGCACGCTCGACGCCGGACTCGCGGTGGCGCGTGCGCGCGTCGGCGACGAGGCGGCCTCGGTGCGATTCGGCGTGATCGCGATGGGCAAGTGCGGCGGGCACGAGCTCAACTACGTCTCCGACGTCGACGTGATCTTCGTGCACGAGGCGCGCGGCGAGACCTCCGACAGCGACGCGTCGCGGATCGCGGGCAGGCTCGCCTCCCACCTGATGACGGTCTGCTCCGACCAGACCGGCGAGGGCACCATCTGGCCTGTCGACGCCAACCTGCGTCCCGAGGGCCGCTCGGGGGCGCTGAGCCGTACGCTCGCCAGCCACCGCGCGTACTACGAGCGCTGGGCCAAGACCTGGGAGTTCCAGGCGCTCCTCAAGGCGCGCGCCGTCGCCGGCGACCTCGACCTGGGGCGCGAGTACACCGACATGGTGGCCCCGATGGTGTGGAGCGCCGCCGAGCGCGAGGGGTTCGTCGAGGACGTCCAGGCGATGCGCCGCCGGGTCGTGGCCCACATCCCCGCGAAGGAGAAGGCGCGCCAGCTCAAGCTCGGTCCGGGCGGGCTGCGCGACGTCGAGTTCGCCGTCCAGCTGATGCAGATGGTCCACGGGCGCGCCGACGAGAACCTGCGGGTCAGCGCCACCCTGAGCGGGCTCGCCGAGCTGACCCGGGGTGGGTACGTGGGGCGTGAGGACGGCGAGGCCCTGCACCAGGCGTACGCGTTCCTGCGCACCCTCGAGCACCGCATCCAGCTGCACCAGCTGCGCCGCACCCACGTCATCCCCGAGGACGAGGAGTCGCTGCGCCGGCTCGGCCGCTCGCTGGGGTTCCTCAAGGACCCGGTCGCCCGGCTCGACAAGGAGTTGCGGCACCACCGCCGCGAGGTCCGCCGCCTGCACGAGAAGCTCTTCTACCGTCCGCTGCTCGCGGCCGTCGCCCGGATCTCCACCGACGAGGCACGCCTCACGCCCGAGGCGGCCCAGGTGCGGCTCGGGGCCCTGGGCTACCACGACCCCAGGGCGGCACTGCGGCACCTGGAGGCGCTCACGTCGGGGGTCTCGCGCACGGCCACGATCCAGCGCACGCTGCTGCCGGCGATGCTGGAGTGGTTCGCCGACACCCCCGACCCGGACGCGGGCCTGTGGGGCTTCCGGCGGATCAGCGAGTCGTTGGGGCGCACCCCGTGGTACCTCAAGACGCTGCGCGACGAGGGCGAGGTCGCCCAGCGGCTCGCGGTGCTGCTGGGCACGTCGCGCTACGCCACGGACCTGCTCGAGCGCGAGCCCAAGGGCGTGCAGATGCTCGGCGAGTCGCTGGCACCGCTGTCCGCCGAGGCGGTGCTGACCGAGATGCGCGCCAACGCGGCACGCCAGGACGACCACGAGGCCGCCGTGCGCTCGGTGCGCGGGATCCGTCGACGCGAGCTGTTCCGGATCGCCGCGGGCGAGCTGTTCGGCGAGACCGACGTCGTCGAGGTGGGCAGGGCGCTGAGCCGGCTCACCGACGCCACGCTGGAGGTGACCCTCGAGGTTGCCCTCGCCTCCGTCCTCGACCGGCACGGCCTGGGCGAGGCGCCGACGGCGATGGCGATCGTGGCGATGGGGCGGTACGGCGGGTTCGAGCTCTCGTACGGCAGCGACGCCGACGTCATGTTCGTCCACGACCCGCGCGATGGCGCCGACCCGCAGGTCGCCGCGACCGTCGCCCGCGACACCGCCAACGAGGTGCGGCGGCTGCTGTCGCTGCCCGCCACCGACCCGCCGCTGGAGGTCGATGCCGACCTGCGCCCGGAGGGCAAG
>NZ_JBJEHY010000004.1:0-4696 GCF_051876515.1 Nocardioides sp. | reverse complement strand
TCCAGGCCGGGTTGGGGGAGGCCTTGGCGGTGTCCTCGTCGGCGATCACCAGGGCGCACGCGCCGTCCGAGGACGGGCACGTCTCGTCGTACCGGATCGGGTCCCACAGCATCTGGCTGGCGAGCACCGTCTCGACGGTGGTGCCCTCGTTGTGCAGGTGGGCGTACGGGTTCTTCAGGGCGTTGGTGCGGTCCTTGGCCGCCACGACCGCGCCGATGTGCGTGGGCGCGCCCGAGCGACGGATGTACGACCGGACGTGGGGCGCGAAGTAGCCGCCCGCGCCGGCGTGCACCGGCATGATGAACGGCACCGGCACCGACAGCGCCCACATGGCATTGGACTCCGACTGCTTCTCGAACGAGACCGTCAGCACGCGCTTGTGCACGCCCGACTGGACGAGCGAGGCGGCCACGATGGCGGTGGAGCCGCCGACCGACCCGGCCGTGTGGACGCGCAGCAGCGGCTTGCCGACCGCGCCGAGGGCCTCGGCCAGGTAGAGCTCGGGCATCATCACGCCCTCGAACAGGTCGGGGGCCTTGCCGACCACGACGGCGTCGATGTCGTCGAAGGTCATGCCGGCGTCGAGCAGGGCGCGGTCGATCGCCTCGCGGCACAGGCCGGCGATCGACAGGTCCTCACGCTTGGCGCGGTGGTGCGTCTGACCCACACCGACCACGGCTGCGAGCTGCTTGCCCATCAGACGTTCTCCTCCATCGTGCAGAACAGGTTCTGCTGCAGTGCGGGGCCGGACGTGGCGTGGGCGAGCACCTTCTGGGCACTGCCGTCCCAGACGCGTCGCGCGGCCTCGCCGATCCGGTTGAGACCAGCGGTGAACATCGGGTTCGAGGCGAGCGCCCCGCCCGAGGGGTTGACGGACACGTCGTCGCCCAGGCCCGCCTCGCGGCGCAGGATCAGCTCCTGGTGGCTGAAGGGGGCGTGCAGCTCGGCCACCTGGACGCCGTCCAGGTCCAGCGCGGCGGCGGCCGAGCGGGCCGAGGGGGACTCGACCAGGTTCCGCGAGCCCAGGTGCAGAGGGTCGACGCGGTGCGCCAGCCCGGTGATCCAGGCCGGGCGGTCGGTGACCCGCCGGGCCACGTCGCCGGCGGCCAGCACGATGGCGGCGGCGCCGTCGGTGATGGGCGCGCAGTCGTGCTTGCGCAGCGGGTCGGAGAACATCGGGCGGGCCAGGAGCTCGTCCACCGAGGAGCCGCCCTTGCGCACGGCGTACTCGTTGCTCTCCGCGTCGGAGAGGGAGCGGTGGACGACCTCGGCCATCTCGCGCTCCGTCCAGGCGCCCTGCTCGAGGCCGAGACGGGCCTGGACCGCGGCCACGGAGACGGTGTCGGGCCACAGGGGCGTCATGGTGATCGGGTCGAACTGCAGCGCCAGCGTGCGGCGCAGCGTGCCCGCGGACGACTTGCCGAAGCCGTACACCAGGGCGGTGTCGACCTCGCCGGTCTGGATCTTCAGCCAGGCCTCGTAGAGCGCCCAGGCGGCGTCCATCTCGACGTGCGACTCGTTGACGGGCGGCAGGGCGCCGATGGCGTCCACGGACTGCACGAACGAGAAGGAACGGCCGGCCAGGTAGTCCGAGGACCCCGAGCACCAGAACCCGATCTCGGGCTTGCTCAGGCCGGTCGTCCCGTACAGCTCGGCGAAGATCGGCACGAGCATCTCGACCATGGTGGGGGAGCCGTCGAAACGGCTGGTCTGTCGCTGGGCGTGGCCCACGACGGCGACGTCACGCATCTGCTGGCTCCTCAGAGGTGCTGCTGGTAGGTCTCGTACTCCGCGTCCGGCTCGTCGACCGGCGTGAAGTGGCTGATGTTCTCGATCGAGGTGCCCCACTCCTCGCGGGGCTTCCACACGGCCTCGACGCGCATGCCCATGCGGATCTCCGCGGCGGGGATGTCGAGGATGAGGTGCTGCAGCGCGATGTCGGCGCCGTCGAGCAGGATGTACGCCGACACGTACGGCGGCTTGATCTTCTGGCCCATGAACGGCACGTTCACGATGCAGAAGGTCGTGACGGTGCCGCGCTGGCCGAGCTCGATCTCCTCGGCGGTCGGGACGCCGCAGGTGGGACAGGCGCCGCGCGGGGGCACGTACACCTTGGTGCACTGCGGGCAGCGCTGGGCCAGGATCCGCCCGTCGGCCAGCCCGCGGAAGAAGGCGGACTCCTCGGGGCTGGCGGCGTACACGTAGTCGAGCCTCACGGGGGTGACGACGCCGGTCACGGGCTCGGACGAGCCGGCCGGCGTGGCCGGGGCGGCCGCGTCCTCGGGGACCAGGCAGGCGATGTCGGTGATGGCGCCGACACGCTCGTCGGCCCACCGGACCGAGACGCGCATGCCCGTGGAGACGTCCTCCGCGGAGGCTGCGTCGAGGGCGTGCAGGAGCGGCCCGTCGGCACCGTCGAACTGCACGAGGGCCCAGGCGAAGGGACGGTCGAAGGGCTGACCCGCCACCGGCTCGCTCACCCAGGTCCAGCTCAGGACGGTGCCGCCGGGACCGACCTCGACGAAGTCAGTGGTGGGTTCGTGGGTGACCGGGTCGAACTCGGCGGGGGGCACGAGCACCTCGTTGCGCGAGGTGCGGCCGCCGATGACGACTCCGTCACGCAGTCCGGTGAGGAACCGGCCGAGGACCGGTCCCGTGGACCGCGTGTAGTCGAAGGCCACCGAGATCGGTTGCGACAGTGTGCGGGACATGATCCGGAGTGAAACAGGTTCTAGATTTCGTGGCAAGGGTTCCCTAGGGTCGGCGTACGAATCAGCGTGTCGCGTTTCACATACCGGACGTATGTGGACGGTTGGGAGGATGTCGGATGAAGCTCGGTCTGCAGCTCGGCTACTGGGGGGCACAGCCCCCGAGCGGCGTGCAGCCACTGGTCGCGGCGGCCGAGGAGGCCGGCTGGGACGCGTTGTTCACGGCGGAGGCTTGGGGCTCCGACGCGTTCACGCCCCTGGCCTGGTGGGGCCGCGACACCTCCCGCCTCCGGCTGGGGACGAGCATCGTGCAGATGTCGGGCCGTACGCCGACGTCCATCGCGATGCACGTCCTGACCCTCGACCACCTCACCGGAGGGCGCGTCATCCTCGGGATGGGCGTCAGCGGGCCGCAGGTGGTCGAGGGGTGGTACGGCCAGCCGTTCAGCAAGCCGCTGGCCCGTACCCGTGAGGTGGTCGACATCATCCGGCAGGTGCTGGGGCGCGAGGCGCCCGTCGCCAACGACGGGCCGCACCACCCGCTGCCCTACACGGGACCCGGCTCGGTCGGGCTGGGCAAGCCGCTCAAGCCGATCGTCCACCCGCTGCGGGCCGACGTCCCGATCTGGCTCGGGGCGGAGGGGCCGAAGAACGTCGCGCAGACCGCGGAGATCGCCGACGGCTGGATCCCGATCTTCTACACGCCGCGCTCGGCCGGCATGTACCAGCCGTGGCTGGACGAGGGCTTCGCCCGCCCCGGCGCGCGTCGGACCCGCGACGACTTCGAGATCGCCGCCACCTGCCACCTCCAGGTCACCTCCGGTGCGGAGGAGACCCGTGCGGTGATCCAGGGGATGAAGCCCGTCGTCGCGCTGTACATGGGAGGCATGGGCGCCAAGGACGCCAACTTCCACAAGAACGTCTTCGAGCGCATGGGGTACGGCGACCTCGCCGACGAGGTCCAGCGCCTCTACCTGCTCGGCGAGAAGGACCGGGCCACCGCACTGATCCCTGACGAGCTGGTCGACGACATGCACATCGTCGGCGAGCGCAACCAGGTGCGCGAGCGG
The DNA here is from genome assembly GCF_051876515.1 of Nocardioides sp. Classification (GTDB taxonomy): domain Bacteria; phylum Actinomycetota; class Actinomycetes; order Propionibacteriales; family Nocardioidaceae; genus Nocardioides. Next base: position 918 of record NZ_JBJEHY010000004.1, on the reverse strand, counting down.
GTTGCCCAGTGGGAGGAGACCGGCGTGACCACGCTGCTGCTCAGCTGCCGCAGCGCCGACGAGGTCCGTACGGTCGCGGAGGTGCTGGCATGAGTGGGTCGTTCTACGCCGCGGACCTGCCCGGCAACGAGACGCTGCGGCACGGCACCCACAACGGCCACCTGATGGTCCAGGCGCTCCGGCGGCACCGCGACCGCCCCATCATGCACCTGGGCGACGTCACGCTGACCGGGGGCGAGGTGTCGGCGCGGATCAGCCAGTACGTGCGCGCCTTCGAGACCCTCGACGCGGGTGCCGGCGTGACCGGTGCGCTCCTGGCCCTCAACCGTCCCGAGGTCCTGTTCATCATCGGCGCAGGTCAGACGCAGGGCTTCCGGCGCGTCTCGCTGCACCCGCTGGGGTCCGCCGACGACCACGCGTACGTCCTCAACGACGCGGAGGTGACGACCCTGGTGGTGGACCCGTACTTCGCGGGGCGGGCCGTGGAGCTCCTCGACAAGTGCCCGGGGCTCACCCAGGTGCTCACCATCGGCCCGGTGCCCCCGGAGCTGGAGGGGAGGGCGACCGACCTGGTGGCCGTCGCGGCCGGCTTCGCGCCGGAGCCGCTCGAGGCGAGGCTGCTGCCACCGGACCACATCGTCTCGTTCGCCTACACGGGCGGGACCACGGGACGGCCCAAGGGTGTGATCGGGCTGGCGCAGTCGATGAACACCATGGCCAGCATCCAGCTGAGCGAGTGGGAGTGGCCCACCGAGCCCCGGTTCCTCATGTGCACGCCTTTGTCGCACGCGGGGGCGGCGTTCTTCGTCCCTGTGGTGATCAAGGGCGGCACGCTCTTCGTGACGGCACGCTTCGACCCCGCCGAGGTGCTGGCCACCATCGAGAACAAGCCGGGGCAGAAGGGATCGCTGGTGGTGT
>NZ_JBJEHY010000003.1:0-19420 GCF_051876515.1 Nocardioides sp. | reverse complement strand
GCGTCGAGGTTGGTGACGTGCGCCTGCAGCGGGGCGTCCTCGTCGTACTCGGGCGCGGGGATGGTCTCCAGGATGGTCTGGAAGAGCGGCTCGAGGTCGGGGGAGTCGGGCAGGGTGCCGTTCTCGGGGGCCTCGGTCGAGGCGCGGCCGGCCTTGCCGGAGGCGTACACGACGGGGAAGTCGAGCGCGTCCTGGTCGGCGCCGTCGTCGAGCAGGTCCATGAACAGCTCGTACGCCTCGTCGACGACCTCGGTGATGCGGGCGTCGGGACGGTCGACCTTGTTGAGGACCAGGATGACCGGCATCTTGGCCTTGAGCGCCTTGCCGAGCACGAAGCGCGTCTGCGGCAGCGGGCCCTCGGAGGCGTCGACGAGCAGCACGATGCCGTCGACCATCGACAGGCCGCGCTCGACCTCGCCGCCGAAGTCGGCGTGGCCGGGGGTGTCGATGATGTTGATCGTCATTCCGCCCTCGGGAGCGTGGGCTCCCGTGTAACGCACGGCGGTGTTCTTCGCGAGGATGGTGATGCCCTTCTCGCGCTCGAGGTCGCCGGAGTCCATGACACGCTCGGCCACACCTTCGGCCTGGTGCGCCGAGAAGGCGCCGGCCTGGTGCAGCATCGCGTCAACGAGGGTGGTCTTGCCGTGGTCGACGTGGGCAACGATGGCGACGTTGCGGATGTCGGAGCGCTTCATGGGTCTCTTTCGCTCGAAGATCTGGAGCCGACCCGCTCGTGGGCTGGCAGTCCAGACTACTTGCCAGCGCGCCGCACGGCTGAATCGAGCGTTCCGCCCACGTCGGCGACTCGCCCGTCCCGCACCCCTTGAGGACTGTCAGTGGTGGGGCGTTGAGTGGAGGCATGCGATCTCGGAACAGCACCACCTCGCCGGCCGTCCCTCCTCATCGGGCTGCGCCCTGCCGCGGCTTCGTCCCCCCGTACCTCCTGCGTCGCGTGGCCGAGGCGGGCCTCGTCGAGGCAGGTGCCACCCTCGACGAGGACGTACGCTTCCGCGCCGTCCGCAACGCTCCTGCCCTGCGCGCGGAGCGGCTCTCGCTGGTGGCCCGGGCCGGCTGGACGGTGCACGACGCCCGCAACGGCACCGAGCTGCCCGGCACCCCGGTCCGCTCCAGCGGCGGGGTGGCGACGGGCGACGTGGCCGTCGACGAGGCGGCCGACGGGATCGAGGCGGCGCTCGCGATGTACCGGGACGGGTTCGGCCGGGACTCCTTCGACGGGGCCGGCGCGCACGCGCTGGTGACCGTCCACTACGGCCGGTCGTACGCCAACGCCTTCTGGGACGGGTCCCAGCTGGTGTTCGGCGACGGCGACGGGCAGGTCTTCGACCGGTTCACCAAGCCCGTCGACGTGCTGGGCCACGAGCTGGCCCACGGTCTCGTCGAGCACACGGCCGCGCTGGTCTACCGCGACCAGCCGGGTGCACTCAACGAGTCCGTCGCCGACGTGACGGCCGCCTGCCTCAAGCAACGGCTCCTCGGCCAGGACGCGGCCGGGGCTGACTGGCTGATCGGGGAGGGGATCTTCCTGCCCGGGGTCGCGGCGCGGGCTCTGCGCGACATGGCCGCCCCCGGCACCGCGTACGACGACGCCCGGCTCGGGCGCGACCCGCAGGTGGGCCACATGGACGACTTCGTGGTGACGGCCGAGGACGACGGCGGGGTGCACATCAACTCCGGCATCCCCAACCGGGCGTTCCAGCTGGCGGCCACCGCGATCGGCGGTGACTCCCTGAGTGGGGCCGGCCAGATCTGGTACGCCGCCCTCACCGGCGGACAGGTGGGTCCGCAGACCGACTTCGCCAGCTTCGCCGCCGCGACGGTGGCGGTGGCCGGGCAGCACGCGGACGCGGTGGCGGCCGCCTGGGAGCAGGTGGGTGTCCCCGTCGGCGTCAGCGGAGCCTCCGTTGCCTCGGGCGCGGGCGGGTCGGGCGCGGGTGGGTCGGGCAGCGCGGCGGGCGCGCCGGTCGGCCGGCTCCGGATGACCCGCAGCGGCGGCTTCGCCGGCCTCAGCGAGGTGTACGAGGTGGATCTCGCCGACGCCGACGACGAGGTCGCCGACGTGCGCGCCGCCTGGCAGCGGGTCGACGCGGCCCAGTCGCTCACCCGGCATCCGGTGCCGTCCACCCCCCAACCCGACCGGTTCAGCTACACCTTCCAGGTGGGCGAGCAGGCGCCGGTGCGGGTGGCCGAGCAGGACCTCGACGACCACCTGCGGGGCCTCGCCGAGGCCGTACGGAACTGTCCCCGGGCGCGCGCGGGGGAGTGAGGCGCCGGGGCGCAGGCTGGGCTGCGTTGGGGCGGGCGTGCGGTCGGCGCATGCGTCATACGAACGGGTCCGCTGGCCGGGTGCGTCATGCGTACCGGGTGCTGGGGCGGGGCCGTCATGCGTCCGCGCAGCGGTGGGGTCCGCGTCATGCGTGCGGGTGTTGGTGCGGCCCTACTTCATGCGGATCCGAACCTATTGGTGCGGATCCGCATGACGCAGCGGCCAGCCGGGCTGACGCCGTATGACGGAAGCCCCACGCGCAACGGTTAGTATGACGCACCCCCGGCCAGCCCCACCCGTACGCAACGACGCCCCGACCACAGGCCGGGGCGTCGTACGGAGGAACGTCAGGCGAGCGCGCGGTCCAGGGCTGCCTGCACGTGCAGCGTGGTGCACGGGAACAGCGGGATCTCCACGTCGGACTGCTTGATCAGCAGCTCGAGCTCGGTGCACCCGAGCAGCACCCCCTCGGCGCCGGCGTCCCACAGCTCGTTGATGATCTCGATGACCTTGGAGCGGGTGCGCGGCACGACGACCCCGTGCACGAGCTCCTCGTAGATGGCCGCGTTCACGAAGTCGTGGTGCTTCTCGTCCGGCACGACGACCTCGAGCCCCGCCGCCTCGAGGCGGTCGGTGAAGAAGGTCTCGCTCATCGCGACCTTGGTGCCGATGAGGCCGACCTTGGTCATGCCGGCCGCGGTGACGGCCTCGGAGACCACGTCGCCCAGACGCAGGACCGGGATCTGCACGGCTTCCTCGACCTCGTCGGCCACCTTGTGGAACGTCGTGGTGCACAGCAGCAGGAAGTCGGCGCCGGCGCGCTCGACGCCCTGCGCGGCGGAGGCGAGGAGCTGGCCGATCTGGTCCCAGCGCTCGGTCTCCTCGAGGTCGGTGAGTTCCGCGAAGTCGACGGTGCTGAGCACGATCCGTGGCGAGGACAACCCGCCGAGTCGTTCTTGCACGCCCAGGTTGAGGTCCCGGTAGTACACCGCGCTGGATTCCCAGCTCATGCCGCCGACGAGTCCGATGGTCTGCACAGGAGCAGTCTCCCACACGACTACCGCCCGGTACGGGTGGTTCGCGTCACGCCCCGGAGCGGTGCACCTTGTCGAAGGCGGCCTGCGCGCGCGGCTTGATGACCATCTCGTCGATGTTGACGTGCCACGGACGGGTGGCGACCCAGGCCACGGCGTCGGCGATGTCCTCGGCGAGCAGCGGCTGGTCGACACCGGCGTACACGGCGTCCGCGCGCTCCTGGTCACCGGCGAAGCGGACCACCGAGAACTCCTCGGTGTGCACCATGCCGGGAGCGATCTCGGTGATGCGGATCGGCTCGCCCAGCAGCTCCAGGCGCAGGGTCTCGGTGACGACCTTGGTACCGTGCTTGGCGGCGGTGTAGCTGGCGCCGGTCGGGTACGCCCACCGCCCGGCCGTGGAGCCCATGTTGACGATGAGCGCGTCGCCGCTGGCCCGCAGCGCCGGGAGCAGCGCCTTGGTCATCCGCACCAGGCCGACCACGTTGACGTCGAACGTGCGCCCCCACTGGTCGGGGTCGGTGCTCTCGATGGGCTCGGAGTCGAACGCCCCGCCCGCGTTGTTGACGAGCACGTCGACCACCGGCAGCCCGGCGGCCAGGGCGGCCACCGAGTCGGCGTCGGTGACGTCGCAGGCCACGGCCACGCCGTCGATCTCCTGGGCCAGGGCTTCGATCCGGTCCGTACGCCGGGCCGCGCACACCACGCGGAAGCCGGCCGCGGCCAAGGCTCGTGCGGTGGCGGCCCCGATCCCGCTGGAGGCTCCAGTGACGACGGCGGTACGACGCTGCTGCGAACTCATGGGTCCCATCGTGGCAGGATCGGCCAGCGTGACGCTCATCGCCGCTGCAGACGGATCCGCCCTCGGCAACCCCGGCCCGGCCGGCTGGGGCTGGTACGTCGACCGGGACCGCTGGGCCTCGGGGGGCTGGGCCCACGGCACCAACAACATGGGCGAGCTGATGGCCGTCCTCGACCTGCTGCGCCAGACCGCGCACCTCGGCGAGCCGCTGCACGTCCTGTGCGACTCCAAGTACGTCATCGACTCGATCACCAAGTGGATGCCGGGCTGGAAGCGCAACGGGTGGCGCAAGAAGGACAAGAAGCCCGTCCTCAACCTCGAGCTCATGCAGGCCATCGACGCCGCCATGCGCCCCGACGTGACCTTCGAGTGGGTCAAGGGTCACGCCGGTCACGCGCTCAACGAGGCGGCCGACCGTCTCGCCAACGCCGCCGCGCAGGCCTACCAGCGCGGCGACGTACCCCCGGCCGGGCCCGGCATCCCGGGCGCCGACGCCCAGCAGGAGGCCAGCACCGTGCAGGCGTCCCCGAGCACCCGCGAGCCCGAGCCCGAGCCGGACCTGTTCAGCTCCCTGGAGGACGAGCCCGTACCCGCGCGCTCCGCCGTCGAGGAGGTCGTCGCGCTCGAACGACGCCTGCTGGACGACGAGGTGCGCGCCGACCGCGGCGAGGTCGCCGCGCTGCTGCACCCGCAGTGGATGGAGATCGGCCGCAGCGGCCGGGTCTGGAACCGTACGGAGATGCTCGACACCATCGGCCCGATCGGGCGCGTCGACCTGGAGGTCGTGGACGTGATCGAGGTGGGTGCCGACACCGTCCAGCTCCTGTGGCGTGCCACCACCGAGCAGGGCAGCACCCTGCGCAGCTCGCTGTGGGTGCGCGGCCGTACGGGGTGGCAGCAGGTCTTCCACCAGGGCACGCCCGAGGCCTGAGTCCCGTCGCGGTACCGGCACCGGGGAAGTGGTGCGGGAATGACCGTCGACGCGGCATGGTTGACGTGGTCGGAGTTCTCGACGGACAGGAGCGCACGTGGGTGACCGGGTGGCGATGATCAGCCTGCACACCTCCCCGCTCGACCAGCCGGGCACGGGGGACGCGGGCGGGATGAACGTCTACGTCATCGAGCTCGCCCGACGCCTCGCAGCCCGCGGCGTCGAGGTCGACGTCTTCACGCGCGCCACCTCCTCCACGCTGGCGCCGGTGGTCGAGGCCGACGCGGGCGTCCTCGTGCACAACGTCCACGCCGGACCGTTCGAGGGGCTCACCAAGGGCGAGCTGCCGGGCCAGCTCTGCACGTTCGCCCGCGAGGTGCTGCGCGCCGAGGCCGGCCAGGAGATCGGCCACTACAGCGCCGTGCACTCCCACTACTGGCTGTCGGGCCAGGTCGGCGCCCTCGCGCGCGACCGCTGGCAGGTGCCGCTCATCCACTCCATGCACACGATGGCGCGCGTCAAGAACGCCGCGCTCGCCGAGGGCGACACCCCCGAGCCGGTGGCCCGCGTCATCGGCGAGGACCAGGTGGTCGAGGCCGCCGACCTGCTCATCGCCAACACCTCGCTGGAGGCCAAGCAGCTGGTCGACCTGTACGGCGCCGACCCCGCCCGCGTCGAGGTCGTCCACCCCGGCGTCGACCTGTCCGTCTTCCGGCCGTACGACCGGGCGCAGGCCCGCGCAGAGCTCGGGCTGCCGGCGGACGCCGTCGTCCTGCTCTTCGCCGGACGCATCCAGCCGCTCAAGGCCCCCGACGTCCTGCTGCGTGCCGCCGCGGTGATGATCGCCGACGACCCGTCGCTGCGCCACCGGCTCGTGGTCCCCGTCGTCGGTGGCCCGTCCGGGTCGGGGCTGGACCGTCCGGAGTCCCTGGTGCAGCTGGCCGCCGAGCTCGGTGTCAGCGACGTCGTCCGGTTCGTGCCGCCCGTCGAGCAGCCCGTCCTGGCGCGCTGGATGGCCGCCGCGACCGCCGTCGCCGTGCCGTCGTACAACGAGTCGTTCGGGCTGGTCGCCGCCGAGGCGCAGGCTGCCGGCACGCCCGTGGTCGCGGCCGCCGTCGGCGGCCTGACCACCGTGGTCGCGCACGAGGTCTCGGGCCTCCTGGTCGACACCCACGAGCCGCGCGACTGGGCCCACTCCCTGCGCCGCCTCGTCGACGAGCCCGGGCTCACCGACCGCCTGCGGGCCGGCGCCCAGGCCCGCGCTGCGGAGTTCTCGTGGGACCGCACCGCCGAGCACACCCTCAAGGCCTACGACCTGGCGCGCCGCAACCTCGGCGCCACGCTCGTCTGAGACCGCGACCCCGGGAGCCCCACCGATGGACACCGACTTCTCCGCCCAGCCGTCGCCCGAGGTCGCCGCGGCCGTCGTCGCGGTGCGGGCGTGGCTGTCCGACAACGACCTGGCGTACGAGGAGCAGCCCGGCCACGTCTACTCCTTCGCCCTGCCCGGCGAGAAGAAGCTGCAGGTCCCCGTCCGCCTCGACGTCGGCCCGCACACCCTCGGGGTCCACGCGTTCGTGTGCCGCAACCCCGACGAGGACCACCTGCGCGTCTACCGCTGGCTGCTGGAGCGCAACCTGCGGATGTACGCCGTCGCGTTCGCCGTCGACCACGACGGCGACATCTACCTCGACGCCCGCCTGCCGCTGGCCTCGGTGACCGCCGCCGAGCTGGACCAGCTGATGGGATCGGTGCTGGCCAACGCCGACGAGTCGTTCAACGCGATCCTCGAGCTCGGGTTCGCCACCTCGATCCGCAAGGAGTACGAGTGGCGGGTGTCCCGCGGCGAGTCCCTGGCCAACCTGGAGGCGTTCCGGGGCTGGCTGGACGCCGACGCGGGCCGTACGCCTAGCTGAGCTGCTCCTGCGGCTCGTCCGCCTCCTCGGGCACCGGAGCGGTGGGTGAGGCCGGCTGGCGCCGGGAGGCCAGCACGCCGCCGATGCACAGCGCACCGCCCACGAACGCCAGCGCCGCCGGCACCTCGTCGAGCAGCAGCCACGCCATCAGCGCGGTGATGAACGGGACCAGGAAGGTCGACTGCGCGAACGCGCCCGCGTTCTTGGCGTGCGAGAGCGCGTACGCCCACGTCGTGAACGCGATCGCGGAGGGGAACACCCCCAGGTAGACCAGCCATCCCCAGGTGTCGGCGGAGGCCGATCCCAGCACGTCGACGGCCTCGAGGGTCCACGGCAGGCAGACCACCAGGCCCACCAGCGCGTACCAGAAGGTGAGCTCCAGAGGTCCCATCGTGAGCAGCAGCTTGCGCTGGGTCAGCACGCCGACCGCGAACGTGGCGGCCGCCGCGACGGCCATCGAGATCCCGACCAGGTCGCCGCTGGCGTGCTCGGTCGAGGCGTACGCGATGAGGACGACCCCGCCGAAGCCGACCGCCATGCCGACCAGCAGCCAGCGGGTGAGCCGCTCGCCGAGGAAGGTGGCGGCCAGCAGGCCCACGAGGATCGGGCCGATCTGCACGATCAGCGCGGCCGTGGCGGCGTCGATGCGGCGCTCCGCCTCGTTGAGCGTCAGGTTGTAGACGCCGAACCAGCTCGCGCCGCCCAGCGCGATCAGCTTCCACTCCGCCGCGCTCGGCAGGCGGGAGACGCGCAGGCGCATCATCAGCAGCAGCGTCAGCACCATCACCGCGAGGCGGGCCAACGACAACGTCCCCGGAGGGACGCTGGCGCCCAGGTGGCGGATGCCGACGAAGGCGCTGGCCCACAGCACCAGGGTCACGCCTGCCGCCGCGAACGGAAGCCATGCCTGTGGGGGACTCTGCTGTTCACGTGTCACGGGTCAAGGCTAGGTACGCCCATGACACGTTGTCGCGCGGGATTCGGACAGATCAGCACGAGATCCCGCCATTCGGCCCGGTGGTCGAGCCTGTCGAGGCCCCAGGCCCGACGCGCTCAACCAGCGACCGGATCCCTCAGAGGTCCGCTGTGCTCCTCTGCTGGAGCTCCTGCGGGGCTCGGCTCCGGCACACCTCGCTGCGCTCGGCGTACCTCCGGCCTCACTCCTCAGAGGTCCGCTGTGCTCCTCTGCTGGATCTCCTGCGGGGCTCGGCTCCGGCACACCTCGCTGCGCTCGGCGTACCTCCGGCCTCACTCCTCAGAGGTCCAGCTTGTAACCGAGCCCGCGGACGGTCACCAGGTAGCTCGGCTGGCTCGGGTCCGGCTCCAGCTTGGCGCGCAGCCGCTTCACGTGGACGTCGAGGGTCTTGGTGTCACCGACGTAGTCGGCACCCCACACGCGGTCGATCAGCTGGCCGCGGGTCAGCACCCGACCCGGGTTGCGCAGGAACATCTCCAGCAGCTCGAACTCCTTGAGCGGCAGCCGCTGCTCCTCCCCGTTGACGGTGACGACGTGGCGCTCCACGTCCATCCGCACCGGGCCCGCCTCCAGGGTGTCGGGCACGAGGTCGGTCTCGGTGCCGCGGCGCAGCACGGCGCGGATCCGGGCGGTCAGCTCGCGCGGCGAGTACGGCTTGGTGACGTAGTCGTCGGCGCCCAGCTCCAGGCCCACCACCTTGTCGACCTCGTCGTCCTTGGCCGAGACCATGATGACCGGGACGTTGGACGACTGCCGGATCTGGCGGCACACCTCGGTGCCGGGCAGCCCGGGGAGCATCAGGTCGAGCAGCACGATGTCGGCGCCGTTGCGGTCGAACTCCGCGATCGCGGCGTGGCCGTCGGCGGCGATCGCCACCTCGTACCCCTCCTTGCGGAGCATGTAGGCGAGTGCGTCGCTGTAGCTCTCTTCGTCCTCGACGACGAGTACCCGGGTCACGGGCGGTCCTCCTGCTGTGAAGTGGGGGTGGAACGGGGCCCGGCATGGCTGCCGGGAGGTACGGGGTCGGTCGGTCCTGCCTCGATGGTGTCGGACCCGGCCGTCGGAGTCGAGGGGGCTTGAACGCCCCCGGACGGGGTGGGCGCCCCGGTCGGCTCCTGCCGCAGGGGCAGCGTGAGCGTGAATGTCGACCCCTCGCCCTCGACCGACCACACGCTCACCTCGCCGCCGTGCGTGGCCGCGACGTGCTTCACGATCGACAGGCCCAGCCCCGTACCGCCGGTGGAGCGGTGACGGGCCGGGTCGACCCGGTAGAAGCGCTCGAAGATCCGGTCGATCTCGGCCTCGGGGATGCCGATCCCCTGGTCGACGACCGAGATCTCGGCGACGCCGTCGTGGCTGGTGGTGGAGATGACGACCCGGGAGTCGTCGGAGGAGTACGCGACGGCGTTGGCGACCAGGTTGGACACGGCCGCCGACACCTGGTCCGCGGACCCCGTCACCACCAGGTCGTGGTCGCCGCGGCGGACCAGGGTGATCTGCTTGGCGTCAGCCTTGGTGGCGATCTTGTCCATCGCCTCGGAGACCACGACGTCGAGGCTGACCGGGACCGGCTGCTCCAGCGGTTCGCTGCTCTGCAGCCGCGACAGCTCGATGATCTGCTGGACCATGGTGGAGAGCCGGTCGCTCTCGGTCAGCATCCGGCCCGCGAACCGTTGCACCGCCTCGGGGTCGTCGGCGGCGTCCTCGACGGCCTCGGCGAGCAGCCGGATCGCGCCCACGGGCGTCTTGAGCTCGTGGCTGACGTTGGCCACGAAGTCGCGGCGCACCGCCTCGACCCGCTTCTCCCGGGTGCGGTCCTCCACGAGTGCCAGCACCTGGCGGGCGCCCAGCGGGGCGACGCGGGCCGTCAACGTACGGCGTGAGGCGTGGTCGTGCCCGCCCAGGTGCAGCTCGGACTCGCGGATCTGACCGTCGCGGCGCACCTGGCGGACGAGTTCGAGCAGGTCGTCCAGGGCCAGCTCGCCGTCGCGGATCAGGCCGAACGCGTACGCGGGGGCCGAGGCGTTGAGGACCCTGTCCTGGTCGTCCAGCACGACGGCGCTCGAGCGCAGCACGGACAGCACGCCCGCGACGCCCGGGTCGACGCTGGGCGGTTCGACCTCGGGGATGCGGCTGCGCTCGCGGTCGCTGACGTACCACGCGATGAGCGCCCCGCCGGTCACGACCGATGCCGCGACCGCGGACAGCAGTGCCTGCAGGGTGGGGTCCACGGTCACGATCGTACGCAGCCGTCCGGGGTGCTCCCGACCAGCGCAGGGTCCGTGTGCCGACTGTTCACCGGGCGTTCACCGCACGACGCTGACCGGACACCTTGGCCTTCTACGTTGACGTCATGCGTGAGGCTTTCCAGGACCAGCTCGACGGCATCTTCCTCGACCTCGGCGCGATGTGCGCCCAGGTCGAGGTCGCCGTCCGCGAGGCCACCAGTGCCCTGATGACCGGCGACTCGAGGACCGCGGAGGCCGTGATCAGCGCGGACGCGGGGATCGACGCGATGCGGGAGCGGATCGAGGAGTCGGCCTTCTCGCTGCTGTCGCTGCAGCAGCCCGTCGCCGGCGACCTGCGCGTGATCGTCTCCGCGCTGCGGATGGTCGGGGAGCTCGAGCGGATGGGTGACCTGTCGGTGCACGTGGCCAAGGTGGCCCGCATGCGCGTGCCGTACGTCGCGGTGCCGGAGGAGGTGCGCCCGACCCTCCAGGCGATGGCGTCCACCGCCGAGGACATGGTGCGCCGCGTCAAGGCCGTCATCGGGTCCCGCGACGTCGAGGCGGCCGCCGCGCTGAACCGCGACGACGACGAGATGGACCGCCTGCGCCGCATCTCCTTCGCCCAGCTGCTCTCGGACGACTGGACGTACGGCGTCGAGCCCGCCGTCGACGTGGCCCTGCTGGGCCGCTACTACGAGCGCATCGCCGACCACGCCGTCTCGATCGCGAACCGCGTCGTGTACGTGGTCACCGGGGAAGTCCCCGTCAAGAGCTGAGCCGCAGGCTCCTCCCGAAGAACCACATTCGCCCCGGCCCACGCGGTTCCGGGGCGGATGTGCGTCATGCGTACGGTCGTGCCGGAGCCTGCGTCATGCGTACGGGTGCTGGCGGGCGTTGCGTCATGCGTACGGGTCTTGGCGGCGCCTGCGTCATGCGTTGGGCTCCCGCAGGGGGCCTGCGTCATGCGGAATGCGACCTATTGGTGCGGGTTCGTATGACGCAGGGGACTCGGGCGGCGGGTTCGTATGACGCGCGGACCTGGGCGGCGGGTTCGTATGACGCAAACCGGACCCCGCAACGGCGGAAGCCCCCGGACCGCGCGGTCCGAGGGCTTCCGAAGGCTGTGCGTGCGCTGGTCAGCGGCCCTGGTTGGCCACCGCTGCGGCCGCTGCGGCGGCTGCCTCGGGGTCGAGGTACTGACCGCCGGCGACGACGGGCTTGAGGTCCTCGTCGAGCTCGTACACCAGCGGCATCCCGGTCGGGATGTTGAGACCGGCGATGTCCTCGTCGCTGATGCCGTCGAGGTGCTTCACGATGGCCCGCAGCGAGTTGCCGTGGGCAGCGATGAGGACCGTCTTGCCGGCCTTGAGGTCGGTGACGATCTCGCTGTCGTAGTACGGCAGCAGGCGCGCGATGACGTCCTTGAGGCACTCGGTACGGGGCAGCTCGTCGCCGAGGTCCGCGTAGCGCGGGTCGCCGACCTGGGAGAACTCGTCGTCGTCGGCCAGCGGCGGCGGCGGGACGTCGAACGAACGACGCCAGGTCATGAACTGCTCCTCGCCGAACTCGGCCAGGGTCTGCTTCTTGTCCTTGCCCTGCAGGGCACCGTAGTGACGCTCGTTGAGGCGCCAGTTGCGCTTGACCGGGATCCAGTGGCGGTCGGCGGCGTCGAGCGCCAGCGCAGCGGTGTTGATGGCGCGACGCTGGAGCGAGGTGTGCACGACGTCGGGCAGCACGCCCGCCTCACGCAGCAGCTCCCCGCCGCGCACGGCCTCGGCGCGGCCCTTGTCGGTCAGGGCCACGTCGACCCAGCCGGTGAAGAGGTTCTTGGCGTTCCACTCGCTCTCGCCGTGGCGGAGCAGGACCAGCGTGTACGTCATCGTCGCCGTCCTCAGTGCGAGGAGCCGTGCTCGGCCGGGATGCGGTGGTCCTCGGGGGCCTCCACGTCCTCGGCGCCGGGCGAGCGGTCGAGGCCCGTCCAGTCGCTGGTGAAGTTGGAGACGACCGGGACCGGCATCTCGGTGGTCTGGCCGTCGCTGAAGGTGAGGGTCAGCGTGAGCATGTTGCCCTCGCTGAACTCGCCCGTCAGGAGCACCGGCTTGTCGGCCTCGGCCAGGTTGACCAGCCCGCCGACCGGCACCTCGATGGGCGCGAACTGCTTGGCCTCGACGGGCGAGGAGTTGCCGTCGGCGTCGGTGTACGTGCCGCTGACGCCGGTCAGCGAGGACGCGTCGGCGTTCTCGTTGGTGGCGAGCGTGACGACCAGGGTGCCGGCGCCCTCGGCGGCGGAGACGACCGCGGCGCCGAGGATGTCGACGTTGCCCGAGCGGTCGTTGGTGCCGGCGGCCGGGGTGTAGTCACGGTCCGTCGCGTAGTCGAACCCCCGGATGCGGTCGACCGCGCCGCAGGCGGAGAGGGGGAGCACGAGCGCGACGGCAACGGTCGCGGTGACGAGGGAACGTCGGAGCTGCATGGTGATCAGGGCCTTCGCAGGTCGGCTGACTGCGCGACCCCGGTGGCCACGCACACGGGGTCATGCTAGCGCCGACCGCGAGCCGGCCGCCGCTGGGGCCGGGATGAGGGAGCGCCCCGGGCGTCCCCCGTGCAGAGGTTTCCCCGGTGCGTACGCGGGGAATGAGGTCGCACCCGCGCGTCGACCAGGGCGCGGGAGCATCCGTCCGGGGCGGTCAAGGGAGGACGTCCGGCGCCGGCGCCACCACAGCGAACGCCTTCTGTCAAGCCAGCACATGGCCTCTGACCTGCGCAAACGCTTCGGAGGGCACTCGGGTGGCGTGTTAGACTGGTCACCTAGGAAGGGGAACTGAACACATGACTTTCACCGTCGGAGAAACGGTTGTCTACCCAAATCACGGGGCCGCAGTCATCGAGGACATCGAGATGCGGAAGATCAAGGGGGAGGACCGTCAGTACCTCGTTCTCAGGATCGTCGCTCAGCAGGACCTGGTCGTCCGGGTCCCTGCCTGCAACCTCGACCTGGTCGGCGTGCGTGACGTCGTCGACAAGGAAGGCCTCGACCGCGTGTTCGACGTGCTGCGCGCCGCGCACGTCGAGGAGCCGACCAACTGGTCGCGCCGCTACAAGGCCAACCTCGAGAAGCTGCACTCCGGTGACGTGATGAAGGTGGCCGAGGTCGTCCGCGACCTGTGGCGCCGCGAGCGCGACCGCGGCCTGTCGGCCGGCGAGAAGCGCATGCTGGCCAAGGCCCGCCAGATCCTGGTCTCCGAGCTCGCGCTCGCCGAGAAGACCAACGAGGACAAGGCCGAGGCCGTCCTCGACGAGGTGCTCGCCTCCTGAGCACCGCACGAACGACGCGTCCGGGGCCCGGTGGATCTTCCACCGGGCCCCGGACCCATTTCGGGCAGGGGTCCCTACCATGGGGGTGATGAGCGACTTCGAGGACGAACCGATCGTGCTGGGCAGTGTCGTCGACGCCGGCCGGGGCGCGCTCCCGTACGGACTGATCCACGGAGAGTCGCTGGTCGCCTGCGCGGCCTGGGCGCTCGGGCAGGCCGGCGTCCGCACCATCGACGTCGACTCGGCCTGGGACGAGGTCCGGGAGTCCGGCTGGCCGCTGGTGCTGCACGACGCGCTGTGCCCGATGACGCCCGCCGAGTTCGTCACCGCGTGCCTCGAGCTGGCCGCGGAGGAGGACGCCGTCGTGGTGGGCGTTCGGCCCGTCACCGACACCGTCAAGGTCGTGACCGACGGCCTCGTCGGCGAGAGCGTCGACCGCGACCGGCTGTGGGCGGTCTGCAGTCCCGTCGTGCTCCCGGCGGATGTCGTCGCCTCGATGGACGCTGCTCCCGGCGCCGACCTCGCTGCCCTGGTGGCGGGGCTCGCGGCCGCCGGCCACACCGTACGGACCCTCACTGCGCCGCCCGAGGGGCGTCGGGTCACCAGCGCAGACGAGGTCCGGCTGCTGGAGGAGCTCACCGTCGCGGAGCGTCCCGAGCGCGACCTCCTCGGGCACTGACCACCCCCGGCCCCGACCGGCGCGGGCGCGTGCGGGTCAGACCTCGGCGGTCCCGACGAGGGCCTCGGCCAGGGCCACGTCCTCGGCGAACGTCACCTTCAGGTTGAACGGCGATCCGGGGACCGCCGCGAGAGGTACGTCGGTGTACCGGGTCAGGCAGGCCGCGGTGTCGGTGCCCTCGAACCCGTCGGCCTCGGCCGCGCGGTAGGCGGCCAGGACGGCGCTGGCCGTGAACGCCTGCGGCGTCTGGACGGCACCCAGGTCGCCCTCGGGCACGGTGAGGTCGACGCTGAGCAGCGGCGGGCTCGGTACGACGGGGATCGCACCGCCGCGGGTGCGCGCGACCTCCACGGTCCGCGACCACAGGGCCGGACCGGCCAGCGGACGGGCGCCGTCGTGGACCGCGACGACGTCGACCTCGCCCGACTCGATCCGCGGCGCCAGCACCTGCACCGCGGCCCACTCGGACGCGTGCCGGCTCGCGCCGCCGGCGACCAGCAGGACCTCGCGGTCCCCCAGGTACGGGGTCAGCGCGGCTGCCACGTCGGACTCCTCGCCCGGTCGTACCACCACGACGACGACGCCCACCTCGGGAGTGGCCAGCGCGTTGGCCACGGAGCGGGCCAGCAGCGGCACCCCGGCGAGGGGGAGCAGGACCTTGTTGACCCCGGCCCCGACGCGGGACCCGGAGCCAGCGGCGAGGACGACGGCAGCGGCGGACACCCGGCGAGGGTATCCGGAGCCGTGTCCTGGCCGTCCGCGCGAGGTTACGTGGCCGAAACACCGACGGTCACTGCGCACAACATCGCCTGCCTAGCGTCGCTCCATGGACAGTGCTGAGCCCCAGGAGTGGCAACGGGTCTGCCCTCTGGACGAGCTGGAACCCGCCCGCGGTGTGACAGCTCTCGTCCACGGGCAGGCCATCGCGATCTTCCGTACCGTCGAGGACGGGGTCTACGCGTTGGGCAACTACGACCCGTTCGCCAAGGCGTCCGTGCTGGCCCGCGGGATCGTGGGGATCCGTCGCGGGGTGCCGTTCGTGGCCAGCCCCAGCCACCGGCGGGCGTTCGACCTGCGTACGGGGCGCTGTCTCGACGACGCGCACGCCAGCGTGCCCTGCTACCGGGTACGGGTCCTCGACGGGTTCGTCGACGTCGGGGGGAGGGTGGCGCTCAGGACCCCAGGATGAGGGCGGTGGCGATGGCGGCGACGCCCTCGCCGCGCCCGGTCAGGCCGAGTCCGTCGGTGGTCGTCGCGGAGACCGTCACCGGGGCGCCGACCGCAGCCGACAGGGCTGCTTGGGCCTCCTCGCGGCGGGGCCCCAGGCGCGGACGGTTGCCGATCACCTGGACGGCGACGTTGCCGATCTCGAAGCCGGCCGCGCGGACCCGGCGTGCCGTCTCGCCCAGCAGCGCCGTGCCGGCAGCGCCGGCCCACTCGGGCTCGGCGGTGCCGAAGTTGCTGCCCAGGTCGCCCAGCCCGGCCGCGGAGAGCAGCGCGTCGCAGCAGGCGTGGGCGGCCACGTCGGCGTCCGAGTGCCCCTCGAGCCCCTGCGGCTCGTCGGGGAAGTGCAGCCCCGCCAGGTGCATCTCCGCACCCTCGACGAGGCGGTGTACGTCGGTGCCGAGGCCGATGCGGGGGAGGCTCACCGGACCGATTGTGCCGTAGCCCCTGCTGGACACCGTGGAGGCCTCGGCCAGAATGTCCGGATGATCGGGCTGCGGACATGGGCGTCAGCGGCCGGCCTGGTGGCCGGTGCCGCGGCTCTGGCGACCAGCGACACCGCCGCGATGCTGGTCACGATCCGCGAGGCGCCCATCTCGTCGGTGGTCTCCTCGTCCACCGGGCTCATCCCGCAGGGCGCCCGCGACCACTTCCTCGCCATTCTCGGCGGTGCTGACGGCGCCGTGCTCGGCACGGTCATCGTCGTCGCGTACGCCGCCTGCTCGGCGTGGGCCGGTCGCGCGCGGTCGCGCGCCTGGTGGCGGCCACTGCTGGTGTGGCTGCCGGTCTGGGCCGTGCTCGCCGCGGGCGTGGCGCTGCGCGAGGAGCCCCGGGTGCTCGAGCTGGTCCCGGTGGGGGTCGGGCTGCTGACGGCGGTGCTCGTGCTGGAGCTGCTGCACCTGTTCCTCAGGCGCGCCGAGTCGGCTGCCGAGGCTGGGACGGAGCCCGGGCCCAACGCGGCGCCCGAGACAGAGCCCGAGGCAGCGGCAGAGAGCGACGCGGCGGCCGAGCCCGCCACGACCCGTCGCGGCTTCCTGGTGGCCTCCGGGGTGGTCCTGCTCGCCTCGGCGGCGGCGACCGGCACCGGCCGGGTCCTGGGCCGGGCGCGACGGCACGTGGCCGAGTCGCGCCTCCTCGTACGCCTCGAGGGGCTCACCCGTGGCCGGGTGCCCGCGCGCGCCACCCTCGGACTCGTCGACGTGGCGCCGTGGCAGACCCCGACCGACGACTTCTTCGTCTTCCACCGCGCCTTCTCGCCGCCCACGGTCGAGCCCGACGAGTGGCGCCTGCGCATCCACGGACTGGTCGCCCGCGAGGTCACCCTCGACTACGACACCCTGGTCGCGCGCCGCCTGAGCGAGTCGTGGACGACGCTCGTCTGCGTGCGCAACGAGGTCGGCGGCGACATGGTCGGCAACGCCTGGTGGAGCGGCGTCCTCACGGCCGACCTGCTGCGCGAGGCCGGTGTCGACCCGTCGGCCGACTGCGTCGTGCAGACGGGGGCCGACGGGTGGACCTGCGTGACCCCGCTGGCGGCGCTGACCGACGACCGCAAGGCGATGCTGGCGGTCGGCATGAACGGCCGCCCCCTCACCATCGAGCACGGCTTCCCGGTCCGTACGGTCGTGCCCGGCCTCTTCGGCTACGTCTCCGCGACGAAGTGGGTCACCGACATCGAGGTCACGACGTACGACTCGGTGGTCTCCGAGGCCGTCGAGGACGGGTGGGCGCTGCACGGCCCGGTCCGCACCGCCTCGCGCATCGACGTGCCGGCGCGTGGCGCCGAGGTCCCCGAGGGGCGTACGGCCGTGGGCGGCGTCGCGTGGTCGCCCGAGTCGGGGATCGAGCGGGTGGAGGTGTCCCTCGACGGCGGCCCGTGGGAGGTCGCGACGCTGGGGGAGACCGTCGGCCCGCAGGCCTGGGTGCAGTGGCGCCACGAGTTCGACGTCGTGGCGGGCGGCCACCTCGTGGTGGTCCGTGCGACCGACGCCCAGGGCGTCATCCAGACCAGCATCGAGCGCGACGTCCAGCCCGACGGTGCCACCGGGTGGCACAGCGTCGAGTTCGAGGCCGTACGGCCGGAGGGCTGACCCCCCGGCCGGGCGCCTCAGCTGTTGCGGATCACGTACGCGGTGCCGCTGGAGGCGTTGAGCCAGACCTTCTCGAACTGGGCCCGGTCGTAGGTGCGGCGGACCGCGGAGTTCCTCGCCCCGGCGGGGTCGTTGACCACCGCGTTGCCGTCCTTGTCGAACCCGACGAGCACGACGAGGTGGCCGTTGCTCGAGGAGATCGGTGCCCCGCTCAGCTCGCCCTTCCTGAAGGCGATCGACACGATCAGCGGCACCCCGTCGGAGATGAACGCCTCGGTCGCGCGCAGGTCGGCCAGCCGCGTCACGTACGCGTCGCCCTTGACGTGGCTGGCGGCGTAGGCGGTGTTGAAGGCCCAGTTGCCGGTGCCGCCGTAGCCGTGGTCGTAGACGAGACGCGCGGTGTGGTCGACGACCGCGTTGGCGTGGTCGCCCGGGACGCCGACCGGGGTGGGCTTGTAGCCGTAGTAGGCGAGCACCATCGCGGTCGAGGTCGGGGAGCACCAGGCCTCGCCGCCGCCGCCGTACTGGGGGAGGTGGCCGGTGTGGGTCATCTGCGAGTACCTCGGCACGCCGAGCACGGTGCCGGCCGCCTTGCCCACCTTGGAGGTGGCCGGGGCGCCGGTACGGATGCTGGCGAGCGCCCCGAACCGCTGGACGGTCGGCTTCGAGGTGGTGCCGCTGGCGCGCATCAGGACGATCCGCAGCTGGTAGCCGGTGACGCCCTTGGTGGCCTGCCAGGTGTCGACGTTGACCTTCCCGAGGTCGTCGGTCTGGCCCGAGTACGTGGTGCGCTTGAGCTTGCGGTTGTCCAGCGCCCAGTCCGCGACCGTGTCCCAGGTGCCGGTGCGGCCGTTGGACAGCTTGGCCCGGACCATGACCTGCACGAGGCTGTCGCCGGGCGTGGTGGCCTCCCACGACGGGATGATCTCGGTCGCGGCCATGCCCGGGGTGACCCACGGCGAGGTCCACGACCCGTAGTCGTAGCGGCGGCCGAGGTACGTCTTGACCTTGGGGTTGCGCAGGCTGAGGTTGCCGTAGGAGACCTTGACGCTGCGGCGCACGCCGGTGCGGAACTCGGTGCTGGTGCTCCACGAGGTGTGCTGCGCGGTGACGGTCCGCTTGGCGGCTGGAGCCGCCGTGCTGGTGGCAGCCGTGGCGCCGGTCGCGGCGGAGGCGGGGGCGACGAGCAGGCTCGAGGTCAGCAGCCCGGCAGTCGTGGCGGCGAGGGCCGCGCCGAGCGTACGAACGGTGGGGGAAGGGTGTGCAGACACCGTTCGACGATAACCCGGTTCGTCACTTCCGTCACACGAGTCACAGAAGCGGGCCGCTGTCCCCGCCCGACGGCAAGGAATCGGAGCGGCGCGCGCGACCCCCCTAGACTTGGCGGGTGACTCTCAGGCTCCATGACTCCGCCACCCGCGACACCCGCGACTTCGTGCCCCTGCGCGAAGGCCAGGTCGGCATCTACGTCTGTGGCCTCACCGTCCAGTCCGAGCCCCACGTCGGCCACGTACGCTCGGCGGTCAACTTCGACGTCCTGCGCCGCTGGCTGCTGGCCAAGGGGTTCCGGGTCGACTTCATCCGCAACGTCACCGACATCGACGACAAGATCCTCGCCAAGTCCGCCGAGCGCGACATGCACTGGTACGAGCTCGCCCAGCGCATGCAGCGCGAGCTGGGATCCGTCCTCGACTCCCTCAACGTCATGCCGCCGACGTACGAGCCCGGCGCGGCCGGCACCGTCCCGGAGATCCTCGAGCTGATCGGGCAGCTGGTCGCCAAGGGTCACGCGTACGTCGCCGAGGACGGCTCGGGCGACGTCTACTTCGACGTGCGCAGCTGGCCCGCGTACGGCGAGCTGACCCGCCAGAAGGTCGACGACATGGAGCCGGCCGGCGACGCCGACCCCCGCGGCAAGCGCGACCCGCGCGACTTCGCGCT
>NZ_JBJEHY010000002.1:0-4707 GCF_051876515.1 Nocardioides sp. | reverse complement strand
GGCAGCGCCCCGCAGGGGGCCTCCGGTGACGTGCAGGGGACGCTCCAGGGCGGCGGCTCCGCCCGCCTGGGCCGCTGGGAGACCCGCGGCTCCACGACGCAGCGCAGCACCTCGGGCCGCTCGTACCGGATCCGGTACGAGCTCGTCCCCGCCTCCCAGGCGGGCCAGCGGTGCGCCTCGTCGGGGATCGTGATCGCCGAGACCACCGGGCCCGGCGGCGACCTGACCTACGGCGTGCGCGGTCCCCGCGGCGGCTCGTGGGCGCGTACGACCACGCTGTCCAGCACGGTGGGCGCCAGCTCGTTCGCGGTGCAGGTCACCAAGCGCCACATCACCTGGTTCCTCAACGGCAGCCCGATCGGCACCGTGCGTGACCGCGCCATGATTCCCCGGCAGCGGATGACCGTGCGGATCAGCATGCTCGACGTCGACGGCAGCCCCATGAAGTCGGCCAAGTCGACCGTGGACTGGGTCCGCTCGTACACCTTGAAGTACGGCAAGCGGCCCACCTCCAAGAAGGCCTTGAGGAAGGGCGCAGCCGTCGGCGGCTGCTGAACTTTTCGTCAAGACTTCACCGAGTTTCGGTGCTGATCGGCGCCAGGGGGTTTCTCCGCACCCCCGTTCTGGGCACAGAGTGGTGCATGAAGTGGCTCGCGGAACACCTCCAGGACAACCAGTTCGTCGTCTGCATGTTCGTGCTGCTGTGCATCGCCAACGCGTTCGCGATGGCGTACGGCTTCTACGGCTGAGGCGGCACGCTCTCCCCAGCGCGGCTCCGCACCCACGTGGCTGACACGATGGGGTGGTGGAGCTTCCTGTCCTGCACGCCGAGTGCGACCAGTGCTTCGGTCTGTGCTGCGTCCTGCTGCCGTTCTCGGCGGCCGACGGTTTCGGGACGTCCAAGCCCGGTGGCACGCCGTGCACCAACCTCGACGCCTCCGACCGGTGCCGGATCCATGACCGGCTGCGCGAGTCGGGGTGGTCCGGCTGCGTGCGGTTCGACTGCTTCGGCGCCGGGCAGCAGGTCTCGCAGGTGACGTACGGCGGGGTGAGCTGGCGGGACCAACCCAACCTCGGCGAGATGTCTGCGGTGCTGTCGGTGATGCGGCAGGTGCACGAGCTCCTGGCCCTCCTCGACGAGGCCGGGCGCAGAGGGGTGGCCGCGGCGGAGCCGCTCACCGCTGAGACGCTGGCGCTGACCGGGGCAACCCCGGAAGTGCTGCTCACCACCGATCTCGACGAGCTGCGCGACCGCGTACGGCCCGTCCTCGGCGAGGCCCGCGACGAGGCACGCTCGCGGTGGCCCGAGGCCCCCGACCTGGCCCGGGCCGACCTGGCCGGCACGGATCTGCGTTACCGGGACCTGCGCGGGGCCGACCTCACCGGCGCTCTGCTCATCGGCGCCGACCTGCGCGGCGTCGACCTCACCGACGCGTGCCTGCTCGGGGCGGACCTGCGGGACGCGGACGTGCGCGACGCGGTCCTCGACGGCGCCGTGTTCCTGACCGGTCCGCAGCGGGGTTCCGTACGGCCGGGGTGAGCCCTCAGCCCTGCTGACGCCGCCAGACCACCACGGACTGGCCCGGGGCCGGCTCGCGCAGCGCGGGGAGCTTGCTGGCGGGGCGCGCCGCGGCGCGGGAGGCGAGCGCGGACGTCAGCGCCTCGCGGGTGCTGGCCAGCTCGGACTGGAGCTCGGCGTTGCGCTGCTGCAGCGCCGCGACCTGGTGCTGCAGCGCGAGGATCTGCCGGACCCCCTCGATGCCGATCCCGGCGGAGGTGAGGTCGGAGATGGAGCGGAGCAGCTCGAGGTCGCGGTGCGAGTAGCGACGGCCGCCGCCGCCGGTCCGGCCGGGCGTGATCAGCCCCATCCGCTCGTACGTGCGCAGCGTCTGGGGGTGCAGCCCCGTCAGCTCGGCGGCGACGCTGATCACGTAGACCGCGGCGTCGGGTGCCACCGACCCGAGCGGGTCGCGGCGGTTCACCGTGACTCCTCGAACAGGTTGCTCCGCAGGGGCGTGCCGGCCATGGCGGCACGGTACGCCTCGAGCGCCTCGCGCGCGGTGTCGTCCAGGCGTGCCGGCACGTGCACCTCGACGGTGGCCAGCAGGTCGCCCTTGGAACCGTCGGCCTTGGTGGCGCCCTTGCCGCGGACGCGGAACGTACGGCCGTTGGGGGTGCCGGCGGGAACCTTGAGGGTCACCGGCGAGCCACCCAGCGTCGGGATCTTGACCTCGGCGCCCAGGGCCGCCTCGTCGAACGAGACGGGCACGTCGATGGTCAGGTTGTCGCCCTTGCGGCCGAAGACGCGGTGCGGGGTGACCTTGACGGTGACGTACAGGTCGCCGGCCGGGCCGCCGTTCTCACCGGCGCCGCCCTTGCCGCGCAGACGGATCTTCTGCCCGTCCTTCACCCCGGCCGGGATGCGCGCCTGGATGCTGCGCGCCGAGGTGCCGCGGCCGCTGCCGTGGCAGGTCGGGCACTTCTCGTCGTACACGAGCTGGCGCCCGCCGCAGGCCGGGCAGGTCTCGTTCATGGCGAACCCGCCGCCCGCGGTCGCCGAGACGAACCCGGCGCCCTCGCAGGTGGGACAGATGTGGGGCTTGGTGCCCGGCTTGCCGCCGCTGCCGTGGCAGGTCTCGCAGGCCGCGTCGGAGGTGAGGCGCAGCGAGATGGTGACGCCGTCGAGGGCGTCGGTGAAGCTGATGGTCGCCGACGTCTCCACGTCGGAGCCCTTGCGGGGACGGCTCTGGGCACGCCCGCGACCGCCGCCGCCGAACATGTCACCGAACATGTCCCCGAGGCCGCCGCCACCGCCGCGCTGACCGAACAGGTCGCTCAGGTCGAAGCCGTGACCGCCGGCGTTGAAGCCACCGCCGCCGGCCGACCCGCCGAAGCCGCCTCCGTACAACGAGCGCATCTCGTCGTACTTCTTGCGCTTCGACGGGTCACCGACGACGTCGTACGCCTCCGCGACCGCCTTGAACTTCTCGTGCTTGGCGTCGTCACCGGGGTTGGAGTCGGGGTGGTTCTCGCGAGCGAGCTTGCGGTAGGCCTTCTTGATGTCGGCCTCACCGGCGTCCTTCGACACTCCCAGGACCTTGTAGAAGTCCTTGGTCGCCCAGTCGGGGCGCATGCCGTCGTTGCTGCTCACTCGCCACTCCTCTCTGACTCACTGCGTACGGGTTGCTGCTGGTCGTGCTGTTGGTGCTGGTCGAGCCTCAGGCCACCGGCCCGTGCACCAGCACCTGCGCGGCGCGGACCACGCGGTCGCCGATCCGGAAACCGGAGCGGACGAGCACCTTGATGGTCGGGACCTCGATCCCCTCCTCCTCGCCCTGGTGGGCCAGGGCCTCGTGGAGGGTGGGGTCGAACGGCTCCCCGACGGCGCCGAACTTGGTCAGCCCGAGACCGGCCACGACCCGCTCGAGCTGGTCGGCCACCGCGCGGAAGCCGTCCTCGAGGGGCCCGTGCTCACGGGCCCGGTCGATCGTGTCGATGACCTCGGTGATGGGCGAGAGCGCCGCGTAGGTCGCGTTCTCCTTGACCAGGTCGCGGTCGCGCTCGACGCGGCGCTTGTAGTTGAGGAACTCCGCCTGCAGACGCTGCAGGTCGTTGGTCAGCTCGGCCACGGCGGCCTTGAGCTGACCGACCTCGTCACCCTCGGCGGGGGCCGAGGCCGCCTGCGCGGCCTCGACCTCCTCCACGTCCACCGGCTCCAGGGGACCGCCCTCCTCGACCATGTCGGCCACGCCCGAGGTGTCCTCGGTCGCGGGCTCGTTGGCCGTGGGGACGTGGTGCCCCTGGCCGGTGCCGGACTCGTGGGAGTCCGTCACTTGTCGTCACCCTCGGTGGGCTCGTCGACGATCTCGGCGTCGACGACGTCGTCGTCGGCCTCGCCCGTCGCGCCGGTGGCACCACCCGCGGCGGCCTGGTCGGCCTCCGCGGCGGCGTACATCGCGGCGCCCATCTTCTGGCTGGACTCGTTGAGCTTGGTGACGCCCACGGTGATCTCCTCGGCAGTCGCCTCGGCGTTCTCCAGGGTGGCCTTGAGGGCCTCGACGTCGGCGGTGACCTCGGTCTTGACGTCCTCGGGCAGCTTGTCCGCGTTGTCGGTCAGGAACTTCTCGGTGGTGTACACCAGCGAGTCGGCCTGGTTGCGGGCCTCGACGGCCTCGCGACGCTTGGCGTCCTCCTCGGCGTACTGCTCCGCCTCCTTGACCATGCGGTCGATGTCGTCCTTGCTCAGCGCCGAACCACCGGAGATGGTCATGGACTGCTCCTTGCCGGAGGCCTGGTCCTTGGCGGTGACGTGGACGATGCCGTTGGCGTCGATGTCGAAGGTGACCTCGATCTTGGGCACGCCGCGCGGGGCCGGCGGGAGGCCGGTCAGCTCGAAGTTGCCCAGCGGCTGGTTCTGCGACCACATCTGGCGCTCACCCTGCGCGACCTTGATCTCGACCGACGGCTGGTTGTCGTCAGCGGTGGTGAAGATCTCCGAGCGCTTGGTCGGGATGGTGGTGTTGCGCTCGATCAGGGTGGTCATGACGCCGCCCTTGGTCTCGATGCCCAGGCTCAGCGGGGTGACGTCGAGGAGCAGCACGTCCTTGACCTCGCCCTTGAGGACACCGGCCTGCAGCGCGGCACCCACGGCGACGACCTCGTCGGGGTTGACGCCCTTGTTGGGCTCCTTGCCGCCGAGCAGCTCCT
>NZ_JBJEHY010000001.1:0-19540 GCF_051876515.1 Nocardioides sp. | reverse complement strand
GCGGCTCCCAGGGCGCGGAGGTGTACCTCGCCGGCGGCCGGGCGGCCGACCAGGCGACCCACCCGGCGCTGGTGGAGGAGATCCGCCGGATCCAGGACCTGGGGTACCTCGTCGCCGGCTGAGGCGGGGCGCGGCCCCCGAGCCGCGCCTCACACGATGTCGTGCACGAACTCCGTGAGCTGGGTGAGGTTGCGGCACTCGCTCATCTCCACGACCCGGCCGTACTCGAGCGCCGCGCTGTCGCCGGTACCCCAGAAGCGCCGGTGCTCGGGGTTGAGCCACCACGCGTGACGGACGCCCCGGACGATCTCGACGAGGGAGTCCTCGGCCAGGTCGGCGTAGTTGGAACGGCCGTCGCCGAGGATCAGGACCGAGGTCTTGGGGCCGAGCGCGTCGTGGTACTGCTCGAGGAAGCGGTTGAAGACGCGGCCGTAGTTGGTGCGTCCGATGCGGGCGGCGTGGGCGATGCTGTCCGAAAGGCCAGCCATCGCCTCGCGCACGTCGCCGCCGGCGCGGAAGTGCTCGGTGACCTCGGTGACGTCGTCGACGAAGGTGAAGGCACGCACGTTGCCGAACGCCTCGCGCAGCGCGTACACGAGCATCAGCGTGAACGAGGCGAAGTGGGCGACCGAGCCGCTGACGTCGCACAGGACGACCAGGTCCGTACGGTGCGGCCGCCGCGGGCGGTGCTGGGTGGTCAGCGGCACGCCCCCGGTGGAGATGGAGGCGCGCACGGTGCGACGTACGTCGAGGGGTCCGCGGCGCCGGGCGTGCTGCTCCTTGGCGAGACGGGCCGCCAGCCGGCGCGCCAGCGGGTAGATCTCGCGCCGCATCTCGTCGAGGTCCTCGCGCCGGGCGGAGAGGAAGTCGAGGCGGTCGATCGTGGTGCGCACGGTGGCGCGTGCCATGTGCTCGACACCCTTCTCCTCCGCCACCCGACGCCGGGCCTCCGCCTCGACCTTGCGCACGAACTCGGCCACGCGCCGCTTGGCGACGGCCTCGGCCCGTTCGCGGTCGAGACCGCCCGCGACGAGGCCCTCGACGATCCGGTCGACCAGCTGCTCCGGGTTGACCCGCTGCAGCGCCGAGAAGGCCGACCAGCTGGACATCCCAGGCCCCCGGCCCGGCAGCATCCCGAACCGGGTCACGGCCTCGACGGCGGCGTCGGACGCGGCTGACTCGGCGCCCCCGACGAGAGCCTCGACCACGGCGTCGCGGGTCCGGGCGAGCGCGTCGGCCGAGTCGCGCGGCTCACCCGGTGCCGCGGCGTCGCGTTCGGCCAGCAGCCGCGCCAGCGCCTCCTCGTCCAGGTCGCCGAGCAGGCCGGCGGCGGCGAGGTCGTCGGGGTCCGGCCGTACGCCCCGCCCCACCATGCGGGGCCAGTAGAGGTCGAAGACGGCGTCGAAGGTGACCCGCTGCGGCTGGCGCTTGACCAGGGTGGCGGCGTACGTCGCCCGGACCGTCTCCCGGTCGGACCAGTGGACCTGCTCGAGCGCCCGTACCGCGTCGAGCCCCTCCGCGAGCGAGACCCGCAGGCCCGCCCGCCGCAGCGCGGTCAGGAAGTCGACGTGGGTGTCGAGCAGGCTCACGGCAGACCCGGGCGTACGGCGCGGGAGAGCCGGAGCTCCTTGACCGCCCGCTCACGGTCGGAGGAGTGCTTGAGGACGACGCCCAGGGTGGCGGAGATGGTCTCGGCGTCCAGGTCGTCGACGTGCAGGGCGATGAGGGTCCTGGCCCAGTCGACGGACTCGGCGATCGAGGGGGCCTTCTTGAGGTCCAGCTCGCGCAACCGGGCCACGACCTCGACCAGCTGCGCCCCGATCCCGTCCTCGAGCTCGGGGACCTGGGCGGTGACGATCTCGGTCTCGCGCTCCGGGTCGGGGTAGTCGAGGTGCAGGTGCAGGCAGCGTCGCTTGACCGCCTCGGACAGCTCCCTGGTGGCGTTGGAGGTGAGGACGACGAACGGTCGGCGGGCGGCGGTGACCGTACCCAGCTCGGGGATCGTCACCTGGAAGTCGCTGAGCACCTCCAGCAGCAGCCCCTCCACCTCGACGTCGGCCTTGTCGACCTCGTCGATGAGCAGGACGGTCGGCTCCTCGCGGCGGATCGCGGTGAGCAGGGGGCGGGTGAGCAGGAACTCCTCGCTGAAGATGTCGTCGTGGGTCTCCTCCCACGCCTGGTCCCCGGCCGCCTGGATGCGCAGCAGCTGCTTCTTGTAGTTCCACTCGTACAGCGCGCGGGCCTCGTCGAGCCCCTCGTAGCACTGCAGCCGGACGAGGTCGGCGCCGGTCGCGCGGGCCACCGACTTGGCCAGCTCGGTCTTGCCGACACCGGCCGGGCCCTCGATGAGCACGGGCTTCTCCAGCGCCCCGGCCAGGAAGGCGGTCAACGCCGTGGCGCTGTCGGGCAGGTAGCCGGCCCCGCGCAGGCGTGCGGCGGCGTCGTCGGGTGAGGTGAACCACGTCATGGGCCCATCCTCACCCACGGCGCGTCGGGAGGGCGCCGTACGGCCACTGCGCGGCACCGGCACGCAGTGGCTCCGGCAGCGGGTCAGGTACGTCGGCGCGTCCGGTCCGCGAACCTGTCCAGCGCGGCCAGCACCTCGTCGGCGCGCCACACGCGGTCACGCCTGCGGTCCTGCCCGTGCTCGTCCTTCGTCTGCACCACCCCGGCGTCCAGCAGCGTCCTCAACGCCCGGTCGGCGGCGGGTTGGCTGATCTCGCAGCGCTCCTGGACCAGTTTCGAGGTCACAGCCGGCTGGGAGAGCAGCAACGGCACCACCCGCCACACGACCGCGTCCCGGCGGGCCTCGATCCTCTCCAGCCACGAGTGCTCGATGGCCTTGATGTCGGCGGCGAGCTCCCTGCCGTTGCCGATGGCGGCGAAGGACGCCTCGTTGAACCGGCGCACGATCGGGTTCGCGTCCCCCGCACGGTAGGCGTCGAGCGCGTCGAAGTAGGACTGCGTGTTGGCCAGCAGGCCCGCGGAGACGGGGACCGTCGTCCGGGTGGTCGCCCCTCCTCGGTGGAGCATCGCGTGGACCAGGGCGCGCCCGGTACGCCCGTTCCCGTCGTTGAAGGGGTGGATGGTCTCGAACTGGGCGTGAGCGACCGCAGCCTGCACGAGCAGCGGCAGGTCGGTCCGCCGGGCGAACGCGCACAGGTCGTCGATCGCGGTCGCGACGCGGCTCTGGTGCGGAGGGACGAAGGCGGCACCGTGGGGCGACAGGTCTCCCCCACCGATCCACACCTGCTCGGTGCGCAGCTCGCCGGGTCCGATGTGCGGCTGGTGGCGCATCAGAGCCTCGTGGACCGCGAGGATCGTGGCCGGCGTGACGTCCTCGGCCAGGTCGAGCGCCCTCCTCATCGCCACGACGTTGTCCGCGACCTCGCGGGCGTTGGAACCGAACCTCGTGATGCCCAGCTCGGCGAGGGCGAGAGCCCGGGCCCCGGCGGTGATGTTCTCGATCTGCGAGGACGAGGCCGACTCCGTGCGGAGCAGCACCGTGCTCATCGGGGCGAACTCCCGCTCGCCTCCCAGGAGGGTGGAGAGCTCACTGTCGAACCTCGTGATCGCGGCACGGGCGTCGTCGGCCGCGGCCGTCACGTCCGGATCGAGGTCGAACGCCATCGGGGCGATCCTCGCCGGGACGGCGGCGTCGTAGGGGGCACCCTGGAAGCGGGCGGAGCCTCGGTCGCCCGCGATCGGCGCCCTCCGGGGAGACCACACGTGCTGCTCCGTGGTCAGCGCCAGCTCGGGCTGCATCGTTCGACCACCTCCTTTGCATAACGATAACAGATGAACGTTATGCAACGTCGTTGAGCACATACCGCTCCCGCGCCACTGCGGCCGCGGAATGTCAGACCACGGTGCAACCCTGCCGTCATGGCGGGCGGGATGAGCAGGAAGCAGGGCGAGTCGATCGCGCAGCGGGTCGCCAACACGAGGGCGGGCCGCGCGGAGTCCCCTCCGGCCCCTGCCCCAGCACCGGAGCTGAGCCCGCCCGGGGTCCAGCACTGCTGGTACGACGGGCCGTACGGACGTCAGGCCGCGCTGCTCCTGGAGTGGCGCCAGCGGGCCGGCACCTGGTCGGGCCGCATCGCGGTGAGCGTCCCCGAGGGGGACGGCTGGGCGCTCGTGGAGCTCTGGGTGGAGGCGGGCATGCTCGCCCAGCCCGGAAGCGCCGCCCACCCCGGGGAGGCTCCGCCCGAGCGGGCTCCCGGCGGGGCACCTCAGCAGAGAGGGCGGGATTCGAACCCGCGGTAGGTCTCCCTACGACCGCTTTCAAGGCGGTTCCGATCGGCCACTCCGGCACCTCTCCTCGTACCCCCGGCCGCGCGACCACGGTCCCACGTCAGGCGTACGAGGAGTCAGTCTAGGCGGGAACGGCACCCCGCGGGCGAGCCGCCCGCGGCTGGCTACTCGGAGCCGCCGTACTCCTGCTCCACCGCGTCCCAGGCGAGGTCGCTGCGCCGCTGCAGGTGGTGCCCGATGTCGGTCGCCAGACGGAAGAGCTCCCGCCGCAGCGGGGAGAGGTCGTCGACCTCGAGGACGTCGCGGCCCAGGGACCGCATCCGCTCGACGAGCTGCTCCCCCTCGCGGGCGATCACGGCGCCGCGGGAGGCGAGCCACCCGTCGGAGGCGGACGCGGGACGGGTCAGCAGGGCGTCGCGCAGGACGACCATCTGCCGGCGTACGCCCCACCTCCAGGCGCCTGCCTCGGCCGGCCGGGGAGCGGACTGCACCAGCGCGAGGAACTCACGCAGGGCCGCGACGGGCGACGCCGTCGGAACGTCGTCGGGCGCTGTGGCTGACATCATCGGCATCGCGGCCTCCCAAGAAGGACGGCGAGTTCCGGCGGGGCCCGGTCCCCCACCGCGTTCCATCGAGTGTGGCTCGTTGCACGCCGCCCCACAAGGCCTCGATGGGAATCACACCCCTCCCCTGTGTTGAAATCGTTGCGTGCAGTCCGACTACCGCCTTGCCCCCGCGATCGCCGTACGCCTGATGGGCGTCGCACTCGTGGTGATCGCCGTGCTCGTCCTCCTCGCCACCGCCCTGGTGCTGCTGCTCGACGTGGGCACCTGGCTGCTGGTGGTCCCGGTGGTGCTGGGGCTGGTCTTCTTCCTCGTCGCCGGCACCCTGTGGGCGCGGCGCGGCTGGGTCT
This sequence comes from Nocardioides sp., assembly GCF_051876515.1. Lineage (GTDB taxonomy): Bacteria > Actinomycetota > Actinomycetes > Propionibacteriales > Nocardioidaceae > Nocardioides. Next base: position 14,373 of record NZ_JBJEHY010000001.1, on the reverse strand, counting down.
TCCGCGCCACCGACGACGGCTACCGCGTCCAGTGGGTCCGCGGCGTGGGCACGGAGTCGGCGCGCTGGGCGGACGTCGAGGACGCCGTCACCGCGACCGTCGCCGGCGCCCCCGTGGTGCAGCTCCGGCTGCGCGACGGACGCACGAGCACCATCCCGGTCCAGATGCTCGCCACCGACCGCGAGCAGTTCGTCCGCGAGCTCCAGCAGCGCCTGCACCACGGCACCCGCTGACCCGCCGCCGGGGCGGGCCCGGACACACCCCGGACCTGATTCGGCGGAACCGGGGAGGGCCTTGTAACCTGTCACTCGCTCGACTCACCTCGAGCATGGAGGCGTCGCCTAGTCCGGTCTATGGCGCCCGCCTGCTAAGCGGGTTTGGGGCTACAACCCCATCGAGGGTTCAAATCCCTCCGCCTCCGCCGCACCACGAAACCCCGTCGCCCAGCGACGGGGTTTCGTCATTCCTGACGCCTGGCTCAACGCCGGGACCAACGGGAGGCGACAAACGGGTGCCGGGTGACACATTCTGGGTAGAGCTCTCCATTCAGTGGGACATATACGACCGCCTGCAAGGCCATTCGCAGGCGTGAGCGCAGTGCGATTCTGTGCAATGCAGACATTTGCAGCACCGAACTGATGCACCGGCGCCCCCGGTGGCTCAGAATGGAGACGTTCCATTGGACCCCCCGCCTGTGAACGATTGAGGTGCCACATGACGACAGCACGACGTATCGCCCTCGCGCTCTGCGCGACCGTACTGACCACCGCCACGATCGGTGCAATGGCTCCCGCCGCCAACGCCGACATCACGTGGGGTTACTCCTACACCAAGGGTGGCGGCAGCCGCTGAGGCACCACGAACTGAAGACGGGGACCACACCTCAACCCCCCACGAGTCCGGTCCGCAAGCCTTACCCCAGGCCCGTCTTCCGATGACGAGGGCAGCGACCACGGTCGCTGCCCTCGTCCTTTTTCGTCCGCCCGGTCGCGCAGACGTTCGTCGCGCAACCTCAGGTCGCGGGCCTCACCCCTCGGAGTCGCGCCTCTCGTCCACGCCCTCGCGGCCCGTGACCCCGGCGCTGCCCATGGCGTACCCGAGCTGGAACCGCGTCTCGACCTCGAACTCGGTCTTCAGGTCGGCCACGTACGCGGCGTACGTGCGGGGGCTGACGCCCAGCCGCTTCGCGCCGGCGGGGTCGGCCCGCCCCTCGATCAGCATCCGCATCGTCATCGCCCGCTGCTCCTCCGCGATGTCTCGCACGATGCTCGACTCGCGGTTGGTGAAGGGGCGTCCACGCTCCCAGGACCGCTCGAAGACGTCGACCAGGTACGCCACCACCGACGGCTCCCGGATCGCGACCGCCGTGGCCAGACCGTCCGAGCCGGGGATCACCGCGATCCGGCGATCGACCACGATCAACCGCTCGAAGAACTCGTCGAGGGTGCGCACCTCGGCGCCCTCCGAGGTGATGGCGGCGACGTAGCGGTGCGTGGCCGTCGAGCGCCGCGCCGAGTGCTGGTAGAGCATCCGCACCGCGACCCCGCGCTGCATCGCGGCGGCCTCGGCGTCGTACGACTGGTCGAGCGCGTCGACGTTGCGGTTGAAGTTGGGTTGGGCCGTGAGCAGCTCACTCTCGGCGTCCGCCACCAGAGAGGTGAGGAATGGACCGATCGCCTGGCCGCGCAGCTCGGTGAACGGGCCGCGCGCGGCCTGAGGGGAGCGGCGCCACACGTGTGCCAGCGAGCTGTAAGCGCGCGCCCAGTCCGCGGACTCGGCGATGAGCTGCGCGCCCTGCAGCCCCATCGGGGCGACCACCTGGGCCTGCACGGTCGAGGGGTCGACCGGGAGCCAACGCCCCTCCTCCGCGTCGAACATGACGAGCCCGAGCTCACGCAGCAGGTCGAACGCCACCCGGTGCTCACCGCCGTCGGCAACGCCAGGATCGTCGCCCGCCAACCCGGCGCCAGCGACGATCGACTCGTACAGAGCCGAGGCGTCCCCCTCGAAGATCCTGCGTTCAGCAGGTCCCAACGGCATCAGCACACCTCCGGGCAGGGTGGGGGAAGGGTTCGTCGCTGCGCCGTGGGGAAGCGCGTGCAACGTGCCCGAACCTAGCGCGTCACAGGTCGCAGGGCGAGAGGCGGAGGCCCCTTGACGACCGCGGCAGTGATCGTCCCCACCTCGCACCGACACGTCCCGGCCCCGCGTGCCGAGGCGGGCGGGGACCCCCTCACGCGGGGTCGTCGGGATGGATGCTGCGCGTCTCCGAGCGCCGCTCCCGGCCCCCGACCCAGTCGCTGAGGTAGAACTTCGGGAACAGCTTGGCCACCGCCAGCGTGACGTACACCAGGGTGTTGAGCGCGACGAAAGCGGCGAGCACCGCGAAGACGTCCGAGCGCAGGAACGACTCCGGCAGCAGGACGCCCCACACGTGCACAGCCGCCTGGCCGGCTGCTCCGGCGCTCATCGCTCCCCCTCCGCAGCCTGCGGCTCGGCGTGCCTGACCACGTGCTTCCAGTCGGCCTCGCGGCCGAAGGTGATGTCGAGGACCCCTCGCACGTACACAGCGTCGAGGAACAGCGCGTAGAAGAGCTCCGGGAACAGCGTCAGTGCGAGAAGTCTCGCCCTCCAGCCGCCCGCCCACACGGTGACGACCCGCTCGACGACGAAGACCAGACCGATGCCGAGCCAGAACGGGAACCAGACCCACGAGTCCATCGCCAGCGACATCAGCACCATCAGCACCAGGTAGCTGGTCAGGGCGAGCACGCCGTAGCCGATGCCGAGCTGCTGGGCCCAGTAGCGCATCGTCTGCGGCGTGACGCCGTACGCGCCGAGGTTCTCCAGCGCGCCGCGCTGCCACCGCAGCCGCTGTGCCCACAGCGCCCGCCACGTGGGCATCACCTCGGTGACCACGGTGCACTGGTGGGGCGACATGGTGAGCGCGCCCAGGCTCTTCAGGGCCAGGGTGAGCTCGTTGTCCTCGGTCAGCGCGATGGTGTCGTACACGTCGCCGGGCACACCGGGCAGGATCGCGCCGCGCTGTGCGGCGACCTCGCGCAGCGCGACCGGCCGGAACAGCGACGCGGTGCCGGTCAGGACGTACACGCGGCCCCGACGCCGCTTGAGCTCGCGGCCGTAGCGGACGTACTCGTTGCGCTGGAACTGGCCGATCAGGCCGCTGCCCTCCTCGCCGTAGAAGAGGCCGCCGAGCGCCATCAGAGCGCGGTCGGCAGCCATCCGCTCCACGGCCGCCTCGAGGAACCCGTCGTCCAACGTGGTGTCGGCGTCCATGACCATCACCAGGTCGTTGTCCCCCTGGTCCGGAAGGACCCGGACCAGGGCCTGGTTGAGGGCGCCCGCCTTCTTGCGGGTGTTGCCCACGGTCTCCAGAACCTCCACACCGCGCTCCCGGGCGATCTCGACGGTCGCGTCGCTGCAGTTGTCCGCGACCACCAGGATCCGCGCCGGCTGGTGCGACTGGGCGCGCAGGGAGTCGAGCGTCGCGCCGATCGCCGCCTCCTCGTCGTGGGCCGGGATCAGCACGGTCACCGTCACCGGCCCCGCGTAGACACCACGGGTCCGCTCCATCACCACGCGCGGCGCCAGCGGGAGGACGTCGGGGTCCAGGCTGCGCCGCGAACGGTTGGCAATGCGTCGCTCGAGCCCCGCCACCAGCGCCGCCAGCAGCAGCGCCAGTCCGGCGGCGAAGACGAGGACGCGCACCGGTGGCGCACTCGAGTCGTAGAACAGGTCCCAGACCCCGAAGACGACGCCGCGCTCCGGCGGCTGACCCCAGCCGGGACCGGACCACGACACGGCGAGCAGCATCACGACGCCGCCCAGGGCGGCGGCAGCGATGATGATCAGTCCGACCGTGCGCTGGAACTTCATCAGACCTCCTGTCGGTCGGCGGAGCGCAGCCCCGCCAGGAACTCGTCGAGCGGGACCGGCATCCCGAGGTGGAAGCCCTGGGCCAGGTCGACACCGGCCTCGGTGACCAGGCGCAGCACCTCGGCGTCGGCCACGTACTCGGCGATCGCCCGCTTGCCCAGGTCGTGCGTGATCCGCACCATCGAGGCGACGATGGTGCGGTCGATCTCCGAGTCGGCCATCGTCGCCACGAACTCGCCGTCGATCTTCACGTAGTCGAAGGCCAGGTGCTTGAGGTAGTGGAAGGAGCCGAAGCCGGCCCCGAAGTCGTCGAGCGCGAACCGGCACCCCGCCTGCGTCATGCGGTCCGCGAAGTCCCGCGCCAGGGAGACGTCCTGGACGGCCACGGTCTCGGTGACCTCCAGGACCAGCTCGCCGGGCTGCACCCCGTGCTGGGCCACCGCCGCCACGATCGCGCTCTCGACACCGGGGTCACCGAGCGACTGGCCAGACAGGTTGACGCCGATCGCGAAGCCGGGGCGTACGGCCCGCAGCTGGGGCAGCGTCGCCACGGCCTTGTTGACGACCCACGTGTCGACGCTCGGCATCAGACCGACACGTTCGGCCGTGCTGAGGAAGCGGGCCGGGCTGATCCGGGCGCCGTCGTCGCCGAGCATCCGCAGCAGCACCTCGGCCGAGACCGTCCGGCCCGTGCCCACGTCGACCACCGGCTGGTACAGCAGCACGAAGCGGTCCTGCTCGAGGGCCTCCTCGATGCGCCGCTGCCACTCCAGCTGGACCCCCATCCGGGGCAGGTTGCCGCCGCCCTCCGGCAGGACGGCGTACCGGTTGCGGCCGGCCTCCTTGGCGTCGTACATCGTCATGTCGGCCAGTGCCAGGAGGTCCGCGTTCTGCTCGGTCGCCGCCCGGAAGGTGACCACGCCGGCGCTGGCGCGGACGCGGCGCCGCACGCCCACCAGACCCGTGGCGAGCTCGGCCACCGCCTCCACCACGGCCGCTGCGACCGCCTCCGCCCCCGCGCGGTCGACGCCGTCGAGGACGATGGCGAACTCGTCACCACCGGTCCGCGCGACCAGGTCGCTGCGGCGCACCGTGGCCTCCAGCACCCGGGCCACCTGCACCAGCAGCTGGTCGCCGGCGTCGTGGCCAAGCGTGTCGTTGACCTGCTTGAAGTGGTCGAGGTCGAGCAGGATGAGGGCGCCCTGCGTGCCGTGCAGCCGGTGCCCGGCGAGCCGGCTGCCGAGCTCGGTGTCGAAGCGGCGCCGGTTGGCCAGCCCGGTGAGCACGTCGTGGTCGACCAGGTGGCTCAGCTGCTCCTGGTAGCGGCGACGCTCGGAGACGTCGACGACGTTGACGAAGATGACGTCACCCGGGTCGTGCTCCTGCTCGATGTAACGGCTGCTCAGTGCCACGTGGACCTCCACGCCGCGCTGGTTGACCAGGACGCAGTCCGTCTCGACCGACTGCCCGCGCACCGTCAGCACCTCGTGGAGATGCCTGCGGATGGTGCGGTCACCGGGCCCGAACTGGGCGAAGGACGCCCCCTGCACCGCCTCGTGGGAGAGGCCCAGGATCCCGCGGAGCGCCCGGTTCATCAGCAGCACGGTGCCGGCGGGGTCCAGGACCGCGACCCCGTGCGGGGCGTCGGTGAACAGGCGCCGGAACTGGTTGTTGGCCTCCTCCAGGGCGCGGCTGGCCTCCATCTCGTCTGTCATGTCGTGCCCGACGGCCAGGTACCCGCTGGGGGCACCGTTGTCGCCGCGCAGCACCGAGAGGGTGAGCCGTACGGTCACCGAGCCCCCGCCTGCGCGCTGGTAGCGGAAGGTGCGGTTGGGCTGGTCGCTGTGGGCGAGGGCAGCCAAGGCCTCCAGCGGGGTGTCGACGCCGAACTCGGTCGCGAGGTCGGACAGCTCGTCGGGGTCGTGCAGCGAGACCATGGAGAGCTGCCCGACGGCGTCCTGGCGGGTCATGCCGAGCAGGTTCTCCGCGCCGACGTTGAAGAACCGGATGGTGCCGTCGAGGTTGCACGACACCATCGTCGTCAGCGAGGTGCCGCGCATGATGCCGTCGAGGTGGCCCACCGTGCTCTCGGCGCGGATCCGCTCGAACGACAGTCGTCGCACCAGGCGCTGCACGAGCGGCACGATGAGCGTGATGATCGCCGCCGTGGTGGCGACCCGACGCCACTCGCCCGTCGGGTACGTCGGAGGTCCGACCAGCACGATGGGCAGGGCGAGGGTGAGGACGCTGCAGGCACCGGCGATCACGAGCTGCCGCGGAGTTCCGGTCAGGGCAAGCCACAGGACCGGCAGCAGCACCATCGACGCCGTACCGCTGCTGGGGGTGTTCAGGATCTCGCGGGTCACGGCGACCACCGGCAGGAACGACAGAGGCGCCAAGAGGTGCAGGACGCTGGGTTGTCCGCGCCGCCGCATGGCGAACCCGAACAGCGTCGCGCACAGCACGACCGCCCCGAGCAGGACGGCCATCTCCTCCGGGGTCTGGGACCCGAGCGGGAGCACGGAGGAGGCGACACCGATCAGAGCCACGCCCACGAAGGCCGCCACCACGCTCAGCGGTTGGGCAGGGGAGGTCTCGGTGGCACTGTCCGGCCTGATCTCCATGCGCGTGGCCAACGGCACCGTCGACCTCCTCCCGAGAGCGTCCATCGTAGGTCGAAGAGGTCCCGGTGGCGCCAGATCCGCCCTCGACCGGATCTACGGACCCGGTCGAGGGCGGGGCTCAGGAGAGGCCGGCCAGCGCCGGCTCCTGCGTGGCCTGCTCGGCCTTGTGCGCCCGCCAGGAGTAGCGGATCGCCCAGGCCCAGACCGCGACGATGGCCAGGTAGATGGCGACAGCGAGGGCACCGGGGACGGCGACCAGGTCGGCGTTGATCAGCGTGCGGGTGTTGGTGAGGATGATCAGACCACCGACCAGCGAGCCCAGCATGCGCGGCGGGATCACCTTGACCAGCAGGGCCGCGAGCGGGGCGACGATCGCACCGCCGAGCAGCAGCCCGGCAACGATCCGCCAGTCGATGTCGGACAGCGAGAGCCCGGTGATGAAGCCGATGGAGGCGGCCAGGGTGACCAGGAACTCCGAGGTGCTGACCGAGCCGATCACCTTGCGCGGCTCCATGCGCCCGGAGGCCAGGAGGGCCGGCGTACCGATCGGGCCCCACCCGCCGCCGGCGGTCGCGTCGACGAAGCCGGCGATGCCACCCAGCGGCACGAGGAACTTCCGGGTCGGCGGCTCGTCGAGCTTGTCGGTGCGGAAGCCGCTGATGGTGAAGCGCGAGAGCAGGTAGATGCCCAGCCCCAGCAGGAGGACCGCCATCAGGGCCTTGGCGCCCTGGAGGTAGTTGTCGGAGAGCCACACCAGCGCGCGGGCGCCGAGGAAGGCGCCGATCGCGCCCGGCAGAGCGATGGTGCGCACGACGCGCCAGTCGACGTTGCCGAACGAGTGGTGCGCGACGCCGGAGACCGCGGTCGTCCCCAGCTGGGCGAACTGCACCATCATCGACGCCATCGCCGGGTGGGTGCCGAGCATGAGCAGCAGCGTGGTCGAGGTGACGCCGTACGCCATCCCGAGGCTGCCGTCGACCAGCTGTGCGGCGACGCCCACCAGGGCGAACATGAGCAACTTCTGCATGGGGACTCCTCCGGGTACGGCGAACTCGCCCAATACTACATGTTCAGTTGACTTTAGCGAATTGCTCGATTCGATCTGCCTACCAGCCATGCTGGTTCTGCCTCGCACCGCGCCCGGACAAGCACGAGGGGCGCCAGGACCGGGTGGTCCTGACGCCCCTCGGGGTGTCACTGCGGTGCTACGGCGCGGACGCCGTCACACGGCTCAGCCCTCGTACGCCTCCAGGTCGGCCTCCACGCGACGGTGGGCCTCCCAGATCGCCTCGGGCATGTTGGGGAACTGCTCGAGGTGCTCGGCGCGGTAGCCGATCTCCTGCTGCCAACGCTTCTTGTCGATCGTCAGCACCTGGTCGAGGTCGGCCTCGTCGATGACCAGACCCTCGAGGTTGAGCTCCTCCTTCTTGGGGAGCACGCCGACGGGCGTCTTGACGCCCTCGACCTCACCGGCCTTGTACTGCAGGAGCCACAGCAGCGGGCGCAGGTTGTCGCGGTAGCCCGGCCACAGGAAGCGGCCGTCCTCGCCACGCTGGAACCAGTTGACGTGCGCGAAGATCGGCTTGTCGGTGGCCGCGTTGATGATGTTGAGGTAGTGCTCGGCGTAGTCGCCCTCGCCGTACGCCATGAACGGGCGGTTCGACATCGGGTCGTAGCGGAGCACGCCCTCCTTGCCCTCGGCCGCGGCGGTCGCCTCGGCACCCAGGGTCAGGCCGTCGTACACACCCTCGGCGACGTCGGTGATCGCACGGATCAGCGGCTCGCGGTCACGGGTGCGACCACCGAAGATGATCGCGTCCACCGGCACGCCGGCGGCCTCGTCGAAGTCGGGGGCGATGTTGGGCACCTTGGACAGCGTCGTGGTGAAACGGCTGTTGGGGTGGGCCCACGGCTCGTCGGCCTGCTCCGGGGTGCGCTCGGAGATGAGCGCGCCCTTCCAGTCCTCCCAGCCGGTGACGTCGGCCGGCGGGTTCTTCGTGCGGCCCTCCCACCAGACCTCCTGGGTGGTGGGGTTGTAGGCCACGTTGGTGAAGATCGCCTGGCTGTTGTTGTCGATCGAGCCCAGCGCGGTCGGGTTGGTGGTCTCGTTGGTGTCCTTGGCGACACCGAACACACCGTTCTCCGGGTTCATCGCCATCAGCTTGCCGGTGGTCTCGTCGACCCACAGCCACGCGATGTCGTCGCCGTAGAAGAAGACCTCGTAGCGCTCACCCAGGGCGTCCGGGGGCAGCATCATGGCGAGGTTGGTCTTGCCGGAGGCGGACGGGAAACCGCCGGTGACGTGGTACGTCTTGCCGGTCTCCTTGTCCTTGATGCCGATGAGCATGTACTGCTCGCCGAGGAACTTCTTGCTCGCCCAGCCGTCGTACGCGCCCTGGCGCAGGCCGTGCGCGATCTTGCCGAGCAGCGCGTTGCCGCCGTACGAGGAGCCGTAGTGCAGGATCGTGCGCTCGTCGGCGACGGTGACGAACCAACGCTGGTCGTCGTCGGTGCCCTGGCCCAGGTTGGGCAGGTCGCCGGTCACGTGGACCGCGCGCACGAAGGAGTTGGGGTCGGCGAGCTCGTTGACGTACTCGACGCCCACGCGGGCCATGCGGATCATGTGGAGCACGACGGGACGGTTGTCCGTCAGCTCGACACCCACACCCCAGTCGGCCAGGGCGTTGCCCTTGGGAGCCATCAGGTAGGGGATCACGTACATGGTCTTGCCGGCGGAGGCGCCAGCCATCTTGGAGTGGAGCAGCGGCTTCATCTCCGAGGCGGGCTTCCAGTTGTTGTAGACGCCCTTGTCCTTCTCGTCGTTGGTCGCAACGACGGTGCGCTCCTCGGAGCGGGCGGTGTCCTTGTGGTAGCTGCGCGAGTAGTAGCGACCCTCACCGGCGGGCAGGAGTTCACCTGCCTCGAGTGCCTCCTGGATCAGCCGAGCGTCGTCAGAGGCGTTGACCACCTCGATCCGCTCCGCCCCCGTGAGCTCTGCGTACTGAGCGACGAACTCGCGAACCTTGGGGTTCGTGAGCCCAGCCGCGTCAAGGATCGCCTCAACATTAGCCATGACCAGCGCTGCCTCTCATTGGCGTGACGAGCGTATCGTCACCTTTTGTGGTGCGTTCTGAGCACGGCGCGGTCGTACGCCGGTGCCCACCAGCACGATAGGGCACTGGCGGCAGGGCCCGACAACATGGTCCATGCGAGGTCGACCACCCCCTGATTTCGTCCCCGCGCCGATCGTGGGCTATCGTTCTTCGAGTCGTCAGCCGCAAGGCCGGTCGACGGGCGCCTGTAGCTCAACGGATAGAGCATCTGACTACGGATCAGAAGGTTTGGGGTTCGAATCCCTACAGGCGCGCAACAGCCGCAGGTCAGCCTCTGACCTGCGGCTTTGTGTTTCCCGGGGTACGCGGACGGCTCGCACCCCGCACCACGACGCCGGCCACCGGGCCACCACGCGCCGCTGGCACCGACCCCGGCCGTACGGACCTCAGCCACGCGGGTCGGGGCCGCCGCCGGCACCGACCCGCGTGACAGATCTCACGCCCTTCTTCACCCATTCAGGGCAGGACCACCTCGCCGCCCGCGACGTGCTCCAGGTCGCGCCCCAGGACCAGGTCGACCGGGTTCGTCAGGCACCGCGCCGACCCGCCTCCCTTGTGGAACTCCGACAGGTCGAGCACCACGACCTCGAGCCCGCGGGCCTCGAGCTGGCGCCGCACGTGGGCGGGGCAGTCCGGCACCAGGACCGTCCGTCCGACGACCACGGAGTTGGCGGCGAACGTGGTCAGCGCCTCCTCCTCGGTGAGCAGGATCGGGTGCGGGACGCGGTCGAGCAGCGCCCGCGCGGAGGGGTCCGCGAGCGCGGCCGGGCAGACGATGGCAGCCTCGTGGTCGACGGGGCAGAAGGCCAGGTCGAGGTGGTACATGCCGGGGTGGGCGATCTGCAGCCCCACGACCCGGACCCCCAGCAGCTCGGCGAGGGCGTCGAGCGCGGCCTGCTCGGTCCGGGGGCCGTACCCGACCAGGAGCTCGCCCCGCCACGCGAAGGCGTCACCAGCCTCGAAGTGCGGGCCACTCCCCTGCGGCAGCGAGAGGTCGAGGGGCGTACGGACTCCGCCACCCAGCCACCGGGTGGAGCTGCCGCGCGCGGTGAACCAGGGCTGGGCACTGAGCCCCTCAATGCGCCGCTGCGGGTGGCGCATGTGGGACATGATCACGCTGCGAGCGCCGGCGGCGACGAACCCGAGGCCCAGGTTCATGGCGTAGACCATGTCGGGGGCGTCCTCGCGCTGGTCCAGGGCGTCGACCGTGCCGCCGGCGGCGTGGATGGCGTCCACGAGCGCCTCCCACTGCCCCATCGCCCGCTCGGGGTCCGGCTGCACCGCGGTGTCCATGAACGGGTTGATGACGTACTCGACCCGGAAGTGCGAGGGGCGCACCATGACGTACTCGCGGCCCCAGGGGAGACCGGGCGCGACGCCGGGCGCGGGCGCGGGGCGGCCCGCGGGGTCGACGGGACCAGTGGTGACGGTCAAGACCAGCCTCCTTCTCCAGATTGTCGGACAATCCGACAGGAGAGTGTGAACCACGTCACCCACCTGTCACAAGTACGGACACGCCCCCGGTCCGGACCGGTGTTCGTCACAATGGGGACGTGAGCGCCTACGACTCCCTGCACCTCGAGCCGGCCACCACGGTCGACCGGGTCGTCGCGGAGCTGCGGCGTGCCATCTTCGACGGCGAGCTGGAGTCGGGGACGCCGTTGCGCGAGGTCGCCCTGGCCGCCTCGCTGGGAGTGAGCCGCTCCACCGTGCGCGAGGCACTCACCGCGCTGACCGCCGAGGGTCTCGTCGAGCGCGAGGCGCACCGCGGGGTCGCGGTCGCCTCGGTCGACCCCGCTTCGGTGCGCGACGTGTGCCGGGCCCGCAGCGTGCTCGAGGTGGCCGGCGTACGCGCCTGGCCGCAGGCCGACCCGGCCGACCGGGAGGCCGTGCGCGACGCCCTGGACGCGTACGCCGCCGCGGTGCACGACGGCGCGACGTACGAACGCCTCAACGAGCGGCACCTGGCCGTGCACGCCGCCCTGGTCGGGCTGCTCGGCTCGCCCCGTCTGAGCGCCACCGCGGACTCCCTCAACTCCGAGCTGCGTCTCGCGCTCGCGCAGATCGACCGGATCCGCCGCAACGCCCACGACCAGGCCCACTCGCACCACCGGCTGGTCGAGCTGCTGGAGGCCGACCGGGTCGAGGAGGCCGCCGCCGACCTCGCCGCCCACCTCGCCGATGCCGAGGCAGCGGTCATCGAGGCGCTCGGAGTCTGACGTGCTCCGGTCGGGACTCTCGTCCCGCCTTACCCCCCAAAGGTCCCTGCCCCGCTGGGACGTTCTTCACATGCCCGCATCCTCGCCGTCCTCCTCGTCCGCCCCGAGCCGCCGCAGCGTCGTCCGTACGGCCGCCTGGGCCGTCCCCGCCGTCTCCGTCGTCTCCGCCGCCCCCGCCTTCGCCGCGACCGGTGAGCCGGTGGCCTGCACCGTCGGCGCCGTGGTGCCGATCAGTGACCGCGCCCTCACTGGTCCGTGGTCCAGCGCCAGCACCGCTGGCGACTACCTGCGCTGGAACGAGGTCAACACCCCCCTCACCACTCGGCCCACGAACATCCCCGACACGGGCTACCAGAACGTGTTCACCGGCTGGACCGACCAGAGCACGGTGGGCGACAACAGCCTCATCGCCGCCCACGACCACACCAAGGGATGGGAGCAGGGCGTGCGTGGCCCCGGCTTCGCCTCGGGTGCGGACAACTCCACGACTGCACAGGTCACTTTCACCGCCACCTACTTCTTCCCGGTGGCTGCAGGGGCGACGTACTCGCTGGCCACGACCGTGTACACCAACCCGAACAACCCCGGCAGCCAGCACCTCGCGGTCACCGTCTCGGCGCCCGGAACTGCCTCCACGTCACTGGCCAAGGTGACCACGGCACGCTCTTGGGAGCAGCCGCCCGCCGGGTACGAGGACAGCAGCAACACCACCTCGTTCCCGAAGTCCACCATCGTGACCCCGGCGGTGGACGGCATCCTCGAGGTCTCGTACACCTTCACCGTCGAACCGGTGCAGAGGCCGTACCCGACTGCCAACTACGAGACGAACGACGACATCGCCGTGACGGCGCCTCTGCTGACGGCCGTGACCTGCCCCGCCTGAGCCACTCCGCTGCCCCGGACGGGCGTCATACGTACGCGTCCCCCGGCCCCTTGCGTCATCCATCCACGCCCGCTGGCGCGCCCGCGTCATGCGAACCGGGACCTATTGGTTCGGGTTCGCATGACGCAGGCCCACCCCGACGCCGGCTTGCATGACGGGGGCGGCCCAACACCGGTTCGTAGTACGTGCCGCGGTCGTGACCCTGGACCCTGCCCCCGGGCGAGCCCGGCCCCCTAGGCTGGCGTCATGCGATTCCTGATGTGGTTGATCTCCACCGCCGCCGGCCTCGCCGTCGGCACCTGGCTCCTGTCGGGCATCTGGTTCGAGGGTGCCACCAGCGGCCAGGCCGAGTTCAGCGAGAAGATCGTGGACCTCCTCGTGGTCAGCCTGATCATGGGCTTGGTCAGCGCGGTCGTGGAACCGGTGGCCAAGCTGCTGTCCCTGCCGATCATCGTGCTGACGCTCGGCTTCTTCCTGCTGGTCGTCAACGCGCTGCTGCTGATGCTCGTCGCGTGGCTCTCCCAGAAGGTCGGGATCGGCTTCCACGTCGACGGCTTCTGGTGGGCGGTGCTGGGCTCGATCATCATCACGTTCTCGACGTGGGTCGTGCGTACGGCACTCCCCCAGCACGAGTGACCCGGCACGAGTGACCGCATCACGCGCGACCCCCGCGCTGCCGGCGCAGCAGACCACGGGTCCGTACCGGATCACGATGGCCTGCCTGGGCAACATCTGCCGTTCCCCGGTGGCCGACGTGGTGATGAACGACCGCCTCGTCAGCGCCGGGCTGGACGGTGCCGTGGCCGTCGACAGCTGCGGCACGGCCGGCTGGCACGTCGGTAAGTCGATGGACGACCGGTCCGCCGCCACCCTCACCGCGGCCGGGTACGACCCCACGCGGCACCGCGCGCAGCAGTTCCGCCGCGAGTGGCTGCTCGAGCGCGACCTGGTGCTGGCGATGGACCGCTCCAACCTCGCGGACCTCGGCGGCGCGAGCGAGCGGGTACGCCTGTTCCGCGACTTCGATCCGCTCGGACCGGGTGGTGAAGTTCCGGACCCGTACTACGGTGGTGCCCAAGGATTCGAGGAGGTGCTGGCCATGGTCGAACGGACCTGCGACGCGCTCCTGGCCAGCCTGCTGACCACCGTGGGGCGGCCCGGAGCGGGGAGTCCCCCGCTGCGATGACGCGCCAACCGGGGGTGGCGCGCCGAGCCGAGGAGCTCCTCGGCAGCAAGGTCGTGTCCACCGCCCCGGTCGCGGGCGGCGACATCTCGACCGCCGTACGGCTGCGCCTGACCAACGGCCACTCGGCCCTGATGAAGACGCTCCACGGCGCGCCGGACGACTTCTACGCCACCGAGGCCGACGGGCTGCGCTGGCTCGCGGTGCCCGGCGGGGTCCCGGTCCCCGAGGTGCTGGCGGTGACGTCGGACTGCCTGATCCTGGAGTGGGTCGAGCCCGGCACCAAGCACCCCTCGGACGCGGCCACCGAGTTCGGCCAGCGCCTCGCCCGTACCCACCTCGCCGGCGCCGACGGCTGGGGACTCGACCGCGACGGCTACATCGGCCGGCTCCCGATGCGCAGCGAGACCTCGCCGAGCTGGCCGGAGTTCTACGCGGTGCGCCGGGTCCTGCC